>JARYMF010000003.1 GCA_029907255.1 Armatimonadota bacterium
ATGGAGAATTTGAGAAATTGGAATAAAATTGCGGATGTTCTTTATATTTGGCACTATAATACTGTATTTCCACATTACCTAATGCCTTTGCCTGACCTTGAGGAGCTTGCGGCGGACCTGCCAATGTATAAGAAGCACGGCGTAAAGGGCATCTTCTGCCAGGGGACTTATAATGCAGGTTGGGGTCCGTATGGCGGTGCTGGATTTATGGATGATTTGAAGGCATATCTTATCGCTAAGCTTCTTTGGAATACAAAAGCGGATGCTAAGGCAATAATAGCTGATTTTCTCAATGGGTTCTTTGGGAAAGCCGGGAAGCCCATTGGCCAGTTTCTAGATTTAATCCATGACAAAGTGAGAAAAGAAAACATTCATGGCGATATTTGGCAAGATCCAAATAAACCTTGGCTAACACCAGAGATTCTAGCGGAGAGTGAAAGGCTCTTTGATGAAGCAGAGAAGGTGGCTGACAATGAGGATGTTCTAAGACGGGTGAAGCATGCCAGGCTTTCGTTGGAGTATGTGAAAATATACCGGGAATGCAAACAAATAGGGGAAAAGGGAACGCCTGAGCAGAAGGCAGAAACGCTAAAGCGGCTTGAGGATTTCATCGCTCGGTGTAAAGCCGATGGAATAACCCAACTTTGCGAATGGACGGGAATTGACAACACGTTTAACTCGCTTGCTGAACCATTAAGGAAGTAGATATTTATTCGTATTAAAAACCTTCTGGCTGGCAGAAGTTTTCATTTTTCAAGGGAAGCACAGAAGTTTGTATTACTTTTTGCGGGCGTTTTTTTCGCTTTGTTTTAAGCCACTCGAGTAGTTTGTTGAGGGGAAGAGCATTAAGAACATTTTGGGGTTCAGCCCATCCGCGTCGTGCGGTGGCTACTCCATACTTAAGAACCGCGTGAAGCTGGTCTGTGCTGTGGGCGTCTGAATTTATTGCCAACATTACGCCCATTTCTTTCGCCATTCGAGCATCTGTGTCCTTTAAATCCAAACGGTCAGGCATTGAATTAATCTCCATTGCTGTGCCATTTTCAGCTGCCACACGGAAGACCGCCTCCAGGTCTAGATCGTAAGGGTCACGCTTGCCCAGAATTCGTCCAGTCGGGTGGCCAAGAATATCCACATTTGGGTTGCTAATTGCTTTGATAACTCGCTCGGTAATAACCCGTCTACTTTGCCCCATCCCGCTATGGACGGATGCGGTTACCACGTCGAACTGGGCAAGCACATCATCGTCATAGTCTAGCGAACCATCGGCACGAATGTTAACTTCAATTCCCTGAAGTATATGTATGTCGGGATATTTGCGATTGAGTTCGTCAATCAAAGTTCTTTGTTCAGAAATGCGGTCCAAACTGAGGCCATGGATAAAGCCCATAGATACAGAATGGTCTGAAATCACAAGATATTCAAACCCACGTTCGCGAGCTGATTTGACCATTTCCTCTAAAGTATTATGACCATCACTCCAGTCGGTATGCACGTGCAAATCACCCTTAAGATCGGACTCCTCAATTAAATGGGGTAGTCTGTGTTCTAGTGCTGCCTCAATTTCGCCCATGTCTTCACGAATTTCGGGAGGCATCCAGTCCATGCCGAGTGTTTCATACATACTCTCTTCTGTTTCTCCCGCAATTCTCTTGCCGTCGGATATGCGGAAGATACCATATTCATTCATTTTTAAGCCTTGGCTTTCAGCAATTGTTCGCAAGTGAATGTTATGTGCCTTTGAGCCAGTGAAATATTGCAACGCCGCTCCGTACTCATGTGGTTTTATTACACGCAAATCAATTTGGAGATTATCTGTAGTAACAACACTGCTTTTAGTTGGCCCCTTTGCAAGTACTTCTTTTACCATAGGCAAATTGACAAAGCGGTCCATTACTTTTTCAAGTTCGTCGGAGGAAGCGAGAAGATCAAGATCTCCAATAGTTTCTCGCATTCGGCGCAGACTGCCGGCAAGATCAGCACGCTTTACTTCTGGAAAGCTGCGTAGCATCTCAAGGAATTCTAATGCAGTTGGTAGAGCTATTCCAAGCGGCGTTCGGCCTGTTCTCGCTTTCAAGCGTTCAATAGCGTTTAGGATGTTTTGTTCGGTCTTTTGGCTAATTCGCGGAAGCTTTGAAAGGCGGTGCTCACGTGCTGCTTGTTCAAGTTTTTCAACAGAATCTATGCCTAGCGCTTCATAAAATAATTTGGCTTTTTTAGGGCCAACGCCGGGTACTTCTAGTAATCTGGCAATTCCTGGGTTAATTTCTGATTTTAGTTGCTCATAATATTCACAACGGCCGGTCTCAAGGTATTCGGATATTTTTGCAGCTATGCTTTCGCCGATGTTAGGAACTTCGTCGAGCTCACCTCTAAGAGCGATATCCTCGATATCTTCTGTAAGGGATTCGATTACACGGGCTGCGTTGCGGTAAGCTCGAACTCTATACGGGTTTTCGCCCTTTATTTCGAGCATGTCGGCAATATTGTTTAGAAATTCTGCAATTTCGGCGTTGCGCATAGGGCTCTCTTTTGAAGAAAATCATTCTTCATTTGAGTTTTTCCCATTGCGTTCAGCGGTTAACCAGTCTAGACAGGAGTCCGTCAGTTTGCAGATTGGGTAATGGGTGCTGTTTTTACAAGGAGCTCGAGTTTTGCTGTTAAGCTTCCATTGATTGTTACCTCTGCAGGTATACGAAGGGCATTTGGGAAGGAAGTTGGGATGTTTATTCGGGATGTTAGGAACTCACGTTTGCCAGGTTGTACTTTGAACTTTAGTATATTTGGGGTTACCAATTCCGATAATATTTTGACCTCGCCTTCAATTGAATCGCTGCCTGGGTTGGCAATTTGAATACCTATAGACTGAGTTTCACCGGGCTTTATTGTCATCTGTGGCGGCAAAAATTGACATGCGCCTATCGGGAGTATGCTAGCTGGATTTATCTTACCTCCAACAGTTACATAACATGGGATTTCTGTCAAAGTGAGCGAAGCGAGATTATTAACAGGTTTCAAAGTTAGTTTGTCTTTTTCGTTATTTAAGCTGCTAGTTATTTCTATGGGATTATTAATTACGAAGCTAATTGTTTTGTTTCCGTCTACGCTCCACATTGCCAGAATATCTGAGTCATTTTTTCTAAATAGATATGCTTTCGTTCCTTCGCTCATCCAAAAAGGATTGACAAATTTGGCTTCGGCAAGAACACTTGTCATTGTTTTGTAGGCGAGGAATGCTGGCTTTGGTGAGCCATCTGCAAATCTAAGTCCAAAATGATGCTCATTGTAGGCTGGGTCAGGACCATCGTTTCCAAGCCAATACCAAAAGATTGTCTCAACACCTGAAGAAAATGCCTCGATATAGGAGCGAGGGAGCATTGCCGCCTGAACCTCAGGTGTTACTCCATTTGTGCTTTGATGCGTTGGCCAGCCAATTTCGGTAATCCAAATTGGCTTGCCTTTCATACCATATTTATCAATCAATTCTCGTAACTGTAATAAATTAGCGGCAAGGTTTGCATGTTCCGGCGTGTCTGGATAGCAGTAAGGGTGGACAGAAATTGCGTCCATAAATTTCGCCCCACCTTCTTTTAGAATTGCCTCGATGAAAGTTAAATCTATGCCGGATGTGCAGGCACCAATGACTTTGCAGTCAGGGTTGCCTTTCTTGCAAGCTTTATAAGCAGCCTTCAAAAGATTGGTATAGTCTTTTGCATTTGGGGCAGGTTTCCAAAAGAAGATATTTGGTTCGTTCCAAACTTCCCAGTATTTGACCTTGCCTTTTAGCGATCTAGTCATGAACTCACAGTACCTCGCAAATGCTTCAACAGCTTCTTTTGACACCGGAGCGTTTCCATTGTCATATAGAGGATTGCCGTAGTCGAGAATTAGGAGTATTTCAAGACCAGCTTTCAGTGTATTTTCGATGTTTTGCATGACTTTGTCTTCAATTTTGAGAACGCCTTTTTCCTTTTCAACATTCTGCCAAAGCACCTCATCGCGCACCAGCTTAATGCCGGCATCCTTGCACTGTTCGATGGCTATTTGGTGTTCTTTGACATCACCTTGTATAGAATGCAATCCGATACCAAAAGGAGAAATCAATTCTTTACTTTTTGCTGCGGTAGCAGGGATAGTAATTACACAAGCAATTGAGAAAGCTATCAAATATTTGCACATGTTAATCACCTTTGTGTTGAGTATACGAAAAAATGTTAAGCGGGTAAAGGGCGGTATTACTTCGCTTAGTAGTAATGAACTATCTGGATATAATAGCCCTTCAAGCATGGTATCTTGGAAAAGTATGAAATTAATAGTTGTTTGACAGCCTTAATGGTGGCTGCATATAATGGCCTCAGTGGTGTATATAAGATAGCGTTTTGGCAGGGAAGGTTTCTAAAAATGTCGAGAAAGCTATGCATGTTCTTTGCACTTTTATTTTTTGCCCACCTTGGTGAATTTGTATATGCTCAGGAGTCCGCATCTCAATTTAGAGCCGTCATAGCAATTTTGGGGAAATCAGAGGAGGTAGATGACGGCAAGATTGAAAAGGAGCTTCGAGACGCCTTTGCCAAGACGGTTGCTGAGCAGGGTGGGGCAAGGGCTTTGGAATTACAAGAGGCTTTTTCGCCGGAAGCTAAAGCAGTGCTGAAGAACGATAGTTACAAGAAACTGTTAGAGTTTCCAGAGTTAATAGCTAGAAGCGATCGCATTCGACGCAATCTTCAGGCTGAAGGCATCCTTGTTGGAAATATAGAAGTATTCGTGAAATATGGTAAAAGTTATTTTATAAGCTTAGACATGGTGGTTTATGACATAAGAGGCGATAAGGTTGTGGAGCTTGACCTTGGGCCCCTTAATCTCAAAAGTGAGCTTGAGCGACCAGCATTTGTTCAATCAGTTGCTGATTCTATTGTTGAACGCATGCAGCGAGAAATCCCCGGAATGAAAGTAAGAGAGCCGAAGAATTCGCATGAGAGCAAAGTTTTATGCAACCCAAAGAGCAAGCTTTATCATCTGTTGAGGTCACACCATTTGCCGCCCAAGACAGTTAACGCTCAGGAGCTTGACCAATCCGAAGCTGTGAAGTTGGGTTATAAGCCTTGTGCGATTTGTTTTCCGGAGTTATGTAAAAGAATTGGCGCTGAGAGCACAGAAGCAATGCTTGGAGCTGAGGTGGCAGGTTTTATTGAATACTACTATCGCGTTTCTACAAATCCTCAGCTTCATGAAAGGGTTGATAAAGTAGGCCGCCAAATATTGGCGGCGAACGGTTTTAAAAAACGCAACTATATTTTCACAGTCCTAAACTCGGGTGAGATAAATGCATTTGCTGCACCAGGCGGATATGTCTATGTTACTTCGGGAATGCTGGATGTTTTGGAGTCGGATGATGAGCTCGCTTGTGTTCTTGCTCATGAAATTGCTCATGTTGAACAAGAGCACGGTTTGAAACAGTATAGGCGAGCGCAAAAAACAGCTGCGATTGGAATATTGGTGAGTGTTATTTCAGGCCAGGATATGAGCATTCTTGCCGAATTCGTGCGAGAGCTCGTAATGCGAGGTTACGACCGAAAGTATGAGAAGGAAGCTGACCGATATGGGTATATGTACGTGAGACGAACATCGTTCGACCCAGAGTCTAATTTTATTCTCCTTGGAAAGCTTTTGGATATGGAGTTGTCAAATGATATTAAAATCGCAAGCTGGCTTCGAACGCATCCAAAGGCTGAGGATCGTTTGAAATATATTGAGGAATATAAGGCAGATATGGAGAAGACAGCACAATATCTGTCGGAGCTAGGCAAAGTGGATTCTGGTCTGGCAGTGGCAACCTGCGAAAATCAAACTAAATATGTCGATTCTATTGACCGCCTCAAGTCTTTTGTAGAAATAGTAAAATTGTTGCCTTGAGTTTTATTCTAAGGTAGCTTGCACATCGCCCTTTTGCTTGCTTCAATTGTTTTGTCAATATCCTCGTCTGTATGTGCGGCTGAAACAAATGCTGCTTCAAATTGTGATGGCGCCAGGTAAATGCCCTCTTCTAACATTGCCTGGAAAAATGTAGCATAACGGTGGGTGTCTGAAGTTTTGGCAGTAGTATAGTCAATCACATTCTCATTTGTGAAGAAAACGGTCAGCATAGAGCCAATTTGGTTTATGGCAACATCTATGCCGCAATTCCCAGCTGCTTCAGCTAAGGAGTCGGCAAGGCGGCTTGTTCTTTTCTCAATAGTGGAATAAGGGTTTTCATCACGCAGAATTCGCAAGGTTTCAATTCCAGCAGCAACAGCAATAGGATTCCCAGAGAGAGTTCCTGCTTGGTAGACGGGACCCAGAGGTGCGACTTTCTCCATAATCTCTTGTCTCCCGCCATATGCACCGATAGGGAGACCTCCGCCAATAATTTTGCCCAAGGTTGTCAAATCTGGAATTACGCCGTATAGCTCTTGTGCTCCGCCATATGCAAGGCGAAAACCTGTAATAACTTCATCGAAAATTAAGACAATGCCATATTTATGCGTTAATTCGCGAAGGTCTGCTAGGTAGTTTTCCTTAGGCAGGACTACGCCCATATTTCCCGCGACAGGTTCGACAATAATGCAAGCAATTTCTTTTCCGATTGATTCAAGAAGCATACGCACGGCATCAATATCGTTATATGGAAGTACAATAGTATCGGAAGTTATGGAAGGCGGGACTCCCGCACTATCGGGGATACCAAAAGTTGCTAAACCTGACCCGGCTTTAGCGAGAAGGGAATCGGCGTGTCCATGGTATCCACCTTCGAACTTTACAATCTTATCGCGGCCTGTATATCCGCGTGCAACGCGAACTGCACTCATCACAGCTTCGGTGCCCGAGCTAACCAACCTTACCATCTCAATTGATGGCACTGCCGAAACTATCAATTTCGCAAGTTCGATTTCGCCTTCAGTTGTTGCTCCAAAACTTAGTCCTCGTTCTGCGGTCTTGCAGATTGCGTTCACAACAAGAGGATGCGCATGGCCTAAAATTAGTGGGCCCCATGAGCCAACATAATCTATAAATCGGTTGTCGTCCGCATCCCAAATATATGCGCCTTTTCCACGTGTTATGAAAAGGGGCTTGCCGCCGACTGCCCTGAATGCTCGGACTGGGCTATTTACGCCGCCTGGAATGTATTTCTGTGCTTCTTCGAATAATCTGGCGGATGTTTGTGTTTCCATATTTTCCTCCTGGAGTTGAAGAACAATAGTTGTTTTTCAAATCTAACCAAGCTGATAATTGTTAGTCTTTTAGCTAAAGTTCCCGAAGAATATTTTTCGTGAAACTTAGAAGCGCTTTGGATATTAGTCTAGCAAAGATATTCTATCTGCGGAAGTAGGTAGAGTTAGATAAAAGGCTATTAAATTTAAAGTTGCCTTGCAATTAAGGGCAAGGCAACTTTAAAAGGAGGTAAGTAAGGGACACGCGCATTCTAATTGTTCCGCAACCTGTTAAAAATGCTTACTGGAAAAATTACCAGGTTTTTGCTATTTTTCGTCTTCTAAGCCAATTCCCTGCTATTCCAAGCATGCCAACTATTATGGTTGCAAAGCTCCCTGGTTCTGGAATAAGTGAAGCTTTGAATTGGAAGACATATCCATCAATATTTGGGTTGGAGGTTCTCAGCACCGGTAGGTGTATTGAGCCGGATATTTGAGGCGAAAGAATCCAAAATGTACCGTTTGCTGGGGCTCCTGGAATTCCCTTGTTATCCAATAAAGTTAGTATATAGCTCACAGAATCAACGGGCAGGTAGTTTCCGCTCATGCCGGGACTCCAAGAGAGTTTAATCACATTGCCTTGATAGTTAGGTCCTGCCCAGACATAGAGCGGATGCCAACTTTTTTCCTTATTGCTTTCGTTTAAAGGAGCACGCATATCCTGTCTGTAATAGCCAGTAGGTCCGCTCCAATCCGAGCCATTGACATGGTAGACACCATAGGATGCGGATGCGCTTAGGAGGCTTAAATCGAGATATTTATCCCTTGTGCTTTGGTAGCCGTCAATGTCATTATTGGTGGTGCCAATGTACCCACCTGGTGCACCACTGGCGCCATCAGGGTCGGATGCCTTAAAAAACCAAAGCCACTCTTCTTGGCTGGCTGCTAGAGGAGCGGTTATAATGGAGATTAAGAGCAAGATGAGCAGTAATTTTCTAATCATCCAGACCACCTCCTCGGTGGCAGTATTATCGGATATAAACGGAACAACTAACAACATTTTATTTTCGCAGGTGGCAACTGTCAACAGACTTGATAATAATCTGGTATTTATACCAGATTATTGCACAGTACGTTTTGAGCTTGGAATCGATTTAACTAGAAAGTAGGGGTCTTTGGAGGTTGTCAAAACCCTCGATAAACAACCTGCGTTTGCGAAAAAATTAGGAAGGCTGAATTCAAGAAGTTGCTATATTTCGTTTTCCTGCAATCGCCGTAGGATGTCCCAATATGCGCCACGTGCACCTCTACGGATAGCTTGGACTAGAACGCTATTATCATTGTAGTTGTAGTTGCTGTCTATTTGAGCCCTAGAAGCATGGAAGAATCTGGGGTCACCGTCAATAAGCTCGCTTACGTATTCTTCGATGTCCGTTCCGAGGTCTGCTGATAGGTAGTAAATCGGTTCTAGGAAGCTATCGTTACCCTCAATTACTCCGTGGAGATTGGGGTTTTTAGGTGATAAGCCTTGGCTTCTCACCAATTCGCCGATTTTTGTGCCGTCATATATCCTCACCCCGAGCGAAACACCAACGCGGGAGGGAGAAATTTCTTTCATCATGGCAATAGTGCGCCGAATTGATTCTCTACTGTCGCCCGGACCGCCTAGCAAAAGGTCATACATAAACGTTATTCTGTGTTTATGGCATATCTCTGCGGTTCTTCGCAAGTCCTCCGAGTTGAAATTGCGGCCTAATGCTTTAAGTACCAAATCATCTGCGCTATCTGCACCAAAATCTATACCAACACAGCCGGCTGACTTCATAAGCTCTGCTAGTTCGTCTGTGAACGGTACTGGGCTTGCATAAGTATACCAAGTAATCTGGTCTTTTAGGTCAGTGTTGATGATTTCTTTGCAAATTGCTTCTGCGTGGGAAATAGGAATATTGAATTCGCTATCACACAGATGCAGACAATCGACTCCCTGTTCTACTAGAGATTTAATTTCGGCAATTATGTGTTTTGGAGGTCGAAGTCGGCATGTGCGTCCCTTCCCAACCGGGTCGGCGCAATAGATGCATTTTTGGTTGCACCCTCGCTTTGTTTCGACTCCAGCCTGGCCGCCCTCTTTAAAGTAGCGGCGATTGTCTAACCATCGTCTAGTCCTAACCGGTAATTTCGCTAATTCTTGCCATTCGGGGGAATTAGCATGTATACCATTTTGCGTCCGATAGACTAGGCCTGGTATATCAAAGGGGTTTTCTTTATTAGCTATTCGTTCGACTAACAGCGGGAAGGCAAATTCTCCGTCACCGCAGATTGCATAGTTTGCGTTGGTTAAATCAATTATTGCCTTTGGTGCAACCGAAAGCCCAGCGCCTCCCAGAACAATCGGTGCATTTGTCAGGAATTTAATTCTGGCAACAATTTCAGCATAAAAGGGAACGAAAAAGTCGCGGCTGGCAAAGTAGCAATCGTCGGTGTTTCGAATCGTCATGCCAATAACATCAGGGTGATATGAGCTAAAATGGCGGTCAACATCTGATTGCCAATTTTCTGAGAAGCAAAGGTCTAGGATTGTGACCGAATGACCTGATGAAGCAAGCGATTCCGCGATATACTCTAGTGCCAGTGGAGCAACTGCAGGCTTCATTCGATTTGGGTTTATTAGGGTAACTTGTGCCAAGGTTACCTCCGCTTTTATCTATAATTCTCTATCCACTGCTTCAGCGATTCTTTTAAGTTGCTTCATCAGGTCTTCGAATTTTTGGGGTAGCAATGACTGCGGGCCGTCGCTGAGCGCAGATGATGGGTTATTATGCACTTCTATTAAAAGCCCATCTGCTCCGGCGGCAATTGCCGCTTTTGAGACAGAGGGCACATAGCGCCACTCACCTGTTGAGTGGCTGGGGTCTATAAAAACCGGCAAGTGTGTCCAATGTTTAAGAACTGGAATTGCATTGATGTCTGTCGTGTGGCGAGTCGAGTCTTCAAAGGTGGTGATGCCACGCTCGCATAGGATTACATTTTGATTGCCCTCCGAGATAATATACTCGGCCGACATAAGCAGATCTCTGATTTTGCACCCAAGTCCTCGCTTAAGTAGAACGGCGTGTTTTGTTGCGCCAACTTGTTTTAGCAAAGGATAGTTTTGCATGTTGCGTGTTCCAATTTGGAGGACATCAGCATATTTAGCAACTAGGTCAACGTGATGCGGATCCATTACTTCGGTTACAACTGGCAAGCCAGTTTTTTCGCGAGCTTTGGCAAGTATTTTTAGTGCTTCTTCACCGAGCCCCTGGAAGGAATAAGGTGATGTTCGTGGTTTAAAGGCTCCACCTCTGAGCATGTGGGCGCCAGCTTCTTTTACTCGATAAGCAATCTCAATAGTTTGATTTTCGGATTCTACGCTACATGGGCCTGCTGCTATTATTATTTGCTTTCCGCCAATTTTAATTCCATTGACTTCAACTACTGTATCGGCTGGGTGATACTCGCGGGATGCAAGTTTCCAGAGGTGGGAAATCAATTCAACGCGCTCAACACCCGGAAATGAGCTGAAATGTTCCACAAGATCTGCCTTCTTTGCATCAAGGGCTCCTAATACAGCAATAACTTTGCGTTCAACACCGGGGTTGATAAACGGTCTTAGTCCAATATTACATATTTCGCTTTCCACAGCCTTGATTTGCTCGGGCGTAGCCGATGTTTTCATAATGATTATCATAAGCTTTCTCCGTCAGTAATTATAACAAGAATTGGATTTTCATGATAATTCAAAGCTCGATAGTATTGATGCATGTATCAATGCGCTTGCTGTTCGGTGGCAAAGATGCTAGAATACTGATGAGCTTGGGAATGGTGTGCAAGGGATACTTGGTAAATTCGTAAACTTGCATTTATTTCACACAAGTTTACCAGGGCGGGCATCTAAAGTAAAAATTGGTGGAGCAGAGGGGATTCGAACCCCCGACCTCGTCCGTGCGAAGGACGCGCTCTCCCAACTGAGCCACTGCCCCACTCGAATTGTATTATAACAGACTTTTCTCGGCGGCGTCAACTGAAACAAGCTTCGCAAACAAAGCAGAATAGCGGAAGGCAAATGCCCCATTATTATTTTGAATGCAACATTGAGGTGATACGATGTTGAAAGTTAAACCTGGTCTTGATGTTTTGGTGGAAAGAGAACTCGGCTTAGTCCGTGGAAAGCGAGTAGGGGTTATAACAAACCATAGTGCGGTCGCCAGCAACTTGGCGCATATTGTGGATGTTCTTATTGATGTTGGTGTAAATATCACAGCTTTATTTGGACCAGAACATGGTGTGCGAGGCGACGTTGCGGATGGAAAAGAAATACCGTCGGGAAAGGATCCGCGCACGGGCATCCCCGTCTATAGTCTATATGGCCCCACTAGAAAACCAACGCCTGAAATGCTTGAGAATGTGGACGTGCTTGTCTATGACCTGCAGGATGTTGGTGCAAGATTTTATACATATACCTATACAATGTCTCTGGCTATGCAAGCATGCGCCGAGAATGGGAAGCAGTTCATCGTTTTAGATAGGCCTAATCCAATTACAGGTATCGCGGTCGAAGGAAATATCTTAGAAAAGGAATTTTCTTCGTTTGTTGGTTTGCATCCAATTCCTATTAGACATGGCATGACAATTGGGGAGCTAGCAATATTTTTCAATAATCAGTATGCTTTTGGTGCTAATCTAGAGGTTGTACCCGTCCAGGGTTGGAAAAGAGCAATGTGGTTTGATGAGACTGGGTTGCCTTGGGTGATGCCGTCACCGAACCTGCCAACATTAGAATCCGCTTTGCTTTTCCCTGGAACGTGTTTTATTGAAGGAACAAATGTATCAGAGGGCCGAGGTACAAGCAAGCCTTTTGAAATGGTGGGTGCACCTTGGGCTGATGGATATAAACTTGCTGAATATCTAAATTCTGTTGAGCTTGATGGGGTAGGTTTTCGGCCAGCAAGCTTTATCCCGACGGCTTCAAAGCATCAAAACGAACCTTGTAACGGCGTTCAAATTCACATTTTTCAAAGAGAAAAAGTAAATGCTGTGCGAATTGGACTCCATCTGATTAAGGCATTTCATGATTTGTTCCCCAACGATTTTCAATTCCGTCCGCCGGGACCTTCTGGTAAGACGCATTTTGACCTTCTGCTCGGAACTGATAAGGTAAGACTCGCAATTATGAATGGAAAGACGGTTGATGAAATAATCGAATCTTGGGAGAATGAATTTTACCAGTTCAAACAAGTAAGACAGGAATACTTACTTTATTCATAAATCTAGAAAATAGGCGCTTAGAATTTTTAAATGCGCAGTAACTGCGGGGCACTTCGAAGGTCTATAATTTTTGTTGTTCTCCTTTCAAGTTTAGTTGCTCCTGCCAACGCTTCTCTGAGTAACGATGAGGAGAAGCTCCTCGGTGCAATTAGCCTTCATCGTATGGTTACAACTATCAACCGCTTATGTAGTCGCGATTTTGGGGGTAGACGTGCAGGAAGTCCAGAGAACAAGGCGGTTGCCGATTACTTGGTTTCGAGATTTAGGAGCGCCGGACTTTACCCTTTGCCTGGAATTAATGGCTATCTTCAGTCGCTTACAATGCGCTATTCTCTTGTCAAAAAGAAGGATGAAATAGAAGCTGTCCTTACATATGCTGTGCAGTCGAACAAAGGCATGCTCCAAAGAATGCGAAGGTTTTCGTATAGAGACTTTAATGGCAATGGAGGCATAAAATTAAAATCTAAGGTAGTTTTTGTTGGTTACGGCATAAATGATTCGCAATCAGGATACAACGATTACTCAGGTATCAACGTAAATGGAAAGATTGTATTGTGGATTTCGGGAAGGCCACCAATGGTGGCAAATGTATCAGGGGCAACTCTAGCACACAAAATAGCTACTGCATATCAGCAAGGGGCTGTGGCATGTTTAATCTATAATCCTCACGCCTTTCAGGAAGGATTTGGCGCAAACATCGGGCTTTCTGGACCAATTGCTGATTTTCCGTGTATTACAATTGATAGGAAGGTCGCAAATGAATTGCTTGCACCAGCAGGCTTGAATATCGAGCAGTTGGCATCAATGAAGCCATTGAATCTGCCCCGAGGCGCACAAGGGGCAGAGGTGGAACTTCGGATACCGCAGGTTTGTGACCCTGCTCGCCGCACATTTAACGTCATAGGTGTTCTTCCGGGGTCTGACCCTTTAATTTCAAATGAAATCATCATTGTAGGTGCGCACTATGACCACATTGGCGTTGGTGCTGGAGGCCAATTTTTCCCAGGTGCTGACGATAACGCTTCAGGAACCTCGGTTCTCATTGAAATAGCAGATGTTCTAAAAGATACAATGCTTAAACCAAGGCGGACAATTGTCTTTATCGCTTGGACTGCAGAGGAAGCAGGTCTTGTGGGAAGCAATTATTTTGTTGCAAATCCTCCGTTTCCGCTGAAAACGGTTCGTTTGAACATCAATCTCGACATGGTAGGAATTGGTACCCCAAAAGCATTTGTTGCTGTTGGTACTTCTCACGATTCACTTTCGATTTTAAAAGAGAGTGCTTCGGACTTAGGTATCACTCTTTCCTTCAATACACGAGTAGGCCCTAGTGATCATCTTGCTTTGGCGCGTAAAAAAATACCCAGCTTTCTAATTTATGCTTCTGGCGAACACCCAAACTATCATACGCCCAGGGACGTGCCTACTTCTCTTAATATGAATGTGCTCGAGCATGCTGCAAGGCTAGCTGTTGTTGCTACCTGGCGCGCGGCAAATGAGTAGGGCTGGGGAGTTTGTGGGTAATGTGGAAGGGGTATAAAACCTCCGAAGATGATGTCACTTTTGTGACCAAGGAGGTGTGAGTGAGGATGAAGAGGCTTTTATTAATTTTCATTGTTGCTTTGTTTGCAATAACGTCATTTGCGGCAATTGCATCTGCTTTTACAATGAATGAGCAAGTCGTTGTTGCAGGCGAGCTTATTGCTATCGCCAGAGTACCCGCTGGTGGGTTAACGCCGACTCAAAGGATTGAGCGTATAAATGAAAGACTTGCATATATTTTGGGATATGAGAGGCTGAGCCCTAGTGCAATTTATCTCGTGCCCAAAGGAGATTGTATAGCAATCATGGTAGGTAGAAGTCTTCTTATGACTGTTACGCCCAGAGATGCAAAAGCTAACAATACTACAGTCTCAAAGCTTGCCCAAGAGTGGTTAAGGAATGCTAGAATGGCACTCCCAAAGGCAAGGCCAACAATGGGCGTTTTAGCTTAGCTCTATGGCCAGAGCAAGCGATGCCAGGGAAGGCAAGGAGCGGATAAGACCTTTGTCTTATCCGCTTTTTAATTTTCTTTCCAATCCTGAAGCTTGTTTGTAAACAAAGTTTATGCTATAAGTAAAATCGTGGAATCTATAATCAATAAAAACGAGTGCTGTGGTGCTAAACTTCCGATAGACGTCATAATAGACACCGATATCGGAACTGATGTAGATGATGCATATGCTTTACTCTTTGCGCTTTCTTCCCCCGAGATAAATGTCAAAGGGATTACACTGGTTCACGCAGACCTCGAAACGCGCGAAAGAATAACACTTAAGCTGCTCAAGCTTTTTGGACGAACCGATATTCCCGTGGCTAAAGGTCTAAGCCATCCGTTAAAGGCTGATAGGCCCATTTATTGGGGTGGCCATGAGGGTAGAGGACTCGACTTTTCTGATGTAGAGAATTTGCATGCAATATCTGAACATGCTCCTGAGTTCATAGCGCGCATAGCCGCTGAGAATCCGGGGAAAATTACATTGATTACTATTGGCCCGATGACGAATGCGGCGGCAGCAATTGGGATGTTCCCCAACGAGATGCGGTGCCTAAAAGGCATAGTTTCAATGGCATCAACATTTAATGGTTTTGGACAAGAAAACGCAGGCATCGAACACAATGTTCGTTTGGATCCAGAGGCTTGTGCTGTGGTCTTGGGGTTTGGCTTGCCGGTTACAATTGTCGGACTAAATGTTACATTAAAAACCTCGCTTACGCGTGAACACCTGGCTGCTATCGAAGCAGCAGATACTGATTTATCGCAATTTTTCTTTCATATGACTAGTGAATGGCTTAATATTACTGGCAGGGATTATGCCATCATGCACGATGCGCTTGGCGTGGCGGCGGCTTTTGAACCAAAAGTCGTGGAATTAATCCCAGTAAGCGCGGCAGTCAGCACTGACATAGCAGGATTAATCACTTATGAAAAAGCAAATGAAACTTCGTTGATAAGAGTTGCAAAATCGGTTGATATAGAACTTTTCAACAGTTTATTTCACCCGCGGATATTGTCTGCAATGAAAAGTATTTAAGTGAAAGGTTTAATAGTTGGAAAAGAACAGCTGGGTATCATCAAGGAAATTAGCACAAGCTTTCTGGGTTCAAGCAAGGGCGGATTTTGCAACCGCTGTAAGTCTATTAGATGCGGGCAAATATTACGCTAGTGTGTTTTTTAGTCAGCAAGCTGCGGAAAAGGCGCTGAAGGCAGCGGCGTTGGAAAGGCTCAATAAAAACCTCAAAGGACACCATTTAACCCAAATGGCAAACATGTTGAATGCGCCCGTAGATGTAATGAATGAGGCCGCAAAGTTAAATGCCGAATTTCTTGCTTCTAGAGACCCTGAAGCTTGTGGAGGGATTCCAGCACAAATGTATGACCGCGAATCAGCTGAGACTCGTTTAAGGGCTGCAGAAAAAATCATTGAATGGGTGAAAACTTTGCTTTAAGGGGGTACTTAAATGGCTTATTTACTGGGTATTGATATCGGAACAAGCGGGACTAAAACTCTCTTAATTGATGAGTCAGGACGTATAGTTTCATCAGCAACCGATTCTTATCCACTGAGTACACCCAAACCCCTCTGGGCCGAACAAAACCCTGGGGACTGGTGGCATGCTACGATTTCAACCATCCGCAATGTTCTTATTGAATCAAAAGTTGATCCGGCTGAAATAAAAGCGATTGGGCTAACAGGACAAATGCATGGCGCAGTTTTTCTTGATGAGCGTAACCAAGTCATTCGACCTAGTATTCTCTGGTGCGATCAGCGAACTGAAGCCGAATGCAATTGGATAACCGAGGCAATCGGAAAGGAAAAGGTCGTCGAGCTTACAAGCAATCCGGTGCTTACTGGGTTTACTGCCGGAAAAATTATTTGGTTGAGAAATAATGAGCCGGAAAATTATGCAAAAGTTCGGAAAGTTTTGTTGCCGAAAGACTATATAAGGTTTAAGCTAACAGGGGAATTCGCCAGCGATGTTTCGGATGCGTCCGGTACTTCGCTTTTCAATGTTAGGGAGCGAAAATGGGCGGATGAGATGCTTGATGGGATAGGGATTCCTCGTGAATGGATGCCTAAGGTTTACGAATCGCCAGAGATTACTGGAGAAGTTACCGAGGAAGCCGCAGAGATGACTGGTCTTAATGCTGGAACACCTGTCGTAGGCGGTGGAGGTGACCAAGCTGCTGGCGCAGTCGGAAATGGTGTTGTGGAGACAGGCATAATATCTTCGACTGTTGGTACTTCAGGTGTTGTTTTCGCATTTGTCGACAAGCCTGTTGTAGACCCTGGACTAAGGGTGCACACATTTTGCCATGCTGTGCCAGGAAAATGGCATGTAATGGGTGTTATGTTATCCGCAGGGGGATCATTACGGTGGTATAGAGACACTTTAGCGGATGTCGAGGTTGCCGAAGCAAGAAAAAGAGGCGTTGACCCTTATGATATCCTTTCAGAGGAAGTTGCAAGTGTGGAACCGGGATGTGAGGGATTAATTTTTCTGCCTTATCTGACCGGAGAGCGAACACCTTATGCAGACCCTAATGCGAGAGGAGCTTTCTTTGGAATTACGCTTAGGCATACAAAACGCCATTTTGTAAGAGCTGTTTATGAAGGCGTGGCTTACGGACTTCGCGATTCTTTCGAAATTCTTCACGAAATGCAAGTACCCATAAAACAAGTGCGCGCTTCTGGTGGCGGTGCTCGGAGTGCTGTATGGCGACAAATTCAAGCTGACATAACCGGCATGGAGCATGTAACGATCAACGTAGATGAAGGTCCGGCATTTGGAGCAGCGCTTTTGGCGTCTGTTGGGATAGGAATCTATCCAAGTGTCGAAGAAGCTTGCCGAAGCACCATCAAGGTTGTCTCCTCAACACATCCAAATTTCAAAAACAAAGCACTTTATGACCGGTTCTATGCAGTTTACAGGGCGCTATATCCCGCATTGAAAGAGCAGTTTCGAATTGTGTCTGAAATAGTTAAAACAGCGTGAGCTGTTGCATGCTCTTAATGTGAAGGCTCGGATATAGAAGCAAATGGCTATTCTTGGCGTTGATATTGGTGGTACAAAAACAATAGTTGCAATTGCCGATGATACGTGTGAAATAATTGCCTTTTCGCGTATTTCAACACCTCGCGAACAGGGTCCACAAAAAGTTCTTTCTGACATTGAACATGCCCTGAAGAACCTTATTGCGCAGACAGGCAATACCCCAAGCAACATTCGAGCAATTGGTATTGGATGCGGCGGTCCACTTGATAGAGAAAAAGGCGTAATCTTGACTGCACCAAATCTTCCCGGGTGGGACAATCTTCCACTTGCAGAATACTTCCAGAGTGCCTTTTGTGTGCCTGTTTTTATTGATAATGATGTCAACCTTATGGCGCTAGGAGAAGCGCGCCGAGGAGCAGGCGTTGGGGTAGATAACTTGGCTTATTTCAACATTGGCACTGGAATAGGCGGTGGAATCATTATTAATGGAAAGCTATATCGAGGTTGTGGCAATGCTGCGGAGTTCGGGCATCAAATAATTCTCCCAAATGGACCCAAATGCCTTTGCGGAAGATGGGGTTGCTTGGAAGCCTTAGCCTCTGGTACTTCAATTGCACGTCGAACACGAGAGTATCTAATGGAAAATTCGGATTCAAAGATTTTAAATTATGCTAAAGATATTGCTTCAGTAACGGCGGAAGATGTGGCGAAAGCTTCAAATGATGGTGATAAGCTTGCACTTCAAATTTGGCAGGAAACCGGTGAGTACATAGGTTTAGGTGTTTCGAATGTAATCAACATTCTCAACCCTAGGATGGTAATTATTGGCGGCGGGGTTATGAAGGTAGGCAATTTGCTTCTCCACCAAATCAAAGAAACAGTCCAAGCAAGGGCGATGAAGCAGCTAGTGGACGATGTTGTCATTGTAAAAGGAGCTCTTGAGGACCAGGCGGGGGTAATTGGCGCTCTTTACCTTGCAAAAGAAGAAGAATAGGAAAGGTTTTTGCTGAAACAAGCCGGTTAAAAATCAATTTACCAAGAGGTTGCCTTCGCTTTTGCGTTTTGCCGCTTAATTCATTGTTGATTAATCAACATCTTTTTGTCGACCACCATGGCAATTCTGCATGGCCCATGAAAATGAAGGCTTACATGCGGAAGCCCAGCCTCATGTGCAATATCCAATAGCTCTGTCGGAGAAAAGGCGCTACGGAATGATAGTTGCAGGTCGTATTTGCTAAGTTTATTTTTAATAAATAGCGCTCCTATATCGGCGGCAAGTATGCATAAAGTCCTTTTGCGAAGATCTGAGACGACGATACCTTGAAGCGCGATTTGGTTTGCAGAGTGGAGTAACAGGATAACGTCATCTTTGGATAGATGATGAATAATTTGTGAACATGTGATAAAGTCAAAAGAGCCTTCCTTGAAAGGCAACTGAAGTATATCTTGTTGGTAAATTGCAATTTCTGGGTATGAGCGGACATACTGGCGAGCAAGTTCGACAACAATGGGGTTTTTGTCCACAGCCGTGATGCATACTGCGATTCCTTGGCGCCTAGCCCACCGCACAATTGACATTGGTATATCGGCAAGACCGGTGGCAAGATCTAGTATTCTAATTGGCTGTCTGGTGGGATAGGAGCTAATTAAGTGAGTTAGATGCCTCATAATAACAGAAGTTCCACCAAGCCATTTGTTCCCAATTTTGACATCTCTTAGATAGCCCTCAATTTCTAAGCGCGTAGGTTTGAAGATATCGAAAGGGTCTCGTTCATTCAACGTTTGGTTTAAAAGTTTTGGTTTCATATGAATTTTCGACGTTTTCCGCAAGCAACAGCTTAAACTCTCAAAAATGCACAGCCTCATAGCAAGTTGAAAGACGTCTGCCTATGAGGAATCATCATCTAGATTCCCCTTAGTAAAAGCCGAGAAAACATTATTTGAGTATTGATTAAGGTTCCATTCTTGATATCTTGCCTTCTATAAATTAAAATTGCATGAGCATGATTAGATAAGGAGATTGCGATGATAATTGGAACGCCAAAAGAGATAAAAGACAACGAGTATCGCGTGGCTCTTGTGCCGGCTGGGGTGGAGCAGTTAGTTGAAATGGGCCACAAAGTGCTTATTGAACGTGATGCTGGCCAAGGGACGGGCATTACCGATGATGAATATCGAAAAGCTGGAGCTGAAATAGTTGACTCAGCTACTGAAGTGTGGAGCCGAGCGGATTTTATTGTCAAAGTAAAAGAGCCACTTCCTCAGGAATTTCCGATGATTAAACAAGGGCAGATAATTTTTACGTATTTTCACTTCGCTGCAGATAAGAATTTAACGCTTGCAATGGTAAGGAGTGGCGCAATCTGCATGGCGTATGAGACAATCCAACTGCCTGACGGTTCGCTACCACTCCTTACGCCGATGAGCGAAATTGCCGGCCGCATGGCGGTTCTGGAGGGCGCGAAGTATTTGGAGCGACCAATGCTTGGTCGTGGTATCCTTCTCTCCGGCGTTCCTGGCGTTGAACCTGCACATGTGGTTATCCTTGGCGGTGGCATAGTTGGAGCAAACGCAGCCAAGATTGCCGCTGGAATTGGTGCGAATGTTACTATTTTGGACGTAGATCTCGAGCGCCTGCGATATCTTGATGACGTCATGCCTAGAAACGTAACAACGCTTCATTCTAACCGCTATACAATTCGGGAGAAACTAAAGCAGGCAGATCTTTTAATCGGGGCTGTTTTATTAAGAGGCGCGCGAGCGCCGATATTGGTAACGCGGTCAATGCTCAAGCTAATGAAACCTGGTGCAGTAATCGTAGATGTTGCAGTTGATCAAGGTGGATGCGTTGAAACTATTCGCCCAACCACTCACAGCAATCCAACTTACGTTGTTGACGGAATTGTTCACTATGGGGTCACAAACATGCCTGGTGCGGTGGCTGGGACTTCAACTTATGCTCTTACAAATGAGACACTGCCTTATGTAGTCAAGCTTGCGAATTTGGGTTATCCAAAGGCACTGCTGGAAGATTCAGCGCTTAGAGCTGGCCTAAATATCGCTTTTGGTAAAGTTGTTCTAAAGCCAATTGCTGAACAGTATAACTTGCCTTACATGCCTGCTGAGGAGGTGCTAGGCGAAATTAAAAGCGCTTAATTTTTTAAGGTAATTTAAAATAGTCAAGCGGGGAAATGTTATTCTGCGTCTTGAATTTCAATTAAATCATCTAAATCGCCGGAAGCATACTTTCCTAATTCGCAAATTCCTTTGAAAGAACATTTGAGACAGCAGTGTAGATTGCAAGTTGGTGGAAAGTCGTCCATTACTGCGATATTACGCGCAGAATCTTGAAGAGAGCTCACCATAGCTTCGAAGCTTTGTTTGAGATATGCTTTTGTATCTTCTATCTCCTCAAAGCTAACTGTGTTTTCTAAACAATGGAAATCTGGGTGGAGACGGGTAGGGCATACAGCTATATTCTCAATTGGTGCATTCCACGTTGAAGACGTATACATCGCATAACATGCAAGTTGCCTGCTTTCATATGGGGAAGCACTGCCAGTCTTCCAATCGTAAACAAGAATGCGTTTGCCATCTTTGAGCGCAAAGTCGAACTTAACATACATGAGAATTCCGTCCATGTAAAAACTTGCATTCTTATCTATCGGAAGCCATCTATCAGCGGGAGTCTGGTTGATTTTCTCTAGGATTTCTGATTCAGCGAAGTTTGTAATGCTGGTGAGTGCTTTGTTTTTAAGCCTTTCTTTTGTTGCGTTGTTGACTTCAAGATTATAATAATGCTCGAAAAGATTGGGATATACATCTGGTGGATTTTTGCGCCAAAGTTGATTACGTGAACCCTGCCAGCCTTGCCTTAGCCTACGCATAATTTCTGCGCGGGCATCTTCTACATTGACGATTTTGCCTTCCCGTGATTGTTCCAACATCCATTGAATAGTTTGATGCACGACATCACCAATCCACATATCAAGGCTTTTAATGAACTTCATTTCATATGCAAGTTTTGCTTCTTCGGGTGCATCTTCATAGATGCCTAAGGGTGCGAGGTAGAAAGTATAGTAGTAACGCCTTGGGCATTCCTCAAACATTCTAGCGCGTGACAGCGACCAACTTAGAACTTTTGTTCCACCCATAATGGTTTCTATTTAAGCGTTTTTACCCTATTTATACAAGCAGGAAGGCGTTTCCTACAGATGAAACTATGTTTTCTAATTTGTTTGGCACAATAAAGCCTGGGTTGTTACCCCCAGGCTATTGTGTTGAAGCAATGTTTTTATGATATCGGCTTGTTGCTAAGGCGATTACCGAACTTCTGCCATTGCAGAGGCTTTTGCCATGCGCAGGCGTTCTGCGACGTTGTCCCAATTGACAAGGTGTTCGATAAATGCTTTTGTCCATTCAGGACGCTTGTTTTGATATTGAAGATAATAAGCATGTTCCCAAGCATCGCAGACAAGAAGCGGAACCACACCCCATTGTGTTCGATTCTCGTGCTTTTCTGCGCCAAGTATCACAAGTTTGTCGAACATGGGATTATATGCAAGTATAGTCCAGCCAGAGCCTTGGATAGCATTGTTGGTGGCAGAAAACAGGTTCTTGAACGCTTCGAAGTTGCCAAAATTAGCGTTAATGGCATCAGCTAGGATGCCATCTGGCATTCCTCCACCGTTGGGCTTCATGTTTGTCCAAAATATCGAATGAAGGATGTGGCCTGACCCGTGGAACGCAAGGTCATTAACTAGGCAATTAATATTGGAGAAATCACCTGATTTAAGCATTGACTGGATTTTTTCTTCGGCTGCGTTTAGCCCTGCAACGTATGCTGCATGATGCTTATCATGATGAAGGCGGAGCAATTCCTCGCTATAGTATGGTTCGAGGGCATTGTAATCATAGGGCAGTGGTGGCAGTTCATGTGCCATTGGTTTTATTCCTCCTTTAAGTTTAATAGACTTGGATGCAAACAGTTCTGGGATAATCAAAATCAGGGAAGATAAACTACAACTCGCTAGTAAGAGGAAATTGCGCCTGTTCATTCTCCCAACTTCCCGCAACTGTTCGCCCAATTTATAGTTTGCATATACCCATGGGTAATGAAATCGAAACCGCGTAAGCCCGATTGTTTTTTAGGAGTTGTGTTTTCAATAGCTTTGTAGCGATTGCTTCAAAGTTGAGCGTTTCAAAAATAGGGGGAAATGCCTTGCCAGCTAATTAAGGGCTTGAATTGCAAGTTTCCTTTGCATAAGTTTAATCAATATAGAAAGCGTATAATCTCACTTTTTCTGCGCCCCAAGTTGAATCAAACGTTGCGCGTATACCTGTTGCAGGGATTCCTATATCAAGGCGAACCATACGCTGGTAGTTACCTTTCACGTTGCGCCATAGTTTCCAGCCATTTTGCGTTTTTACTTCAATACGAAAGTCTTTCACCATTTCTTCTGGTATACATCGCAGCTGGTTGTCTCGTTGGTGATAGCTCATCTGAATAATCTTCGAAAGTGCACTGTCAAATATTAAGGTCGCGCTTGAAACCATCTGTTGCATTTGCCAAGTATATTCAACGCTGTCTCCAATGCGCCCATCCCATGCGTGCTGGATATCACCTACCGGACGATTGATTCCATCTCTTAGAGGTTCTGGGTCACCATATGATGCCTTAAGTGTAGATTTCTTTGTCAGCTCGGAAAACTTTTGCTTTACCCATGGGAGATAGCAGTCCTGGCGTAGTAGAGACTGCTGAAGCTCTTCTATATGCGCATTGACTTCTCGTGGAGTTAACCCTTTTTTAACCGCAATCGCGGCTGCTGTGCCGACAGCTTGCCCCATCACTGAGGCTGTCCCCATTACCCGTGTTGAACTCATGGCTGCATGTGTCATTCCAGCGCATCGCCCTGCAAACATAAGGTTTTCGATGTTTTTCGAATATAGGGAACGGTAAGGTATTCCATATGGTGAAGGAGCAGGGTGGAATATTGTCGGCTTGCCTTTCCACCAAAAGCCACCTGGGTGGTGGTCGTCCATTGTCCAACCGCCATATGCTACTATATCCGGGAAGCGTCCTTCTGCTTCGATGTCATTTTGGGTAAGCATATGGTCGGCAATATAGCGGCGACTTTCGCGTTTGCCAGGAAGGAATTGGACCCATTCAAGCACCCAATTTTCTGCACCATGGTCGCCATGATTCTTAAGATGATCCCACATTCCATAAACAATCTTTAGGAGTTCATCTCGTATTTTCTCAGTGTCATATATGCTATCGTTCTCGCCGCCAAGCTCTAGCCACCAATAACCCATCTCAAGCCACCCATGATGGCGGTAAGGCAAGTCATCGTCAGATGGGAAGTCATAGGCCCAACTGGGTGGTTCGAAATGCTGGGGCGAGCCCGTGTCCCTTGCTTGAAAGAGGAGTGTCATGCCCATAGTCTTGCGGTCAGCAACTTCAGGCTCGATGGATTCGTTGTATTCGCTCTTTGCTTCACGCCCTACGCGATATTCAGCCCCTGTTAACGGGGCAAGAATTGCATCTCCTGAGCAATCAGCGAAAATTTTGGCTTCTATTGTATGATAAGTTTGCGTTGTTGTTTGCCATCCGGTAATAGACTTAATTCTTGTGCCATCCATTTTTGCGTCAAGGCAAGAACAGTTTAGATAGTACTGCAAGTTTGGCTCAAGCATTACCTTTTCATAGAGGATTGTGTCCCAAATGGAAAAACTTCTTTGCGGATTACGGCGAAGGTTTTCGAGCCTCAGCTCTTCGAGGATGCCTGTTTCTCGCATGTTTGGTATTTTGCCATGGCGGTCTGCTCCGCAAATATGAACTCTTATTTCGCTTGAAGAGTTACCACCGAAGACTGGGCGGTCTTGCATGATAGCCACCTTAATACCTTGTCGGGCAGCAGCAATGGCAGCGCAAATACCCGCCATTCCACCGCCTACAACACAAAAATCAACCTTGTGGGTCAGCTTTTTCATAGCTCGCCTCCACATAAATTAACGTATTGTTTCAGTTAAGAATGATTGATTACTTTCCGCGCTCTTCTAGTATTTTTTGTAGTGGATCAATGATGGCATGAGGCTTCGCCATCTGCTCATCGAACCAATTGTTTTGGATGGCAATGCATTCTTGAACTATTTCCGGTTTCTCATCGGAAATATTTGTAGTTTGGTAGGGGTCATTTTCTATGTCGTAAAGCTCGATTGGCTCAAACTTGTAGCAAAGGGGATCGTATGTCCGCACCATTAAGTGCCTTTTTGTACGAACTGCCCGCTGGATTGTGTAAAGTCCATGGTCCCAAACAAGATAATTCCTATCTAAACCAGGTTTTCCTTGCAAATTTTCGAAAAATGACTTACCGTCCCAGTCTTCGGGGATTTCGATATCTAAAAGTTCACATAAGGTTGGAGCGAAGTCTATGCTGTAGAGGAAGGCATCTGATTTACAGCCTTCCTTTGTTACGCCAGGCCAGCGTATAATTAGTGGTATTCGGTGGATGCATTCGTCAGCGCATACGTGGTCGGAGTATATCCCATGCTCACCAAAAGCATCTCCATGGTCAGCCGAGATAATGACTGCAGCATCATCTAAGACTTTTTGACGGTCCAGTTCGTTAAGCACAATTCCAACATGATGGTCGACGTAGGCGATCGCGGCGTCGTAGCCTGTTATAATGTGCTCGAAGTCTTGGCGTGAGGAGATGGACCCAGGCATTAATGGGAATGGGCTGATTCCATCTTTAAATTGTCCTTGTGCCGTAAATGGTCCTTGGACTTCCTGGTGTTTGCGAATAGCTTCTTCATCAGGCCACGTTTGTTGAACTGGAAAGTCTTTGAATTTGTCAGCCCATGATGCGTCCATTTTATAGCATCGGTGAGCGTCCCAATAATTGATGTGCAAGAAATAGTTTTCTCGGGTTGCGTTTGTCTTAAGCCAACGGAGAAGGGGAGCATTTACTTCCTCAGCAGTCTCGCTTCCGCATTTCAGGTTTGGCGTATGGAATTCTGTCCAGCCGCACATGAACCAATATGCGCTATGGCGGTCTGCGAAGTTGGAGAAGCTAAACGTATCATAGCCGCAAGCCCTCAATTTGCGCGTAAATAGCTCGTTGTCAGGTTCTGGACCGCCGTAATTTGTGTGTCGCAAATGAAATTTTGCACCAACACCAACGTTAGATGCCACCCCATTTCTAATGCCAAAGCGTCCAGAAATCCAATTTGCTCTTGATGGAAGGCATGGGGAGTTTGCACAATAATAATGTTGAAAAATGACTCCCTGTTTGGCAATGGCGTCTATATTTGGTGAGGTTGGCCTATGGTATCCATAGCATCCTAGGTGGTCAGGCCTCAAGCAGTCTATGTCGAAATATATGATTCTCATTTCATCTCCCTGCGTCTTTAGTAACAAGGAAAAATGGGTCTTTGCGGAGATAAGCAAGGACCATTTCAGCCATTTTGTTGGCTTTTACTAATTTGATTATGCTTTCTCCAATTCTACCCTCTGTTTGAATGCCGTTTGCTAAAAATTCGGGCTCTAGCCGTGCAAAGTTTCTAGGGATGCCATACTTGTGTAATCTCACTGGAACATCGGCTGTTCTACCATCAGGATACCTTACCATTGCATAAGCTTCTTTTTCCTGGAGGTGATATGGAACACCGGCCATTTCTTCACAATAATGCATAGTTGTGTTGCATTCATGGCCGACGCCAATAAGCAAAATATAGCCACCTGCTTCTACAAGCTTATCGTATGGAGAGCCTTCGCCGCATGGCGTAGGCGAGAACTCATGGCTTTCTATAAAACGTTCTGCTTCCTTTCCCGACGCGCAAACTGAGTGTGTTGGATGCGCGCTTCGAATAAAGTCTTGACGTTTGCGGGCAGTTTCAGGAATTAATCCAGTCCAGCATGGAGTATTGGCTACGTCAAAAACCGGCGGATTATCTGGCGAGAGGTTCTCATTGCCAGTTAGTGTTGGGAAGAGAACGGTGCCGCCTTGACTAACAGATTCAATAATAGCGTCGATGACAGCATCCGCTCCGCCGTCGACATAACCAAACGAAGAAAGCGACGAGTGAGTGAGCACTGCATCCCCCGGCTTTAAACCCAGATTGCGTAGACCTGTTATAATGTCATTCTTTGTAATTGAGGGCATTTCTTGCGCCAATCTAAAATCTAAAATTGCTTGGGCATTCCTAAAAGGACATGATTTATTATTTTCAGCACTTGGATTGTGTCCATCCTCTTTCTTGCCGCAAGGTATTCTTCGCGAAGTGGGCCTTGGGTTATCTGTGCAGCTTTGTCCCAGAGGTGGTTCCAGACATTTATGCTCATTCTTGCTGCTTCAATTTGGTCTTCGGTATATGGGAATAGGTCATATCCTATGCGTTCACCATTCTTTCCATATCCGAGAAGCTGTAACTCAATTGCCATGCCAAATGTTTGCTCGATAAAGGATGCGCCAACGATATTATCATCATCAAATTGGCCCCAACCTGAGTTTGCGTGCTGATGTCCGAGCAAGCCTTCACTTGCAAGGAGTGCCGCATATTGTGGAAGGTTTTCACCGCGCATAATGAGGTGTTGCCAATCCATGTTTACCTTAACGTTGCTAGTATCAATTCCCATTTCTGCGAGCTTTTTGATGACTAAGATGCAAGTTGCCTGATTTGCAAGGAGAATTCGCATTTTAGGCTCGCTATTCTTATCTTCTAAAAGCACAGGTACTTTTTTGCTATTTGCATATTCGACTGCTTCTGCAATGCCATCTATAAAAAGCTTCCACATTTCGGTATAATCAGCTTGATTGGGGTAATTATACCCATCATTTCCTGGCCAGATTATTAACTTTGCGCCCAGTCTTGCGGCTTGGTCAATTGCTCGTTTTGTGATTTCCATTGATTTTCGACGCAAACCGGGGTCAGGATTCATGAAGCAGCCCATCTTGAGCTCCGGCATACAGAAGGTTCCGAGCGCTACTGCATAGAAATCTTTGTTTCCAATTGCTTGAAGGACATCCTTCTCGATGTCTTCGTTAATTTCCTGCGGATAGTGGCCTTCAAAACCATCGAGCAGGTCGCCTAGCCCTTCTGCCATGCGCGCATATTTCTCAGGCATAGGCTCGTCTGCAACCTCGGCATGATAACCATCAGGCATAAATCTTGTCGGTGTCTTGCCTGCCATCCATATGCCAATGCTATTTTTTAATCTTTCCATTGGTTGCTGTGCCTCCTTGTAGGAAATTTAGTTGCAAGTACTTGCACTGGATGGATTCTAACACTGGGTAGAAGCTCTGTCAATCTGCGGCTTTTTGGATAATAGGATTTTGTTTTGGCAATTTAAAAACAGGAATTATACGCAGGCAGGGATAATTTTCAAACCAAAAGAACATAAACACAGACTTAATTTAAAAGGCTATCAGGAACACCTTATGAAGCGAAAGCAAAAAGCTGAATCCACTCATGATTTTAATGCCATACGAGGCGTGCTGGACTTTCTTGGAAATTTCCGTGGTATTGCTGCATTAGTTGCAGTCTTTCTTCTCGGCGTCTTTTTTACTCCGAAGTCGTATTCAACCGGAATGCCCGTCTTTCTAACGCTGAGTACACAGAGTGACATACTTTTTGAATATGCTGAATATGGCATTTTAGCTACCGGAATGACGCTTGTAATTCTGACGGGCGGAATAGACCTTTCGGTTGGTTCAGTTCTTGGCTTTGCCGCAACATTCTTTTCAATTCTAATGATTGCCAAGGGCTGGGCACCTTTACCTGCGGTATTAGCAACTATACTCACAGGTGCAATTGCGGGGTTAATTAATGGCTTCTTCATAGCAAAGTTTAGGATGCAGCCATTTATTGCAACTTTGGCGATGATGGTTGCAGCAAGAGGGGCGGCAAAGTGGATTTCTGGAGGAGTCAAGGTACAACCAGGTTTGGAGGGATACAAGCTCCAAAGCGGTTCTCCAGAGTTTTTTGGGTGGATGACTCAAAAGCTCCCAGGGTTTGGACTTCAGCCAATCACGTTGCTTTTTCTAATTAATATTATTATCATGCTGATAGTTGTAAGATATACAAGGTTCGGCCGCCATCTTTATGCAATCGGCGGTAACGAAGAAGCAGCTAGATTATCAGGCGTAAGAGTTGGATGGGCAAAGGTTATAGCTTATGTACTTTGTGGAGGAATGGCTGCCCTTGCTGGAATTTCGAACGCAACGCGCTTGGATTTGGGTGACCCGGAAGCTGGATTTACATACGAACTTGATGCGATTGCAGCAGTTGTTATAGGTGGAACGAGCCTAATGGGCGGTAGAGGCGGCATGTTCTTTACTCTTATTGGCACGCTGATAATCGGGTACATCAACAAAATTCTAAGCATTAACGGTGTAGAGGAGGCATTTCGCTTGTTGGCAAAGGGCGCAATAATAGTGGCAGCGGTACTAATTCAACAAAGGAGGAAAGAGTAAGGGAATATCAACTAGTTCCCAAAGGAGATGCCTATGATGATTGATAGACGCAAATATACTATTTTAGCTATTTTTCTGGTAACGGGGTTGTTTGCTGCTAGCTGCGGCAAAAAGCAGGTTTCCGAACAAGCAAAGGATTCGGCTAGAGAAGGAAAGACCTGGATAATCGGAATGTCCCAGTGCAATTTAGGCGAACCTTGGCGTGTGCAGATGAACGCTGATATTGAGGCTGCAGCCAAGAAGCACCCTGAAATTAAGGTAATCTTCAAGGATGCTCAAAATAACACGGCTGTTCAGCAAGCGCAAGTAAAGGAGTTCATTTCACAAGGTGTTGACTTGATAATTATTAGTCCCAAGGAAGCACGTCCGCTTACCAAACCGGTTGCAGAAGCCATTGAAGCTGGCATTCCAGTGATAGTTCTCGATAGGAAGGTAGAAGGTGACAAATACACCTGTTTTATAGGTGCAGATAATGTAAAAATTGGGCGTGAGGCAGGAAAGTATTTGGTAAAAATTCTTGGCGGCAAGGGAAAAATTGTCGAGCTGAAAGGCCTAATGACTTCAACGCCAGGTCAGGAACGACACAACGGATTTATGGAAGGAATCAAGGGTTCGAAGTTAGAGATTATTTTTAGTGCTGACTGCCGTTGGCTAGAACCAAATGCCCAGCGTGAGATGGCATCGGCACTAGCTCGTTTCCCTCAGATTGATGCAGTCTATGGGCATAACGATCCAAGCGCTCACGGCGCGTATATGGCAGCGAAACAAGAGGGAAAAGGACGAGAAAAGAAAATCAAATTCATCGGAATTGATGCATTGCCTCACGAAGGAATTCGATATGTAAAAGAAGGTATCCTAACAGCAACATTTCAATATCCAACAGGTGGAGCAGAAGCAATTGACGTAGCTATCAAAATACTTAAAGGTGAAAAGGTTCCGAAGAACATAACGCTTGGTACTCGCATATACACAAAAGAGAATGTTGAAAAGGGTGGCGAGGCACTTTAGTAGTATTAGAGCAAAATATTAATTTAGCTCAGAATTTTTTAGTATAAGGTAACATGGCCGGGGATATCCTAATGCCCTGGCCATTCTATAATTTTAGGAGGCATTTATGCGTAATAAGCTCTCTTTCACTCCTGTATTTCCATTAATTCTATTATCTTTTCTGATTATGGCGTCTCCAGTATTGGCACTGGTCAATTGGGACTTCGAGGATGGGACGCTTCAGGGATGGTCAATAGTATGGGGAGATGCTGGAAAACAGCCGGTAGACAAGGATGATGACCGTTATGGCGGCAACTTTGGCAAACAAGGCAGATATTTTATTGGAACATATGAAAATATGAAAGACGAAGCCCAAGTTGAGCTGAAGTCGCCAGTCTTTATTATCTCGTCGAAAATGATAACAATGTTGGTTGGCGGCGGATGCCATTGGGATAAAACGTACATAGCCCTATATGACTTTTCTAATGACAAGGAGCTATTTCGTGAAACCGGTTGTAACGCTGAAAACATGACCCGTCGTTACTGGGATGTGTCTTCTTTTATTGGGCGGCAGGCATATTTAAAGATTGTTGATAGACATTCTGGTGGTTGGGGACATATCAACGTCGATGACATAAGGGAGCTCACCGATGATGAGATTGGAAAGATGGAGGCAAGCCGCAAGCAAAAAGAGCTCGCAAGGGAAAAGTGGCTTGCAGAACTTATGCTACCAACCAAACGCAAAGTATATAGAGGAAGAGAGCTTTTGGATATAGCAATGCCTCTTGGAGGTATAGGGGCAGGAAACATAGCTATATGTGGTGATGGTTCTCTACGTGAATGGCAGATTTTTAATAAGGTGAACGCCGAATGCGTGGTACCAGGACAGTTCTTTGCAATATGGGCAAAAACTGAAGGAAAAGATCCTGTAGCACGTGTTCTTCAAACAACATCAATCGAAGGACTACCAACAATAAAAGAAACCGAGTTTATTGGTGAGTTTCCAATCGCCGAAGTGAGGTACAAAGACCCAAATCTGCCGATTACGCTTAGTATGGAAGCGTTTTCGCCGTTTATACCAATGAATGCAAAGGATTCCGGAATCCCTGGTATTTACTTTGTTTTTAGGATAAAGAACCCACAAACAGTTAATGTTTTCGCTTCTATCGGTGCTTCGCTGCAAAACGCGGTGAATTACGATGGCAGGTCTGAAATAAAGGGCGTAAGATTTGCTGGTTACGGTGGCAATGAGAATAAGTTAGTTGAGGGCAAAAACTTTGCCGCAATTCATATGTACAATTCTTCTATCTCTCCCACCGAGCGTCAATTTGGGACCATGACGCTCGGCACTTTGGGACAGGCTTCTGCTATGGTTCAGTGGGATATCCCCGAAACAATGTGGTCTGACTTTGCAGCAAATGGAAAATTCGATAACGTTGGGCCAGCTGGCAAAAGTCGGAAAGGTCGAACATGGAACGGAGCACTTGCGGTTCCCATAACACTTAGACCAGGTGAAGAAAAGTCAGTTGTGTTCTTCATTACGTGGCATTTTCCGAACTATTATGCAGAGTATGACAAAGCTCACGAAAATGATTGGCTTGGAAGGATGTTTAGCAATTGGTTCAAAGATTCACTTGCGGTTGCCGAATACCTTGCCGCTAATTATGAACGGCTGGCAAGAGAAACACAACTCTTCCGGAAAACATTCTACAACAGCAATCTTCCATATTGGTTCCTTGATCGTATATCTTCTCAAGCCAGTACTCTAACGAGCCAAGTTTGCATGTGGATAGCTGATGGTTCATTTCATGGCTATGAGGGTGCCGGCTGTTGTCCCATGAACTGCACTCACGTTTGGAACTATGAGCAAACCCTTGCGCATCTTTTCCCAGAACTCGAGCGGAACATGCGAAAGACAGATTTGACTGTGCAGCAAGAGCCTTCTGGAGCGGTTAGACATCGAACAGTTCTTCCGCTTACTGCGCCTAGAAGCACGGGGCCATTTGTTGATGGCCAGCTTGGAACAATCCTGAAGAGCTATCGTGAATACAGGTTGTCTGCAAATCGTGAATGGCTAGATGAAATGTGGCCCAAAATTAAGCTTGCTATGGATTTTGTTATAAATAATTGGGACCCTAATGCTGACGGCGTTTTAGTCAATGAGCAGTGGAACACTTACGATGCAGCAATGTATGGTCCAAACACTTTTATTGGCACTCTTTATTTGGCAGCTCTGCGTGCGGCTGAGGAGATGGCAAAGGTTGAAGGAGATGCAGATTCAACGCGATATCATTTGCTTTTTGAAACAGGGAGGAAGCGTCTGGATCAAGCCTTATGGAATGGTGAATACTATATTCACATTGATAGCAAAGACAAGGCGGCAGCTAGTAAAGACAAAGCCTGGATAGTTGAAGATTGGCCAAACGAGAATCCAGATGCAAATCGTCCTTATGGTACTGGTTGTCATGCTGACCAGCTTTTAGGTCAATGGTGGGCTAACATACTCGACCTCGGCTATCTTTTGCCCCAGGAAAAGATACGAACAGCGCTTGATTCAATCCTAAAGTATGACTGGCGTTGGGATTTTGGGGAGGTTTGTCAACAGCGTGCTTTTGCCGGACCTGGCGATATGGGCCTGCTTAACTGCACGTGGCCATATGGTGGACGACCAGAACAAGCAATTCTTTATGCCGACGAGGTTTGGACGGGGATTGAATATGAGGTTGCTGGTCTACTTATACATGAAGGTAAAATCAAGGATGCATATCGGATTGTAAAGGCTGTAAGTGAGCGATACAACGGTGTCCCACGCAAACCAATAAAACGCAATCCTTGGAGTGAGATTGAGTGTGGAGAACACTACGCAAGAGCAATGAGCAGTTGGGGGATGCTCCTTATGGCCCAGGGGATTTCATATTGCGGGCCTAAAGGGTCAATCGCATTCAACCCCAAAATTAAGCCTGAAGATCATTGTTCCTTCTTCTCCGCTGCTGAAGGGTGGGGAACATTTACACAACGCATAACATCAACAAGCCAAGTTGATACAATTGACCTTGCATATGGCAGCCTAGCGCTTAAATCTATAACAATTCATCTCCCGCTTAATGTGGAGCCAAAGTCTTTGGTAGTTAGATTATCAAGAAAAAGCCTTCCTATAGAAAGCTCGCAGGAAGGCAAAGCGCTAACGGTAGTTTTCAAAGAGTCAGTGGCTTTAAAGGCAGGAGATAGACTAACAATAGAGGTCGAATGGTGAAGTGGATGGATGATGCGGAATGCGATGAATTAGGTCGGTGTTAACCGTTGGACTATATTTTTGTGTTCGAACCCATGGGTTTTCGGTTGGAGTTCCAAGTCTACCAGCGACGCACGCTTCACAGTGAATTCGCCGTATTTGTCGTTAATGCTGTCTAAGACTTTCAGCAAATTTCTATACCGGCGATTGGTAAAGAGTTCCAATTGGTATATTCCTTTGATTAAGTTCGATACAGATACCCCTACCAAGCGTATATGGCGTTTATCTTCTTGCTGCTGGGATAGTATGGAAGCAGCTACTTTGTATATAGCATAGCCGTCATCAAGGTATTCTGAAGTGCTTTTCTGCCGGCAGAAAGTGTCCATATCCTCATATCGGAGAATGAGCGTTACAGTTCTACCGGCGTAGTTTTGCTTTCTTAATCTTCTGCCTACCATTTCCGACAAACGTAACAAGTGGCGATGGACCAAATCCCAATCACGTGTGTTGTGGTTTAGTGTATAGGAGTGGCCTATAGATTTGAGGTCAGGCACGCTGTAGTACGGAATTACTGGCGAGCGGTCTATGCCGTTTCCCATTTCATGTAAGATATTCCCTAGGATGCCAAATCTTCGCTTGAGCGATTCGACTGGAACGCGTCCGAGTGCACCCGCAGTGGTAATTCCCATTCTTTCCAGTCGAATTCGCGTTTTCTCTCCAATTCCGTGAAGCTTTTCTACAGGCAGGTCCTCAAGCAGGTCTTTTACCTCTTCGGGTTTTATCTCCGTCAAGCCATCGGGTTTTTTCATGCCGGCGGCTAGTTTAGAAAGCAACTTGTTCGGTCCAATACCGATTGAACAGGTCAATCCCAACTCTGTACGTATGCGTTGTTTGATTGACCGAGCGATTTCCCATGCGCCGCCAAATCTATCTTGTATGTCGGTGACGTCCAGGAAGCACTCGTCAATAGAATAAATCTCCATTCGGTCGGTATACTCTGCGCAGATTTGGAATACACGGCTTGCGGTGTCCATGTACTTCCATGGGTTTCCTTCGACCCATATGGCGTTTGGGCAGAGTACCAGGGCTTTTGCGAGCGGCATTCCGGACTGAATTCCATAGGGTCGGGCTTCATAACTAGCTGCTGCTACCACCGAGCGCCGGCTTGGGGAACCACCTACCAAAACTGGCTTTCCTCGCAGGCGGTCGTTGGACATTTGCTCGATATTCGCAAAAAACGCATTCATGTCGACTAATAGAATAATGCGCCTTTTCTCCATGGTCTACTCCGTGTAAACTCGGTCCAATATCCATTCAAGCGTGCGGGAATTGAAGCATAGCTCGTAAGTGTTAATACCATCGGTTACGGCGTAATAATGGAGTTTTGCGGAACCTTGGTTGCTCTTCCAAGTAAAATTGATTTTCTTCACTTTGTAGTATCTATCTCGCCATCGAAACCAGATGGGGAAGACTCGCCGACCTTCAAAAGCTGCACAGACGCGAATGTTTTCATCTATCCGTGTGGCTTCCATAGTGTTACCTTCTGTAACCTAGAGTTGCTTTTGTTTTTGCCCACGATTGCACGCTGGAGTGTTATCGAACATACGTTCGTATTATAGGTTGCCTAGCTATTTTTGTCAAGACTAAATTTGAGGTTAGACCCCAGGCAAACTATTTGGTATAATCCCGATGTCTGGAGGAATACGATGAGACAGCAGGGACGTAAAGTCATAGCTATTAACAGGCGGGCGCGACATGAGTACTTTATTGAGGAGACTTATGAGGCGGGAATTTGCCTTGCTGGCACTGAAGTAAAAAGCGTTCGCGCAGGAAAAGTGAGCCTTCAAGAAAGCTTTGCGCGCGTTGAGAATGGCGAGGTTTGGCTCTATAACATGTATATCGCACCGTATGAGTTCGGCACGCGATTTAATCTTGACCCTCGGAGACCTAGGAAACTCCTTCTGCACCGTAATGAAATTCGGCGACTTATGGCATGGACTCAACAGAAAGGGCTTACGCTAATCCCCTTGCAACTTTATTTTGAGCGCGGATATGCGAAAATAGAGCTTGGCGTATGTCGCGGCAAGAAGCTTTATGATAAAAGACAAGCCATAGCAGAGCGTGATGCTCGTCGCGAAGCACTTCGCTCGATGACTGGTCGTGAGTGAGTGCTTTACGAATAGCGGCTTTCATTAAAGCTTGGCGCTGATTATCCTTAGTGCGTGTGTAATTACCTATTAAGGATACTTTTGCATGGTGTGGGACTGATTCTTCGCTTTTAGTTGGGTGGTTCCCCTTTTTAAATTTGGGAAAAGACCGCATTTCAGTGGTGATTTATTCAGCATAGTAAGCCGATATATAAGAATGAACGCCTATTGGTAGTATTAGCCATCAATTTCTTTTTAGGAAGGGCAATATGAAAGGGCGCGTGCTAATTTTTCATGAGCAAGGTTTCCCATTCATAGACACTGTCGAGATTGATTCTAAAAAGCTGATAGAGGCGCTGCCTCCTGTGGATTCTGTGCGAACAGTTGGGATAGAGGATTTAAAAAAGGAATTAAGCGAAGGACGCTGCAATTTATTGGTTAATCCCTATGGTTCGGCTTTCCCAAAAGCAGCTTGGCCTGAAATATTAGCTTATCTCAAATCTGGCGGCTGCATCTTGAACTTGGGGGGTGCACCCTTTAGCGTTCCTGTGAGAAGAGATGGTGATAGCTGGCGACAGGAGATGCGCCAGACAGCGTATCATCGAGAGCTTGGCATCAACCAAGTCTACCCTGTTTCAACGAATTCTGTTACGTCATATGAGACTTTGGAAACCGAACCGCTTCTATCCGGTCTAATTGATGAATTCTCATGCAGATTAGTATATGAACTCCAGGTTAGATTAACGTCCAAACCCGACCACCCTGGCCAGATAGGAAGTTCAGGAGCAAGGGAAGCAATCATACGTCCCCTAATACATGGGCTGGATTCAAATGGTAGACGAATAGTAGCACCAATTATCGCTTTGGACCGCATATTCGGACGTTTTGCTGGGGGGCGATGGGTCTTTGCCAATTTTACTGCGGATTCCATGCCTAGGAAGGAAATTATTACTCGTCTGGCTGGGTTTGCATTGATTGGGGCGCATGAATTTGAAATTAGGCCATCCTTTGCGTGCTATTACCCAGAGGAAAGAGCGGCATTAGTTGTTCATGCAAACAGATTCAAGGATTCTAAGGATGAGACTTCCAAACTAAGCCTTTTTTTAACGGTGCGGAAGGAAAATATAACCATTCTTCAGGAGAATTTGGATATCAGTGATTTCCGCTCACCATACTATCTCGTGGTCCCTCTTAAAGTACCTCTTAGTCCAGGTGTTTACACCGTTCAGGCAAGGCTTTCAACGGGCAATGCTGAGCTGACAGATAAATATGCAGATTATTATACAACTGGGTTTTGGTGTTATGACAGCGCATTGGTTAAAATGACCCAACCACTAACTGCAGGAAAGGATTATTTCATGCGTGGCGACAAACCATCACCACTTGTTGGGACCACGTATATGGCTTCCGATGTTCATCGAAAGTTCCTTCTAGAGCCAAACGTTGCTGTTTGGGAACGTGATTTTGCCGAGATGAAAGCAGCAGGTATCAATATTGTTCGCACGGGCCTGTGGACAACATTTAGGCATGTGATGCTGGACCCAGGCGCACCCAATGAAGGTGCAATGCGAGCGGTAACTGCTTTCATGCTTACAGCGGCAAAATATGAAATGCCTGTCATTTTTACCTTATTCACTTTTGCGCCGGAAGCGTTCGAAGGAGAGAACCCATATTTGGATCCTCGGAGCCTTCAAGGACAACAAGAGTTTGTCTCGGCTTTCGCTAAGCGACTAGCGCCGTTTAACAATGTTATGTGGGACCTAATAAATGAGCCTTCAATACCCGGTCATGGTAGATTTTGGCGCAGTCGGCCTAACCATGACAAGTGGGAGGAACAGGCATGGAAAAAGTGGATAGAAGAGCGGCATCCTGACAAAGAGGAGCTGACGGAAAAGTGGCGGCTAACATGTGGTAGCTCGATTAGTTTGCCTTCGCTGGAAGATTTTGAGGACAAGTTCGTTTATCGGGGCGAAGGTCACCTGCGAGTGTTAGATTACCGTCTTTTTGCACAGGACATTTTCAACAATTGGGTAAGAATTATGACTAATTGCATTCGTGCTAATGGCAATCCAAAACAGCTCATAACAGTTGGACAGGACGAAGGTGGAGCAAGCGAGCGCCCCAACCCCCAGTTCCACTGGAAAGAGGTTGATTTCACTAGCACACATACGTGGTGGCTAAACGACGACCTCCTTTGGTCAGGGCTGACGAGCAAAGTTCCTGAAAAGCCAAGTGTCGTAGAAGAAACTGGCATAATGCACATAGAGGAACCTGGTCGTACGGCGAGACGAACCGAGGAAGACTGCAGAAACTTGCTCGAGCGAAAATTGGTAATGGCTTTTGCTTCCGGATGTGCCGGGTTTATCGAATGGATATGGAACACAAACATTTACATGCCGGACGATAATGAGGCTGCTATAGGATTCCATAGGGCTGATTTAACGGCTAAACCAGAACTTGAGATAATTCCCAGGATTAAAGATTTCGTTGTAAAAGCCAGGCAATATATGATTGGTCGCGAAATTGAACCCGTAGTAATGGTTATACCTTACTCGAGCATGTACAGCGTTCGCGACCTTGCTTCTTCGGCTGTTCGAATGGCAGTCCGGGTAATGCACTATCATTGTGGCGTGCCTATGCGAGTCGTAGGTGAGTACTCGCTTGAAAATCTAGGGAAACCAAGGTTGATAATTCTTCCATCCCCAAGAGTCCTAAGCAATCAGGCATGGGAAAAGTTAATAAGGGCAGTAGAAGAGGGCGCAGTAATGCTTGTTACTGGACCGATTGAATGGGATGAGTACAGGCGTCCGACAGAACGGTTGTCGAGAATAGGCATACACACCGAAACCCAACCCGTCAGCCGCGAGGAGAGAATAATTATATTGGGCGATGAATTTCGCCTTAGCTTTGGTGGTGAGAAGATACATCGGGTAGATAAAGCAGTGGTTAGTGGGCAAGCGAACATTATCAAAAATGAGACAATTGGCGCAGGCAAACTGATATTTGCTTCGTTGCCATTTGAATTAGCAGACAATTCGGAGCCACTAGCAGCCCTTTACTCATTTGCCCTAAAGCAAGCAGCGGTAATATCACCGTTCAAAATTGAAACAGAAGCGCTCGATCCAGGGGTTTTAATTAGGCCGCTTTTATTCAAAGAAGCGATACTTTACACAATTGTCTCAGAAACTAATATGGATAGGCAGTTCGATTTGACAGATATGCAAAGCGGCAAAACACTAAAAGTAAGAGTACCTTCACAGCGTGCGGTTATGTTCCTCATTGATCGCATTAGAGGACAAATCCTGGCTGAGTATGGTTGCTCGGTAGAGGGATAGATTTAAAGCCCCGAATTGTTCAATTTAACGAGAAATTACTGGCTTAAGATTCTAGAGCTGGAAGAATTATCACAATTATAATTAGCATTAAATAAAAATTGTATGAAAACGATTGCATAAGTTGCCGATAAGAAGAATGTGAGCGTCAAGGAAGATTTTTTATATGGAGGAAAAACACTGAATGTGTGCAGTAGCTCGGTATTCCGACTACGATGATTTTGCGTTTTTCTATAACAAATATTGGGGCAAGGGGTGTTGCGATTTAATAATACCTGTTCTTGACAAGTTATTATTGCCAAAATTGCCAAAAGGAGCCCATATTCTTGACCTATGCTGTGGGACAGGCCAAATTGCACACGCGCTTACCGAGCTAGGATATAAAGTAACGGGAATCGATGGGTCGGCTGAGATGATTCGGTATGCTGAGCAAAATGCGCCGAAAGCTAAGTTTTTTGTCGCTGATGCTCGATATTTTAAATTGCCCCAAGAATTTGATGCTACCATTTCTACTTCCGATAGCCTAAACCATGTTATGAATATTAATGAGCTAACAGGTGTTTTCATTAACGTCTATGCTGTTTTAAAGCCAGGAGGATGGTTCCTTTTTGATTTAAATTGCGAGAAAACATATGAGTTGCGTAACCAAAAAGTAACTAGCATTGTAAAACCCGACCATGTATGCGTTGTTCGTGGTATTTATAAGCCGAGGAAAAAAGTCGGCGAGTTTCAAGTTACAACTTTTAGGCTGATTGGGGAATGGGAACGCAAGGATTTAAAACTGCTACAAAAATGCCATTCAATAAGCACAGTAAAGCAAGCCTTAAAACGTGTTGGATTTACAGAAATTCAAACCTTTGATATGAGGAATAAGTTGTTTGCAAATCTCGAGGCGCCATTTACTGTTTTCTTATGCAGAAAGCCTTTCGCCTTGTCTAACCACCAAGAAGTTGCTAGCGATCTGCAGCCCAAGGGTACTTAAAGTTATGTACCCAAGCATGCGTTTTGAGGCGCTCCACTTCGCTGGGAGTGAGGGTTACACTGTCGGAAACCGCGACATTTTCTTCCACATGCTTAATGCTTCTCATTCCTGGTATAACGGTTGAGACTGCCGGGTGAGCAAGAATAAACTTAAGTGCTGCTTGTGCCATCGTGCGGTTTTCGTTTTCAACCCATCTGAGCGCCTGCACGTGTTCCCAGGCTTCTTCCAACCGGCCGCCTGAAAGCCAGCGAGCACGCCAATCGCCTTCTGGGAACTTATAGCCAGGTCCAATCTTGCCTGTTAGAAGTCCTTCTTCAAAAGGCACCCTTGCTATGATTCCGATGTTATACTCAATGGCAACAGGAAAGAGTTCCTCAGCGGGTTTTTGCTCGAATATGTTGTAAATTACCTGAATACTGTCAACACGACCTGACTTCGCAAGGTTAACCCCGCTTGCGGCATCCCAGTCATTGAGACTAACGCCTATGAATCTTATCTTGCCTTGCTCTTGAAGCTTTACCATTGCCTCATACCATTCGAGTTCATGATTGAAGCGTTCAGTCCATACGTGGAGTTGCATTAGGTCTATGCAGTCTGTTTCAAGATTTTTGAGGCTGCGCTCGGTGATTGAGATAATCCAATCTTTTGGGAAGACTTCAGAAACAGGGATGTGAGGAAGAGCAGGCCATTTGTAGTTTTTAGGCATTACTTTGGATGCGACGTAGCATCTTTCACCACGTTCGCGAAATGCACGAGCAATCAACCTTTCGCTATGTCCATCGCCGTATCCAGCTGCGGTATCTATGAAATTAATGCCTAAGTCCATTGCGCGATGGATTGCGGATACGGCAGCATCGTCGTCTCTTGATCCCCATTCACCTCCAATTGCCCATGCGCCGAAACCTATCTCGGAAACCTTCAATCCTGTTCTTCCCAAGCTTCTGTATTTCATCTCAACCTCCGATTTTGCGTTTTCTTGCATAATATATCAAATTCTGGCAAAGCACGCCAATAGATTGCATCATAGGCTTGAAGTTTAAGTTTATTTTAGTGTATCCTTAGATTGAACAAATTCAACATGGCGGTAGGAATAACTAGCTCAAGCAAGCATTAGGAGAAAAGCGATGGCGACAAAGGTTGTGTTGCCCATGCTCGGGCAAACAATGGAAGAAGGAACAATTATTAGATGGATTAAGCAGGAGGGTGAAACTGTCGAAAAGGGCGAACCCTTGCTTGAAGTGATGACGGATAAAGTAAACATGGAGGTTGAAGCCCCGGCATCTGGGGTTCTTCGAAAGATAATCGCCCAGCCTGAAGAAGTTGTTCCGGTGATGGGTTTGATAGGAATCATTGGAACGCCAGATGAGCCAATTGACGATATTCTTGCTGAAGTTGGAAAGCCTCCTGATTTTGGAATCCAATCTACGCCAGGTGCATCGACTCCGCAAGAAAAGCCAACCGATAAGGATGTTCAAATTGCTAACGAGCGCGTTTTTATTTCTCCTAGGGCAAAACGTATAGCAGAAGAGCAAGGTGTTCCTATTGAGGCACTGGCAGGACGAGGAACAGGTCCCAACGGGCGAGTCGTTGAGAAAGATGTTTTAGCATATATTGCTGAACAAGGAGAACCAGTAAAGGTCAAGGTTACACCGCTCGCGGCGAAAATAGCTGCTGAGCAGGGCATTAGCCTTAAAGAAGTGGTTGGCACAGGCCCACAAGGGAAAATCACGCGAGAAGATGTTATTCGAGCAACAACTCAGGCGCAACCTTCTTATCCATCCATTAAGGAGAAGGTTATCCCATTTTCTGGCATACGGAAGATTGTTGCTGATAACGTGACAAAAAGCGCCCAGAGTGCACCTCATGTTACCTTGACTGCTGAGGTCGACATGACTGAGGCAGTGAGAGTAAGGGAGCAAATTCTCGCAGAATTTGAACGCAAATATGGCGTACGCCTTTCTTTCACCGACATAATTGTTAAAGCAGCTGCCAGGGCTATTCTTGACCATCCTATGGTTAACGCAAGCTTACAGGGCAATGAAATTAGAATCCCAGCTGATGTAAACATAGGAATAGCGGTTGCTATCGAGGGAGGCCTTGTTGTTCCTGTTGTACGTAATGCTGAAAAAAAGAGCCTTGCAGAAATTTCAACTGAGATAAAACGATTGGTAGATAAAGCACGGAGTGGCGGCTTGTCAGGCGAAGATATGGCTGGCGGCACATTTACAATAACGAATCTTGGCGCGTATGGTGTGGATATTTTCAATCCAATTATTACCCCTGGCCAAAGCGCAATCCTTGGCGTTTGTAGAATCGCTAAAAAGCCAGTTGCTGTGGGTGATAGCGTGGCTGTGCGCTCTATGATGAATTTATGCTTGTCGTTTGACCACCGAGTTCTCGATGGCGCTCCAGCTGCCGAATTTTTGCGAAAGGTTAAGGAACTTCTCGAGTCGCCATATCAGTTGTTGATATGACAATGCTTTAGGTGTTGGGCTCTCGCTTTTTTCTGGCACTATATTTTAAGTCGAGGTTAATATGCTAAGCCAAGAACGCGTTTTAGAAATATTTAAGAAGTCTGGCGCTTTGCTGCATGGACATTTTAAACTTACATCAGGCTTGCACAGTAATTTATATTTTGAAAAATTCCAGGTTCTTCAATACCCTGAATACGTGGAGGAGCTGTGTGCCGAACTTGCTCGTCGGTTCAAGGACGATAAGGTTGAACTAGTTATCGGGCCGACAACAGGCGGTGTCCTTTTGGCGTATGAGGTTGGTAAACAGCTTGGAACAAGGGGGATTTTCGCCGAGAAATCAGATGAAGGCGGACGGGTTCTAAAGCGGAATTTCAGGATTGAGCCAGGAACGCGTGTACTTGTAGTTGATGATGTTTTGACCACCGGGGGCTCGGTAAGGGATACAATTGACGTGGTCAAAAATAATGGCGGCGTTCTTGTGGGGGTAGGGTTGCTTGTAGACCGAACAGGCGGTAACACCAACTTTGGCGTAAAGACAGAGGCATTATTGAGTCTTGTGGTTGATAAATGGGAGCCTGCCGATTGTCCGCAATGCAAGGCGGGTGTTCCATTGACAGAGACATAAGAAACAGGCGGGATGTATAAAAAATTGTCTAAAGGGGGATTAGAGAGAAATTTTGAAGCTGGACCTAGACTTGCACATACATACTTATCATTCACCATGCGGCCGGGCGGAGATGACCCCGGCCGATATTGTGCGGAAGGCAACTGAAAGGGGAATTACACGTTTAGCAATTACTGATCACTTCTATACATTTACCGACCGCAGCATTTTCGATAGAATCCGTGCCGATGTTGCTAGAGCAAAAGCAGAGTCAAACGGTTCACCGACGGTCTATTTTGGTTGTGAGGCTGAAATTATGGCTCCTGGAAGAACTGCAGCTGGCCCAGAAATTGCTGAAATTCTCGATTTTGTAATGGCGGGCGCTACGCACTTCCAAAATACAGGAATAACTGATTTGCCAAAAGCAAAAGACGACCGCTCATTAGGTGAATATTACCTCCGAATGTTCGAATACGCAGTGAGCATTCCTTGGGTAAATGTCATAGCCCATCCATTTTACGTAGTGCCAGGCGTGTGTTCTGTAAGGATTTTGGACTACATCCAAAAAGATGACCTTGTAGAAGCACTGAAAACTGCAAAGAAAAATAACGTCGCAATGGAGATTAGTAGACGAGCATTAGGTCAAGGTCAGCTTGAGTTTTCACTTTGGTTTTATGAAATTTGCAAGGAAATGGGTCTAAAGTTCACAATTGGTAGCGATGCTCATTCGCTTGACTATGTGGGAAATGTTCAAGAGGTTCAACCAATTATCGAACATCTAGGAATCACTGAGGAGGATATTTGGTTGCCCCAGTCTAAGGCAGAAAAAGAAAAAAAGTAGTTGTGAATAAGAAATAATTTTAGGGCGCAAATAGCAAAAACTCCATCGAGGGAGGTTTATTATGCAAAGAGTTGTCCTTGTTGGTGCTGGGCACATGGGAAAGGTGCACAGCGCGGCTTACGCAGGAATGAACAATGCTGAATTAGTTGGCATTATGGACATCCGTGAAGAAGCAGCGAATGAGCTTGCAACAGCGCATGACACAGAAGCGTTCACCGATTTTGATGAAATGCTGGCAAGCGTAGATGCTGATGTTGTAGATGTATGCGTTCCCACCCCATGGCATAAAGAATATGTCTTAAAAGCCGTAGAAGCGGGAAAGCATGTTGTAACAGAAAAGCCGATGGGTCGCTCGCTTAAAGACTGCCATGAAATGATAGAAGCGGCCGAAAAAGCGGGTGTTACTTTTATGCCGGCGCATGTGCTTCGCTTTTTTCCTGAGTTTGCAGCTGCTAAGATGCAGGTGGATGCAGGAGCAGTTGGAAACCCAGCGGTTGTTCGAACCACGCGCGGCGGTGGCTTCCCCCATGGATGGAATGAATGGTATGCAAATTTCGAATGGAGCGGTGGTCTAGTACTTGATTTGATAATACATGACTTCGACTGGCTCCGGTGGACGTTTGGTGAAGCCGAGAGGGTGTTTGCTAAAGGTTTGGTAAATCGTGGTCTGGAATTTATAGACTATGCGTTGGTAACTATTCGTTTCAAAAGTGGCGTAATTGCTCATGTTGAGGGGACATGGGCAAATCCATCAGGATTTGGCGTAAAGGTTGAGATTGCAGGGGATTCCGGCTTGCTTGAATTCAACAATAAAACGACAGCACCTATAACAATTGCTCGCAAGCATGAAGCAAAACATGGCGGTGGGGTCGCAATACCGGAAAGTCCGACAACACAAAATCCATATTTCCTTGAACTTCAGCACTTTATTGATTGCATCGAAAACGGCACAAAGCCTAGCATCACTCCAGTAGATGGCATGAAGGCAGTCGAAATTTCGCTTGCGGCTTTGGAGTCCATCAAGACTGGTATGCCGGTTACCATAGGAGGTTAAGACAATGGCAGTCAAAATTGGAATTATGAGTTTTGCTCATATGCACTCTTTGAGCTATGCGAGTGCAATTAACCGCAACCCAAACGCCATTCTTGTTGGCGTCGCTGACCATGATTCAGCACGAGGCAAAGAAATGGCGGAAAAGTTTGAAACTAATTACTTTTCATCGTATGAAGCACTTTTAGAGCAAGATATTCAGGCTGTCGTTGTAACGCCAGAAAATTCGTTACATAAGGATCTTACTTTGATGGCTGCTGAGGCAGGCAAGCATGTATTATGCGAGAAACCACTTGCGCCCAATCTAGCAGATTGTCGCGCAATGATTGAGGGCTGCCGAGCTAAAGATGTCAAGCTAATGACTGCTTTTCCATGTCGATTCAGTCCTGCCATGGTTCGTGTGAAGGAAGCAGTTGATGGCGGGCAGATTGGCGAGATTCTTGCCATAAAGGGCACAAATCAAGGAAAGATGCCAGGTGGGTGGTTCATCGAACTGGAGAAATCCGGCGGCGGAGCTGTGATTGACCACACAGTTCACGTAATGGACCTAATGCGTTGGATTATGAGAAGCGATCCGGTTGAGGTATACGCAGAAATCAGCAATCTAATGCATCACGAAAGCTACGATGATGTTGGTATATTAACGGTAACATTTGACAATGGTGTTTTCACGACACTTGATTCCAGTTGGTCGCGTCCAAAGAGCTTCCCATTCTGGGGGAACGTGACATTAGAGATAACTGGTACTCAGGGAGTTATCTCAATGGATATGTTTGCACAAGTTTTGACGCATTATTTTGACAAAGATATGCGAACATATTGGCATTTCTGGGGCAGCGATATAGACTACAACCTCATAAATGACTTTGTTACTTCTGTTGAAAACGATCTTCCAGTAAGTGTTACTGGCGAAGACGGGATGAAGGCAGTTGAAGTTGCATTAGGTGCGTATGAATCGGCAAGAAGCGGAACACCCGTTGCTCTTCCATTAGAATAAGATTGGAAAAAAGCACCCAAATATTTGTCCGGAGAAGTGGGGGGTTTCAGAAATAATTATTTGCACTCTGAAACCCCCGCAATGCATTAATTTGGGATTTTGAGAAAGATGTTAGCTATTTAAAGTTGGTTCTAAACTTTCTTTTGGAGGAAAGTTGGATTTCACGTGGCAAGTGTCGTTTACTTTTTCAATAATGATTCTTCCATCTTGCCGCACTTCGATTACGTTTACAGCGGCATTACCCTGGCCAATTAGGCGATAATTGTTCGGGTCAATTCCGAGAATAAGGCAAATTAGTACCCTGTTGATGCATTTGTGGGCGACAATAAGGGCATTCGAATGAATACATTTCTCGGCTACTTGCAAAAAGGCGGGCCATGCGCGGTCAATCAGATCTTGAACCTTTTCGCCACCTGGAATTCTTACCTTCAAAGGATTTTCCAGATACATGTGGTATAGATTGCTAAAACGGCTTTCGACCTCTGACTCGGGAACGCCTTCCCATTCGCCATAATTTAGCTCTCTTAGTTCAGGGATGAGGTTGATGGGTACTCCTAGTCGTTTCGCAAGAACCTGTGCGGTTTCAACAGCCCGCGATAGATTGCTAGAATATACAGAAGATATATTCTTATTTGCAAGATAATCAGCTAATAAATGCGCTTGCTGTCTTCCTATTTCATTTAAAGGCAAGTCAGTTGAGCCAATATATGCGTTTGCGCGATTAAACTCTACTTCTCCATGCCTGACAAGATAAATTCGCCCCACGCCAAAAAAGTAACACGTTGCCAATTTTTATGTCAAGATAGAGGAAGAAGGAATAGGTGTCGCATTAAGTTGAAATGAGATATTGCTATGAATGAGAAGAAAAGAACAGTTTGGCAAACTTCAGATAAAGGATTAGATGATCTTTGGCGGTGGGTCGCCGCATGTGCAATGAGCGATTATCACTATCGAAACTTGGATGGTCGGCTTGTAGCTATTGGCCCTGAGTGGCTAAGAGACCATATCCATGAGATGAAAGCCTACAAGTATTTTTTCGGGGACTTAAAGAGTGGACTTGAGTTTTTCTTCAATCACCAGCTTCCAGATGGACAATTTCCTGACTTCTTTGTACCAATTGGCGACCAACACAAAAAATTCGTTCACCCTGACTTTGTTCTCGAAGACCCAACGGAAAATCGTGTCTTTATAAGAGTTCCTGTAGAAGCAGATTTAGAGTATCTCGCCGTAGAGGGCGTATATCAAACTTGGAAAGCAACCGGCGACCTGCAGTGGGTCGAAAAGCAATTACCTTTGCTTCTTCGAGGTCTTAACCATTTAACCTCAAATAGGTGGCGCTGGTCAGTTGAACATGGGTTGGTTAAGCGGCCATTTACACCGGACACATGGGATTTCATTCATTTTTATGATCCCGATGACCATTTCAAGACTAATTGCGAAATTCGGCGGATGGATGAGACAGTGCCGTTTTGCCTTTTTCATGGGGACAATAGCGGCTTATACAGTGCTTGTGTAATGCTTGCCGAAATGCTCCAGTCAATGAATAAAAGCAAAGAAGCCCAAAAATGGATGGAATTTGGCGAAGGCGTTCGAGAACGAGCAAACCAGCTCTTGTGGGGTGATAGGTTTTACATTCATCAAGTGCATCTGGACAAGGACCTGGAAAGATTGCACAACGAACGTTTTCGCCTAAGCTTAAGCAATCCTTATGACATAAACCGAGGAATGCCTACGCATGAAATGGCTGTTTCAATCATAGATGCCTATCCGGAGCGCTGGGAGCTACGAAAAGACACTCACATTGCGGAATGGTTTACAATTGACCCACCATATGAGCCAAGGTTCGGTTGGTATGTACCTGGCGAGTATGTGAACGGCGGGCTTTTTGGCGCTGTAGGTGGCGAGCTTGCGAAGGCTGCTTTCAACCATGGGCGCGAGAAATATGCTGTGGATATCCTCCGCCGTTACCATGCAATAGTTAAGAAAGATGGAGAAGTGCGCTTCATGTTCTGGCCAGATGGAAGGCCATATGGCGGTGGTCCTCCTGGTTGGTGTGCAGCGGCTTTTGTATCTGCAATGCTAGAAGGATTGGCGGGTATTGAGGATTGTTCAACATGCTTTAAGATTGTACGTCTCTCGCCAAGATGGACCGCGGCAGACGTTCAGTCTGCAAATATAACCGCTGCTTATCCAGCCTCAGAAAGCTGGTTTTCCTATAACTACAAAGCAAATAGCAGATATATCGAAGTGGAGTGCTCAGGAAGGGGAGAGGAATTAATTATTAGGCTCCTTTTGCCTAGAAACACACGCGCTCAACAAGCAAATTGGAATGGCAAACACCTAAGTTTCAAAATCGAAGCTGTGGAAGAAAGCAAGTATCTCTGCACAAAAGTGCCTTCTCAAAATGGAAAGCTCGCGGTGATTCTTGACAGTTGATGAATTGTTTTTCTATCATGGTTTGCTAGATAAGAAGCCAAAGCATGACAGTAAAAGCTTTCTCTTAAAAATCTATGTTTGAAGCCCAAAATGCTTGAAGAGTTAAAGTTTCTTGTATGCAAGTATAACAAACTTTTACCTGCTTATGGACTGGTAACAATGACCAGCGGCAACGTAAGCGGAAGAGACTTTGAATCTGGGTTGGTTGTAATCAAGCCTAGTGGTGTAGCTTTTGAGGATCTTGCACCGGAAGATATGATTGTAGTTGACCAGGAAGGTAATGTTGTCGAAGGCAAACTCAAACCTTCGGTTGATACAATCACCCATCTTTATGTATACCGCCACATGCCTAAGGTGGGCAGCATAATTCATACCCATTCGAATTACGCTACTGCATTCGCAGCTCTTGGAAGGCAAATTCCTTGCTGTCTGACCGCCATAGCCGACGAGTTCGGTGGACCTATACCGTGTTCGGATTATGCCCCAGTTGGCGGTGATGAAATCGGTCGAGAGATTGTAGCTAAAGTCGGAGCATCGCCGGCAATTCTTATGAAAAACCATGGGGTATTCACACTTGGCCGCACTGTTCAAGAGGCATTCAAGGCAGCGGTTATGGTTGAAGACGTTGCTAAAACTGTTCACCTTGCGCTTCTCATTGGAGAACCAGAAGAGCTTCCAGCCATTGAAATAGAACGAGCGCATAGGCAGTATATTGAAAAATATGGTCAGTGTTAATTTAAGCGACGGAGGAATACACGGCTAGCATAGGCATTCTCCGTTTATAAAAGGTAGGAGGTATCCATGTACGCCCTGGGAATTGATTTCGGCACAAATTCGGTTCGAGCATTAATAGCAGATGTGGAAACTGGCAAAGAAGTAGGGACATATGTTCACAATTACACGCGAGGTGTAGATGGCATTATCCTCGACGAGCGTGATTCGAACTTCGCTCGGCAGGATCCCCAGGAATATGTTGAAGGGTTAGAAGCATCGGTCCGCGGGGCGATAAGGGAAGCTGAACGTGTTAGTGGTTTTAGTGCCAAGAAAATTATTGGTATTGGCATTGATACAACTGGAAGCACGCCAATACCGGTAGATTCAAATGGAATGCCTCTTTCTTTTAATAAGAAGTTTGCGGATAATCCAAATGCCTATGCATGGCTATGGAAAGATCATACGAGTCATGAAGAAGCCTCGATAATCACAGCAAGGGCGAGAGAATCATCAATAGACTACACAAAATATTCCGGCGGCGTTTATTCATCCGAATGGTTTTTTTCAAAAATACTTCATTTAGCTAATACTGACCCAGAAGTTTATGAAGCGGCTTCCAGCTTTGTTGAACACTGTGATTGGATGCCGGCTCTTATTGTTGGAGATACAAACCCAAAATGCATTCTCCGCAGTCGTTGTGCTGCTGGGCATAAAGCGATGTGGAATGCCGAATGGGGTGGTTTGCCTCCACAAGAGTTTTGGTCGGCCGTCAGTCCGAAGCTTGATGGGATAGTCGACAAGCTTTACAGAGATACCTATACGTCTAATACGAAAGTTGGCGGGTTGTGCAAAGAATGGGCTGATAAGCTTGGTTTACAAAAGGGAATTGCCGTAGCCGTTGGAGCGTTCGATGCACACATGGGCGCAGTTGGCGCGGGAATCAAACCCGGCACACTTGTAAAAATCATGGGGACATCCACGTGCGACATGATGGTTGTCCCATCTAGTGAGCTTAATACTCAAATAAAAGGCATATGTGGCCAGGTAGATGGCAGCATAGTTCCAGGGATGATTGGGCTAGAGGCAGGCCAGTCGGCTGTCGGAGACATTTTTGCTTGGTACCGAGATCAAATTCGCTGGGGAGTAGAGAATCTTCTGCCGTCTAATTTGCCTGACCTTGCAAATATGGTGGATACTGCTAAGAAAACGGCTTTAGATATTCTAACAAAGCAAGCTTCAAAGCTACGTCCTGGCCAGTCTGGGCTTCTGGCGCTTGATTGGTTTAATGGAAATCGCACTGTGCTTGTAGATCCGAATCTGACAGGCATGATAGTTGGGCTAACCTTGGGCACTAAGCCCGAGGAAATATTTATGGCGCTAATCGAAGCAACAGCATTCGGTGGGAAAGTAATTATGGAGCGCTTCCAAGAATATGGAATTGAAGTAGCTGACGTTATCACATGCGGTGGATTGGCGGAGCGTAATCCGTTCCTTATGCAGATATACGCAGACGTGACTGGCAGGCCAATGAAGGTTTCGCGTTCGTCTCAGACATGTGCATTAGGCTCAGCGATGTTTGGAGCGGTTGCTGCAGGTTATTTTTCAAATGTAGAAGAAGCTCAGGCAAAAATGAGCCATCTCAAAGATATTGTTTATAAACCTAATCCTGAGCACCGGAAGACTTACGATGCGCTTTTCTCGCTCTATCGCAAGCTCCATGATTCATTTGGAACGCCTCAACATTCAGAAAACTTATTCAGCGTAATGAAGGAATTGTTGGAAATAAAACGGTCAGTTGTCTAAAAATACTATTTTTATTGAATAGAAATTTGGCAACCGGTTCAGAAACTTTTGCTAATAATTTGAATATAATTTTACGCATCATACCGTTTGCTAAGCATTCTATAGTAAACGTCTAACGTTTGTTCTACCATACGGTCTACCGAGAACTTTTCCTTTACGGTTTGCTTACCATTGGCTGCAAGCTTCTGGGCTAGCTCTTTGTCGGTTAAAAGACGCACGACCGCATCAGCAAGCGCATCTGGGTCTTTCACTGGGATGAGAAGACCGTTGACGCCATCTTCGATTATTTCAGGAGTGCCACCGCAGTTAGTGCCGACAACTGGTTTCCCGGCTGCCATTCCTTCGATAAGCGCGTTACAGCACCCTTCTAGATATGACGGTGAGACGAGAACATCTGTTGCTGCTAGAATATCCGCTATATCTGTGCGAAAACCAGCTAATATGATTTTGTCTACAAGTTTCATTTCCTGTATTCGTTTTTCTATCGTTGGACGATATATGCCGTCGCCAACTACCAGAACCTTAGCCGCTGGAACTTTCGCAAGTATTAGCGGAAAGGCATCAAGGAGGGTGTCATAGCCCTTTCTGGGTTCAATATGGGCTATGATGGTAATGATTCTATCTTCAGGTTTTAACTTGAATTCCTTTCGAATTTTATCGGCATCTCCTGTATGCTGCCACAACGAATCGTGGACTGAGCTGTGAATCGTGGTGATTCTTTCCGGTGGAATTCCGATGCCAGTGAGAACATTTTTTACACCATCCGAAACTGATATTATGTGATCATAGAAGTGGTGATACTTAAATCTGGCAAGCGCTCCATTTATGGGATTGTCCATGCGCCTGGAGAGGATAATCAATGGCACCCTAGCGATTCGCCCTGCAATTCCGCCAAGAACATGGGCATGCGAACCTTGAAGATGGACTACGTCGGGTTTGAACTGCTTGAAAAGAAAAGCCAAGCTGGTTAAGGCAAGTAAGTCCCATTCGCCACGCATTTTAACTTCGGTGACTGGAATACCTTCATTTTTCGCATGTTTAGCCAAGGGTACATCAGGTGGACAAACTATTCGTGAATCATGGCCACGCTTGATTTGACCGGTTGCGGTATATATGATTTGATGCTGGCTACCACGCCAATACTTGCCTGTGTCAACGTGAATAATCCGCAATTTACGAGGTTTTATCTCTGCCGCTAGAGATGGTTCTGCATGATTCATCGCTGTGTTCTCCTAAAAGGATTGCTTTCACGATTGTTGCAACTTCATTTGGCTGTACCGCGCTCATACATTTGAAATCATAGCATTTTGGCTTTTTCTTACAGCAGGGAATGCAGGGCAGGTCTGCTACTATAGGCGTAAAGTTCTGGAAAGTTGTCAAATAGCGCCAGCGAGTGGGTCCAAATATCCCAATAGATTGTTTGCCAAGTGCAAGTGCTATGTGGAGAAGACCCGAATCGAGGCCCACTACGATATCTGCCATATCAATGACTGCTGCTGCCTGCTGTAATGTTGTTTGACCCGCGAGGTTTAATATTGGCACACCTGCATCATTGGATATTCTTTCTATTTGCGGGGAATCCGTTGGAGCACCGAGTGCTAGTATATGGCCTTTGTCTGCGATAAGTCTTGCAAGTTCTGCCCAATGCGGTATTGGCCATGTTTTATGCGGCCATGTCGACACTGGACATATTGCAATAATGGTTTTTTTTGCTGTCACTAACAAGTTTTTCAAGCAAGCGATTTGCATATTCCCGACTATCTGGCGACACGGGAACATAGGTTTGCGTGTTATTTGACTTTATGCCAAGTGGCTGAAGGGCATCAAGATATCGCTGTGGGCCTCTATTATTGGAGGAACAAATGACATTATAAGCAAAGCGGCTTCCCTCACGTGCATCCGCAAATCCAATTCTAATTTTTGCACCTGACGACAATACGCACAAGGCGCTTCGAAATAGGCCCTGCAAATCTATAACTATGTCAAACCTATGTGACCGGATATCCCGAAAAAGCCGAATTTTTTTGCGAAGTAACCGCGCCTCTCCTAAGATATCGTTATTGTTCCCAGATGGTTTTTCCCAAACAAGTAATTCGTCTATCCATGGATTGCCATCTAGCACACCTAAGCATTTATTGGCTATAACCCACGCAATATGAGCGTCAGGCATTGCCTCTTTAATGGCGCGCGCCACTGGTGTTGCCATAACTACATCGCCGATTGAGCTCATTTTGCATATAAGAATTTTTGGACTTTTTAGCGTTTGCATTGCAAGAATATTACTTCCTTAATAAAAAGCTTTCAAGCCTAAATCTAATGCTTCATCTTAATTTTGACACTGCTTTGCGCAATTAAAACAAGGTTTTTACCTTTGTTTATTAAATATCTGTTTGCTATAATTCCACCGAATTGCGGGCAACCTTGAGGAGGCTGATGTCATGAGCCGATTGGTAGTTTTGCTTCCCCTTTTTATAATGCTGTCGCAGAAACACTGTGCTATTGCAGATGCGCCTCAAAATTCGAATTCTCCATTTGGCGTAATTTGCTCTTGGAATGGTATTGAAGATGCTGGAATTAAATGGGTGCGATGTGGGGCGGGATGTTCAGCGCTTGATTGGGGTGCTATCAATAAAGCACCAGGAGTTTTTGAATGGAGCAATGCTGATAGTGAGATCAGGGACATTTGCGATAGATTAAAAGCTGATATTTTGGTAATTCTTGGCTATACGCCGGAGTGGGCGTCTTCTGGTCCAAACAAGGAACCGTCTTATCCTCCAAGAAACCTCTCCGATTGGTCAAACTTCGTTGGACGCATAGTCAGCCGATATAAGAATCGAATCAAATATTGGGAAGTATGGAATGAACCTGATATCGGGTTTTGGCAAGGAACAGTCGAGCAGTATGCTGACTTGGTGAAAAGTGCCTATGTTGCAGCAAAGAGGGCCGACCCTGATTGCAAGATTGTTTTAGGCGGTACTGCTGGTGTCAATCTTCCCTTTATTGAACAGATTTATGAACAAGGAGTTGGGCAATATTTTGATATATTGGCGGTTCACCCTTACCAATGGGGCGATATTTTTGATGATAGATGGTTTAATAGTCAGCTTCGGGATCTCCGCCAGCTGATGCAAAAATGGGGCGATGGTCATAAGGAAATTTGGTTGACAGAGCTTGGATGGTCTACAGGCGACAAAAGCATCACTGAGGAGGTGCAGGCTAGGTTATTAGCACAAGCAATGATTACCGCTTACACGCTCACCGATGTCAATGTCACAAAGTATTTCTGGTTCTGCGTTAAGGATTGGGGAGGCCCAGGTTATGGATTAATAAGGCCTGATGGAAGCCGTAAGCCAGCGTTTAATGCATATAGAACAGTTATTAGCGCTTTGAAAGATGCTGAATATCTTTATTCTATTCCGAACGACAATTTGCGATGCCATATGTTTTGCAAACAAGGAAGGGAAATGCTTGCTGTTTGGTCACCAGATAGGGAAACCCATGAGTTTAAATTGCCTTCTGCCCACCAATGGGAGAAGCTAATGCATATAGGTGGCAAGCTTGAATATCTCGATTTGACAAGGACTTCAATTAAAATAAGCTCAGAGCCAGTGTTTATCTTTGGCAAAAACAAAGTTGAAGCTCGGAAGCGGATTTATGAAGAGAAAGCCTTGGAAGATGTAAGGAAAGATGTGTGGTACAGCATTCAGGTCCCGCAAGGCACATCTAGGTTGTGGATTGATAAAAGTGAGAAAAGGTTGCCTGCAATAAAAATCATTGTGCACAATGATTCGCCAAAACCTGTTAAAGTGGCGTTTAAGGTGCAAATTGGTAGGTTCACCAGAATTGTCCGACATAAAGAGCCCATAAGGCCAGGTGAAGCTGTGTTGATTCCTTTAGTTTTCCTTTTGCCCTCTACTTGCAAGACTGGCTTGGAAACGCTTGAGATAAGTGGCACTGCTGATGGAAAGCGAATTCCCACAACGAGAATGAATGTTCGCATATCAAATGGGCCTGTAATTGAATTTCTGGCAAATAGTACGGTTGAGCGTGGGTATATTATAGAAGACCAGGGAAGCGGGTGTGCTCCAAGCGTTAGGTTTGGTGGGACGTGGACATACAAATTTAACCTAGAGAATTGTAGATCTGCTTCTGTCGACCTTTGCGTCGGAGCCCACAATGCTAATGAGTGGAAAGTGCTCATATCGCGTGACCAAAGAACCTGGGATATTGCACTTTCTGGAAAGAGCAATCGAAGCTGGCACTCTGTCGATTTGTCTCCATACGTAGGTGGTCCAATATTCTTAAAATTTGAAGGAAAAGACCAGCAGCTAAGCGAGCTTGTGCTTGCTATGAACCGCTAGTAATCCGGCAACTGGCGCCTAACGGCTTGTTTTGGTTGCATTGTTATTATATAGGTGGTTTGGTATAATACCTTAATACTTTAAGTTTGGAATTACAGGAGGTGGGCAGTTGAAACGACCTATTCCCATCCTTGCAATTTTGTTTTTATGTCTGCAGGTTGTTGTTTTTGCACAAGAGACAACTGAGCCTGCAAGGGCAGACCGTTTCCAGGCGGCTTTGGATTATTACCAAAAAGGTGATATTCAATCGGCGATTACCGAATTGCAAACAGTTCTTAAGGACTCGCCTGATGATGCGCTCGCTTTGAGTTGGCTTGGGTTTCTATACTTGAAGCAGGGTCGTGCTGAAGATGCAATTCGGGAGCTAGAGAAGTCTGTAGAAAAAGCACACACGGCTGAGGCTTATAATAACCTTGGTAATGCTTATCTGGCAAAAGGTGATGTTGACAAGGCGATTAAGGCTTACGAAACCGTACTTTCGCTGGATTCGACAAGAACGGAGACGCTCCATAATCTCGCCAATCTTTTAATGAAACAAAAACGCTTCGACGATGCTGAGAAGAGATACTTGCAGGTTGTTCAGGCTATCCCTAATGATGCTCGGATTTACACTAATTTAGGATATATTTATTTTCAAAGGTCAGAATGGGATAAGGCAGTTGATGCGTATCAAAAAGCCGCTTCTCTTGTTCCAGAAGATGCCCAGGCGCAGTTTAATCTTGGGCTGGCGTTGTATAGGAAAGGTAATCAGGATGAGGCGGCTTTAGCTTTGGAAAAGTCGTTGGAACTTGACCCAACCAACTATTCAGCATACGTCACGCTTGGAGAAATATATTTGAATAAAGGCTTGATTGATAAGGCGACTGCAAAATTCGCAAAAGCCTCAGAGCTTAGGCCTACGGAGTTTGTTCCACATCATAACCTCGCTGTTCTATATGCGAAACAAGGTAACTACGATTTGGCAATACGTGAAGGGCAAGAAGCGTTGAAAATTCAGCCAAATGATCTAGGAGCTATAAATAATTTAGGCTGGATTTACTATAAGAAAGGCGACTTTGAAAATGCAATTACGCAGTTTAAAAAAGCCATTTCAATAAACCGAAATTATGCAGTTGCGCACAGCAACCTTGCTGTAATTTATCAAGAAACAGGGAAAAAGTCAGAAGCTATTGCCAGCTGGTCTGAGGTTCTTCGAATAGAACCAAAGAACGTTACAGCCGCAGTCTCATTGGGTAACCTCCGCTTTGCTGCTGGCCAGTTGCGGCTTGCGGGTATTGCGTACAGGCAGGCATATAACAGCGATCCAACGAATCCTCATGCATTAAATGGCCTTGGGCTTGTAGCTGAGCGAACAGGTAAGCTTGATGAGGCAATTGAGTGGTATACAAAAGCTATTGCTGCCAACCCTAATTTTGCGATAGCTTACAATAACATGGGCGTAGCATACGAAAAGAAAAAACTACGTGACCAGGCTCTCTCTTGTTATAAAAAAGCAGTAGAAATTGATCCGAACTATACCGACGCAAAAGCTAATTTAAGCCGCTTAAGTGGTAAATAATTGCAAATCCGGTATTTATATCAAGAAGTGTATCATGATATCTGTAGCGATTATTTTAAACCCAGAGATTGACACCGCACGCCGGCTTGGGCTCGAAATCGTAAATCTCCTCGAGAAACAGCGAGTGTTTGTAATTGCGGAGCATGATGCGGCATTGGCGATGGGACGACCGGACCTTTCACGTGCTGAAGAGGAGCTTGCAAAAACAGATTTTGCCGTGGTTTTGGGTGGAGATGGAACATTGCTTCGCGCAAGTCGAATAATGACTCCGCATGGCGTACCTATGCTTGGCATACGATTGGGCAAGTTTGGTTTTTTGACCGATGTCGAACCGTGCGATGCTCGTGCGGCCGTGTTGCGCATGCTGAACGGAGAATACACAATTGACGAGCGGATGGTTTTGCGGACGGATGTGCGCCGTGATGGAAAGCGTATAGAACACTGGTTTGCCTTAAATGATGTTGTAGTAGCAAAGGGTCCACTTGCCCGAATGCTTAGGCTCGGTACATGCGTCTCAGAGAAGTATATATCCACTTATGCTGCAGATGGCATAATTATTGCATCACCAACTGGCTCAACGGCATATTCTCTTTCAGCTGGCGGCCCAATAGTAGCACCAGACTTGAACGTTTTAATCGTAACCCCAATATGTCCACACACGCTGAGTGCAAGGTCTTTGGTTGTTTCCAATAAAGAGACAGTCCATGTGAAAGTTGAAAGCGACCCAGGGGATGTGGTTATGGTTACAGTAGATGGACAAGTAGGTATGCCACTGGAACCCGGCGACGAGGTAGTTGTTGGGGAAGCGCATGTGCGAGCAAAGCTGATTTCAGTGACACCTACTACCTTCTACGATAAACTACAAACTAGGTTGAAGTGGGGCGACCGTTTCGACCTGTGATCTAATCATGATTGAGCATCTTCATATTGAAGACTATGCGGTAATAGACAAGCTGGATTTAGAGCTTGGTGATGGCTTAAACATACTCACTGGCGAAACCGGCGCAGGCAAATCGGTTATCGTTGATGCTATTAATATGGTGCTCGGAGAGCGTGTAGATTCAGAGGTTATTAGGACCGGCGCCGATAAAGCCGTCGTTGAGGCAGTCCTATTAGTTGATAGGTCTCCTTTGGCACTAAAGGCTCTTGAAGCAGCCGGTTTGGAAGCAGAAGATGGTAGAATTATAATTTGCCGTGAAATTCATAAGTCAGGCAGGAGCCAGTGCCGAATCAACGGAAGAGCGGCAACTATTGCCCTTCTAAAAGAGATAACCGATAGTCTGGTTGACATTCACGGACAGCATGAGCATCAGAGCATTCTACGGCCAGAATCGCAAATAGAGATACTAGACAATTGGTGTGGCGACGAAGTACTGTCATTAAGGGCGGAAGTAGGCGAAAAATTTGCTATTCTTCGGCGACTTAAAGACGAACTTCGCCAATTAAAAAGCGAGGAACAGGAACGTGCGCGGAATATAGATATCTATAGGTTTCAAATAGATGAAATAGAAAAAGCCGCTCTATCGCCTGGGGAGGAAGAGGAACTGCTAGCAGATAAAATCAGACTTGCGAATGCAGAGCGCCTTCATTCTATGACTTCCCTTGCATATGAAGCTATTGGCAATAGGTCAAGTGAATGCTGTGCGTTGGATAAACTTGGTGAGGCAGTTGCCGCTCTCGAGGGGATTTCGGAGGTTGATTCAAATCTGCAGCCGCTCGTAGAATCGCTCCAAAATGCTTTGTACCAGGTTGAAGATATAGCACGCGAGCTCAGGAGTTATCGGGACTCAATAGAATTCAACCCTGCACGTTTGGAAGCTATTCAAGAACGCATAGACCTCATTAGGGCGCTTAAACGTAAATATGGTGATACTGAGCAGGCTGTTATTGATTATGCCCAGCAACTAAAAAGCAAACTCGAATTGCTTGCAAATAGTGAGGAGCGGTCAAAAGAATTAGTTGCCGAGATTGAGCGTCTGGAATCGGAATTAACGCAAAAAGCCAAAGCACTTTCAGATTTGCATAAGAAAGGCGGAGAAAAATTTACAAAGGCAATCGTTAGCGAACTTGTCGAACTTGGCATGCCAAATGCTGTTTTTCAGGTTTCGCAAGAACGGAAAGAAATTGATTCTTTAGGCATTGATAAAATCGAATTTCTGTTTTCCGCCAATACTGGGGAGCCGCCAAAGCCTCTTGTTAAAATTGCATCCGGAGGCGAAATATCACGAGTAATGCTGGCAATAAAATCAGTTTCTGCTACAGCAGATAGAACCCCAACGCTAATATTTGACGAAATTGATGTTGGTATTGGGGGTCGAACAGCGGAAGTCATAGGTCAGAAGCTAGACACTTTGGCTAGTAAAAGTCAGGTTATATGCATAACTCATCTGCCACAGATTGCCTGCCGAGCTGGAAAACATTTTGGAATAGAAAAGGAAGTTTCAGGCGGGCGAACGGTTGTACGAGTTCGTCCTCTAACTTATGAGGAACGAGTGGCGGAGCTTTCTCGGATGCTTGGAGGCGCTAGCCCTTCTCCAACTGCCATTCAGCATGCCCGGGAAATGCTTGCTATGAAAAGCACTGACACATAATCTAATTTTCTCTTGTCATTAGTTCTGCAGCCAAATTTCAGGATTCCTGTTGTTTCGCGTAGATAAGAATAAAATCAGCGAGCAATTTTTAGGTCCCAATTCTAATTTCGGATTTTGCAAATGGCTAAAATTACGTCAATAGCTAGGGTTGACAAAAAGACAAAGCATTTGGCTCAAAGGCTTAGGAAAGGTGAAATAGCTGTTATTGACCACCAAGACCTTGACTCGACTTGCGCGCGGATGCTTGTTGATTGCAAGGCTGCGGCAGTGATAAACGCAAGCAAATCCATCTCTGGAAGATATCCAAATACCGGTCCAAGCATTCTCCTTTCTGCTGGCATTCCAATCATAGACAACGTTGGCAAGGAGATTATGGACGTCGTTTCGGAGGGCGACAAATTATTAATTGATGGCGAGACTATCTATAAGAATGGGGTAGTAGTTGGCATTGGAAAGTTGCTGTCTACTGAAGAAGTCAATCGTATGATGGAAGAATCTCGTAGCAATCTTGCTGTCGAGCTTGAGAAATTCGTTCAAAATACCCTGCGGTACATTGAGGAAGAAAAATTTCTAATCCTTGACCCAGTTGAGGTACCAGAATTAAAAACCAAAATTGCCGGCCGCCATGCGCTCATCGTAGTTCGGGGCGAAGGTTACAAGGAGGATTTGGCTATCATAAAATCGTATCTTCAAGATGTAAAGCCTGTCCTAATTGCTGTTGACGGCGGTGCAGACGCCCTGCTTGAATTCGGATTTAAGCCTGATTTAATAGTTGGTGATATGGATTCGGTGAGCGATGAAGCATTGAAATGTGGCGCAGAAATTGTTGTGCATGCGTATGGGAATGGAAAAGCTCCAGGTCTTGCAAGGGTGAAAGAGCTTGGTTTAAAAGCCGCAGTATTTCCACTGCAAGGTACAAGCGAAGACATGGCGATGATGTTAGCTTATGAAAAGGGCGCTGATCTTATCGTTGCGGTTGGGACGCACTCTAGTCTTATTGACTTTTTAGATAAGGGCAGAGCGGGTATGGCAAGCACATTTCTTACCCGCTTGAAAATAGGGTCAAAGCTTGTAGATGCAAAAGGAGTAAGCAAGCTTTACCGACGAGAACCAAAATTAAAAGAATTGCTTGCCCTTGTGTTGTCTGCTTTAGCTGTAGTTTTTGTAATCGCTTTTCAATCCCCAGCTTTTCGTACATGGGTTGGATTAATATTCTTCAAGCTTAGAAAACTGCTCGGCTTTTAGGAGTCCCAAATTGCCAATAGACTTTAGGTATCATCTCACCAGCTTGGTTGCGGTATTTCTTGCGCTAGCGCTAGGCATTCTCCTAGGAAGCAATTTTATTGCCGGTTCTTCTGTTGAGAGGCAAGTGGCAAAAAGATTAGAACAGCAGTTTTCTCAGTTACAAGCCGAGAACAGAAGCCAGCAGCGAACAATCTCTAACCTTAATGAATTAATAAGAAAAAGTGAGGAGTTTGAGCGAAGTGTATTGCCAGCGCTTGTCGCGGGTCACCTTGCAGGGCGTAGAATTGCTATTATCCAAGCTGGAGATTACATGGAAGCCGCACAAAGTGCAAAGACCGCGCTTGAGACTGCAGGTGCCGAAGTAATTTCAGTTACTACAATTTCAGACCTTTCAGTGGATTCTGCTGTTACCAGGGCGGCAAGAGCTGTGGAATTAATAGCGGGCGAGTATAATTTGCGCGATCCCATCCGAAGAGCTATCGAAATCATTGCCAAGTGTGTGGTGAATGGCTCGCATCAAGACGGAATAGATGTATTGGAGCAGAAAGGTTTAATTGCTGCTTCAGGCGACTACAATCGCAGGGTTTCAACTGTGGTGATCGTCGGTGGTAGCAAAGACAAAGAAGACAAGTCCTCCTCAAAGGTAATATTTGTCCTCATTGATGCTTTAAAGGCTTTCAATGTTGTGGCTGTAGGATGCGAACCTTACCAAGTTGGTTTTTCTTCTATACCAACCTTCCAAAAGAAACAAATTCCCACTGTAGACAATGTTGACATGCCGATGGGTCAAGTTGCCCTTGTGTTTGCAATAACTGAGGGCAAAGGAAGCTTCGGCATAAAAAAGTCAGCTGAGCAAATTCTCCCACATTATTTTGGAACAAAACAATGGCGAAAAGGATATCCGCGCTAATTCCTGCATACAACGAAGCTGATGTAATCGCCCAAACCGTCAGGGCGGCGCTCGATATCCCAGGTGTTTCAGAAGTGTTAGTAGTTGACGATGGCTCAAAGGACGACACCGCGGAAGTTGCGCGCTCTGCTGGCGCCCACCAAGTTATTAAACTCACTCATAACATAGGCAAGGGAGGTGCGCTAAACAGAGGGTGGAAACAGTGTAAAGGTGAGATACTTCTACTTTTAGATGCTGACCTTGGATATTCTGCTTCAGAAGGGATTAAGCTTCTTGAGCCCGTGTTAAAAGACGAAGCTGATATGGCGATTGCTATGCTTTCTGGTTTGCCGCCTGAAAAAACAAATAGCGATATGCCTATTCTTTCCCCAAGGAGCAAGGGATTTGGTTTGGTGGTGAAGACTGCTAGGTTCGGGATTATGTTATTAACAAGGCGCAAAATGCAGGCGCCCCTTGCAGGACCCAGAGCCTTGAAACGTGAGATTGTCGAAAGGATTGGAGGTTTTAATAGTAGGTTTGGCATAGAAGTTGGGCTTACTATAGATGCGCTTCGTATGGGTTATAGAGTAATTGAGGTTCCGGTTGATATGGTCCATCGAGCGTCTGGTCGAGATTTGCGAGGCTTTATCCACCGTGGCCGCCAGTTTTTGGATGTTGTTCTAACACTTATGAGGAAAACTTTTAGACTATGAACATATGGGTGCTTCTACTCCTAAGTTTAATAATTACACCCGTAGCTGTGGTAGTTACGAATAGACTAGTCCAAAAGTTTGAGCTTATTCGGCCTAACTTTCGAGGCGATAAGATTCCAACTTCCTATGGCTTTATGCTAGTTTTGGCGGCTACACCGGTCTACATTGCAATGTGCATTGGAATGCCGCATGTTGAGTTTCGGACTGTAATATTTTTGATTGTAGTAATCGCATTTGGAGTGGCTGGTTTTGTTGATGACTTATATGGGTCTAGAGAAGTTGGTGGGTTTAGAGGACATTTTAGCCTGCTTTTCAAAGGCAAGGTAACAACGGGCGTTATTAAGGCATTTGTTGGGGGCCTTACTGCGATTGCAGTGGGTGTAATTATCGCGCAAGGACAGCCCGGTATTGCAGTTATTAATGCACTGTTAATTGTTCTGGCGGCAAATTCGCTAAATCTATTGGACTTGAGGCCTGGTCGTGCAGTATCTTGTTTTTGGGTTGGGCTACTAGTGCTAGTTATTTTACGGCAAGGCAATCTGGACATATGGCATGAGCTTACAGTGCTCCTATTGCCTGCACTTTGGCTTACAAAGCTTGACCGGTCGGCAAAAATAATGCTTGGCGATGCAGGGTCGAATACGCTAGGTGCAGTTTTGGGATTAGCGTTAGCGTTTGAGATAAATACACTTGGCAAGTTGATTATTGTAATAATGCTTGGGTTTTTGCAGGTATACGCAGAAAAGTATTCAATAACAAAACTAATAGAAAGTAACCGCATCATGCGGGAGATAGACCGCAGGATGGGAGTGAGGTAGCTTTGGGAAGAATAGTAGTCAATGCAGAGAGATGCAAGGGATGCGAACTTTGCGTTCACTTTTGCCCCAAAAAGTTGATTTATTTGGCAGAGGGTTTCAATAGCAAAGGCTTTCATCCGGCAGCTTTCATGGATAATGGAGAATGTACCGGATGCACCGCATGCGCTGTCATGTGCCCTGATGTAGCAATTGAGGTGTACAGGTAGAAAGCAGATTTCTTGCAGAAGCCAATAAAATAGCTCCATTATATTCCAATTCGTTTTTACTAAAGAAAAGAATCTCTGTTTCCGGCTCGTATTTGGAGGTAATGTCATGACAACAAAAGTTTTGATGAAGGGTAATGAAGCGGTTGTTCGTGGGGCAATTGCTGCCGGTTGCCGTGCTTTTTTTGGATATCCCATCACCCCTCAAAACGAAGTGCCCGAGTATATGTCTAAATATATGCCCGAGGCTGGCGGTGTTTTCGTACAGGCAGAAAGTGAAGTAGCGGCGATAAACATGGTTTACGGTGCTGCATGTGCAGGCGTCCGTGCAATGACATCATCATCGAGCCCTGGAATTAGTCTTAAAATGGAGGGAATCTCTTACCTTGCAGGGGCTCAACTTCCGTGCCTCATTGTAAATGTTCAGCGTGGAGGTCCCGGACTTGGCAATATAGCGCCATCGCAGTCAGACTATTTTCAAGCGGTCAAAGGCGGTGGGCATGGCGACTATAAGATGTACACCTTTGCTCCATGGTCAGTAAAGGAGATGTTTGAACATCCATCGCTTGCTTTCGAAGTAGCCGATAAATATCGCGGACCGGCTATGATTCTTACTGATGCAATAATAGGTCAAATGCTTGAGCCAATTGAAATTCCAGAAAAAATTGAGCTAAATTTGCCACCCAAACCATGGGCAACTACTGGTGCAAAGGGTAGGGGGAGGAACTCAATCACCTCTCTTTACATAGTTCCTGAGGATTTAGAGAGAATTAATTTGGAAATACAAGCGAACTATAAGCTTGCCACTGAGCGTGAGGTTAGATTTCAGGAATTCTGGATAGACGATGCCAATTTAGTATTAGTTGCATATGGATGTGTTGCAAGAATATCTCGCACAACAATGACCATGGCTCGCGAAAAAGGTTTGAAAGTTGGGCTTTTTCGGCCCATTACTCTTTTCCCATTTCCATCAAAACAATTGCTTGAGCTTGCGAAATCAGGAAAGCATTTTCTAGTTGTGGAGATGAGTGCTGGACAGATGGTAGAGGACGTTAGGCTTTCTGTAAATGGCGAAGCGGAGGTTGATTTTTATGGAAGGCTTGGCGGAATAGTGCCAAGCCCAAATGAAATCCTTGAAGAGGTGGAAAAACTCTTAAAGCCATCACTATACCAGGTCATGGCTTCGGCAAAGACCTCTACCAATTAATATGGAATTGCCACCATGGTGATGAGTTATTTGCATTAGAAAGAGGAAGAAGATGAAGGTTGTATTTTCGAGGCCAAGAGCATTAAGTGATGTAACGATGGCGTACTGTCAGGGGTGTACCCATGGGATTGCACACCGCTTAGTTGCTGAGGTTATTGATGAGCTTGGAATACTTGAGCGCACAATTGGCATTTGTCCAGTAGGATGCTCTGTGTTCCTTTATCAATATATGGAATGCGACATGATTGAGGCGTCACATGGGCGAGCACCGGCAGTTGCTACGGGTGTAAAAAGAGTGCTTCCTGACAGGGTTGTTTTTACTTACCAAGGCGATGGTGATCTTGCAGCTATTGGAACAGCAGAGATTATTCACGCTGCTGCAAGAGGCGAAAACATAACCGTAGTTTTTATTAATAACACAACATACGGTATGACTGGTGGCCAAATGGCACCAACCACAATACCAGGCCAGGAGACTACCACTACTCCAGGGGGACGAGATCCCATTAAAGCTGGAAACCCAATAAAAGTATGTGAGCTTCTTGCGCCTATTGAAGGGACAGCATATATTGCGCGCGCATCGCTTACAAGTCCGGCGAATGTTATGAAAGCTAAGAAGGCGATAAAAACTGCGTTCGAGATGCAGTTGGCAGGAAAGGGGCTTTCGCTGGTAGAACTTCTGTCTTCGTGTCCTACTCAATGGGGAATGCCACCTCTTGAAGCTCTTAAACATGTAGACGAAGTAATAACTCCATACTATCCGCTTGGTGAGTTCAAGAGAGTAAACTAGAAGACGAAAAATGATGGAGGCAGTAGGGAAACATGGATTCAGCCCGATTTGACCGCATAAGGTCAGCAATTAACGAAATACCGGTTATTGATATCCATACACATTTAGGAACCCGTGGGATGTGGCAGGCGAGGGATTTAACAGACATAATGTTCTATCATTGGCTTGGAACCGAGTTCCGTAACGCTGGTTGCCCTGAGGAGGCATGCTACCCAAGCCAAACAGCGCCTGCACTTACGCCAAAGGAAAGGGTAAAAACAGCAATTCCTTTCTGCCGAGCGATTCGAAATACTTCAAATTTTTGGGCGTTCGCTGGAATCATGAGCGACCTTTACGGAATTGACTATTTGGATGAGAGCAACTGGGAATATGCTTTTGATGCAGTCGCAGAACGCGCTAATGACCCAACATGGGAGCTTGAGGTACTTAGAAGGGCAAAGATAAAAAAAGCCGCAATACATGCTGGCCAAGAACCTAGGGACCCATCGCCATATTTTAACTATTTGCTTGGTGAGGGGCTTTATGGAATTGGCTTGGTAACTACACCCGAAGCGCTGACAAAAACGCTCGGAGAACTTCCTCAGTCTGCACTTGATTTGGATGTTGCAATTACCAAGCATATTGAGAAAACAGCACAAGAGAGCAAAAGCACAGCGATTCATCTTTGGCTTCCTGCTACGTGGCGATATACGCCGACTGAGCTGGACGAAGCAAATGAACTATTTAAACGGTGGAAAGCTCGAGAATCGCTGTCGCAAGAAGAACGAAACCGACTATCTTCGTTTTCTGCAGATGTCGTAGCTAGGGAAGCAGGACGTCTCGGATTGGTTGTTCAAGTATTCCATGGCTCAATTGCATACTCAGGTGGACTGCAGGTTACAACATGGCACCCAGGTTTCCTTCGCAACCTAATACTTCATATCGCAAAAAACGCAGCCACCAAGTTTGATTTATTTCTTGCAACTAGGGCGGCAAGCCATGAGGCTGCAGGTTTAGCGCGACTGTATCCGAATTTAATCGTTTCAGGCGCTTGGTGGCATGGATTCACCCCCACTACGCTCACGGAATTCTTCCGCGATAGGCTGGAAATGCTTCCCATGACCCGGTGGCATGCTTTTTATTCTGACGGCTATTGTGTTGAGTGGTGCTATGGAAAACTGCTTCTCACCAAGAACCGGCTTGCAGTAGCACTAACTCAGCTTGCGGACGAACACTTGATAGGGGAAGAAGACGTGGAGGAAATTGCACAGGCATTACTTTATGATAATCCAATGAGAATATATCTAGCCAACCACTGTGCGTAGACGTTTACCCCAAGGTCCAGCAATTTCAAATATCTTTAGAAATCTCCCTGTGCGGCATATATTCTAGCAATTAACGCTAAGGAGCTTTCTATCTAAAGTGGAGTTTTGATTATTAAAAAAGAAAGTAAGGAGGAGGACGACCGTTGATTGAGTTAGCGCTGGGAAGCGAGTCTCACATTGGAAACATTTACCCATTTGTTGAAAAGCAAGCTTTAAAGTCAGAATTTTCTTATTCATACCTTAGTGGCGGATTTTCGAATCCCGATGCGTGGAAAAAAGCGGCACGTGAGAAGGTTTTCGAACTTCTTCATTACAGACCTGAGAAATGTGCGCCGAATGCCGAGATTACCGAGAGAACAGATATGGGTGATTATATACGCGAAAAGATATACTTCAACACAACGCCCGACATTAGAGTGCCTGCGTACGTTCTGATACCAAAAAGTAGTCTCCCGGCGCCAGCTATTGTTGCGTTACATGACCACGGTTGCATGTACCGTTGGGGGAAGGAAAAAATTATAGATGTTGGTCCTGTGCATCCAGCTTTGGAGGAATTCCGCCAGCAAGCATACTCGGGAAAATGTTATGCCACGGAGCTTGCCCGTAGAGGGTATGTAGTAATTTGTATAGATGCCTTCTACTTCGGAGAACGAAGAATTTTGCCTGCGGAACCAATTGACTCTGCAACCGAGACCACTGAACAAGTTCAAGCACAAAACGAGCTTTCGCGGAAAGAAGATACTGTGGCGAAGACAATTTTCATGGCGGGACTCACTTGGCTAGGAATTATGATTTGGGATGATATTCGCACTGTTGATTATCTAATTAGTAGACCAGAGGTTGATCCCATGCGGATTGGGTGCATCGGATTATCTCTTGGTGGGTTTAGAAGCGCTTATCTCTCAGGCCTCGACTCAAGGATAAAATGTGCGGTTGTTGTCGGTTGGATGAGCGCTTATGGAAAGATGTTGAAAAGACATATGGTTTGCCACACATGGATGTTGTTTATTCCGGGACTATATCAATACCTCGACTTGCCAGACATAGTTTCAATGCTTGCGCCAAATCCTCTCTTAGTCATTCATGGTAGCAGGGATGAACTTTTCCCACCGGAAGGCGTCGAGGAAGCTTTTGAGAAAATCTCAGCTATCTATGAAAAGCTTGGTGCACGAGACAGATTCCGTGCAAGCGTTTACGATACACCGCATGAGTTTAACGCAGATATGCAAGAAGAGGCATTTGCATGGTTTGATTCTGTTATGCGTCCAGCAGGAGTTTAGGCAACCCAAAGAGAAACTTGCATTTACTAGATTGCTTAATTTCGATTTGATTACGGAGAGGGTATAAGATGGATTTAACACTACCGGTAATTCATGTAGTTGCAGAAAACTTGCCCGAAGCGTGGGAACGAGCAGTTGTAGAAACCTGGAAGCATGGTGCAACAATACAGACACAATACGATAAGCCAACTGACCCGCCGAGTAAGGATGCGCTATCTGTTATTGTGGTTACTAACCCCATGTCCGAGCCGCGAATTCATCGGGCATTTCCAGGGGGTATCGTTGAACTTGAAGCATACCGCCAAGAAGTTGTGGATGGAATCCACGATCATTGGGTAAACCCTGCCGAAGGGAAATGGGAGTATACATATCATGAACGCTTAACAGCATATTCAGTTCCTGGCATAAAGGAACCTGTTAATCAACTTGATTACGTGGTATCAGCACTTGCAGAAGCTCCGTACACTCGCCGTGCACAGGCGATTACCTGGAAGCCATGGGAGGATGCAGGTATTCAAGACCCTGCATGCCTTCAGCGGATGTGGTTCCGAGTATTTGGCGACGAATTAGTTCTAAACGTTCACATGCGTTCGAATGACGCCTTCAAAGCCTCGTTTATGAACATGTATGCTTTTACTGATCTTCAGCGAGTTGTTGCTGAAAGACTTTCCGACCGTATTGGGCGCAGGATTAAAGTAGGGCAATATACACATATTGCTGATTCTTTCCATATTTACGGTTCATATTTTGAAGAATTTGAGGGTTTCCTTAAGACTCTGCAAACGCGCACATTCGAACAAAGAGTTTTTCGCACTGAGGATGTCCAAGATATCATTGATGAAGCAAGAGAGCAGATTGCGCGTTCTCTTGAAACTGAGATTATTTCGGGGAGAAAAGGACTTTGAGAATTAAGCGCATGAGCAGAGGGCATACATTACTCTAAGATTGTGGAGGTTTCCAATGTTATTTCCCAAGGACAAAATGAGCTATACTTCAGTTTACGAAGGTAAGAAATCCGATGAAGGTTGGCTTGTCCTGAATATAGCCGGCATGGATTTGGAGGGAGTTAGCAAAATCTACGTTGACCTTTCAGATGTCGAGGAAATCAAGACAAAAAAGTTAAAGGCTCAAGAAGCTTTAGAAGAGGCTAGGCGCCTGCTGAGTGGAGATCTTTAATTAGCGAAGAATCTAGGATAACTAGTTTTACCAAGCTAAAAACCTCCAAAACAAGACAAAAGAAGAGAAGCTGATGGTGATAAATGTTATCCCATTTTTCTTATTAAACTGACAATGGCACAACTATGGAAATTACTCTTCCCCAATTTGCACTAATGCTACATTCGGTTCCACACCTAGGACCAAAGGGAATCCAACGGATTTTATGCGATATTTCAGCACCTATTGGAACCAAAACCATTAATCTTAGTGAGCTTCAGTTTTGGAAACTCTCAGCAGATTGCCTAATAAGAAATTATAAGGTTCACCCAGAAGCAGCACATTACATTGAATTTTGCAAGGAGCAATTACTCAATTCATCAAGGGATTTATTAAAGGCGGTTCAGAAACTTGGTATCCATGTAGTAACGGTTGTCGATTCTGATTATCCCCCTTGTATTCGGGAATACGAAGCCCATCCGCCGCCAATACTTTATATTTATGGAAATATGTCCCTCCTTAGAGAAAGAAAATTCGCAGTAATTAGCTCAAATGATATAAGTGGCCGAAGCATAGAAATAACCCGCGAAATTTCTAGCTTATTATCTGAAGAGGGTCTTACTGCGGTAACTAGTCATAACACGCATTCATATCAGATTGTAGGCATAGCTGCTAAAAGCCGCAATGCTCCATTAGTGCTAGTTCTTGATAGGGGTATTCTTAGTGCATTTCCACAGGGTCTTGGATGGGAACCTGTTGCACAGGCGCGTATTTGGGATTTGCGGTTTGACCCTCAGCGGGACGTAGTGATCTCGAAGTTTCGAGTTTATGATCCATGGATTGGAGCAAATGGGCGTGAACGCGACCGCATGGTTTTTAGCATGGCTGATATTGTAGTAGCTGTTGAGGTGCGAGCCGGAGGGGTGATGGAGGCGGAATGCCTTCGAGCGTTTAAACATGGTAGAGAGGTTTATGTTTACAAACCTGACGACGGAGAACCTCCTGCTGGCAATCAAACCTTGTTGAACAAAGGCTGTGAACCGTTGAATCCTACGCAGGCTCGCTCACTGATGCGAACTCTTGATTTACCAAATGATGACGATTTGGAATTAAGCCAATAATTCTCATCCAGGAGGTGAAGAAAATGAAAATGCCAATGACGTCCATTGGTGGCATTAAAGTATCAAGAATCATATGTGGTTCAAATACTTTCTTTGGCTATTCTCACTTCAGTGCAGCAAGGGATATGTGGCTTAAGAAATACTTTGACGTACCTAGAATAGTAGAAGTCATGGCAAAATGCGCTGAATTTGGTGTGAATTGTGTGCTTAGTGGTCCTGTTCCCGCAATGTATGAAGCTATCCAAGAGGTTGAAAGACAGACCGGCAACCATTATGTTTGGATTTGCACGCCTGGAATGGGAAACGAGGATATCGGTGAAGGTTTGAAGTGGTGTGCCGACCACGGAGTGGAAATGTGTTTTCCGCACACTTCTTGGACGGACATTCGACTAAACGTAGCAAAAAACGAAATTGAAGGAGTCGAGCCGGTCTTTGAGCAAATACGAAATCTTGGCATGATTCCTGGCTTCAGTACACATAGACCAGAAGTCATAATCGTTAGCGATAGCCGCGGCTATGATGCCCAAGCATATATTCAACCATTTAACGTTGCTGGATTCTTGTGTTCTGTTGAGACGGATTGGATAGCGAGGATCATACGCAATACACCTAAGCCTGTTGTTTGCATCAAACCGCTTGCTGCGGGGCGAGTCATGCCTGAGCCGGGTCTAGGGTATGTGCTTCGCAACAACAAACCAATTGACCCGGTATGTATTGGTTTCCTTAGCCCTGAGGAAGCAGAAGAAGACATCCGCATTGCTCTAGCAATAATGGAGCACGAACAGGCAAACGTTGAACTTACAAAGTCCCGAAGTAAAGCACATCTTGCTTGACACAGGTTGCTTAGTATGATACCTTTTGGTCAGCATTACCCTCAGGAAGAAGCATGTTACTTAAGAAGCTCGAGATTCAAGGATTTAAAAGTTTTGCTGACCGGACCGAAATCCTCTTTACACCGGGCGTCATTGCGGTTGTTGGTCCAAATGGTAGTGGAAAAAGCAACATCTCCGACGCTATCCTCTGGGTACTTGGCGAGCAGAACGTTCGTGCCTTACGCGGACAAAAATACGAGGATGTAATATTTGCAGGCACGGATAAGCGCCGACCAGTTGGGATGGCTGAAGTTTCCCTCACGGTTGACAATTCGAGCGGGAAATTGCCAATCGAATTTTCTGAGGTAACGGTTACTCGCCGTGCTTATCGCTCAGGTGAAAGCGAGTTTTTCATAAACAAGACCCCATGCAGGCTCAAAGACATATATGAACTATTTCTTGATACCGGTGTTGGGCGAGGGGCATACTCCATTGTAAGCCAGGGTGAGATAGACGCTATTCTTTCGGCTCGACCCGAAGATAGGCGCGAGTTGTTCGATGAAGCAGCCGGCATTAAGAAATACCGCCACAGGAAAAAAGAAGCTGAGCGAAAGCTAGAAACCACTGAGCAGAATCTCCAGCGAGTGAATGATATTATTAGGGAAATCGAAGCCCAAATTGAGCCGATGGTTGAACAAGCCGAAGTGGCAAAAAGATATTTGGAGCTCGTATCCAGGCTCCGGGAAATAGAAATAGGCATTCTTGTGAACGACCTTCAGCGCTATAACGCTGAAATTCAGGCAGTGCGTTTAAATAAGCAGGTCTTTACTCATGAAATTTCCGATGCGGATGCCTTACTTGCAGCTTTAGAGGAGGAGAAGTCTGCACTCGCTGTTGATTTAGCCAACGCTGACGCTCAGGTAGAACGATATCAAGCTCAGTATCAGGAAGCACTGACTCATCTTGAGCGGACAGAGAGCCAACTGGCTTTAGTAAACCAGAGGCATTCTTCGTCGGAAAATGCCAAAAATCTGCTTTCAGAGGAAATTGCCCAGCTTGAAAGGCGTATTGCCCAGCTTGATTCCCAACGAGAAAATCTATTAGCAGAACGCGAAAGCTTGGAAAAAGAGGAGGCTAAATTAAACCGGCGGCTGGAAGATAAAATTGCTGAACTTCATGCGCTTCAAGAAAAAATGGAGGCAGCTGAACAGGCGGCAAATGAGAAGAAAAGTGATTACATTGAACTGGCAAAAAAGTTAGCGGCTCAAAAGACAGAATTAGCAAATACGACTGCCAGAATTGAAAGTCTTCAAGAATCGCTAGAACGCTTAACAGTTGAGCTAAAAGACGCTGAACAAGCTATGGGTAAAGTGTGCACAGAAAAGGAGAACACGGAGAGTGAGCTTCTAAAAATTAAGGCTGACCTTGAAAAAGTTGCCTCGGAAATGTCTGCTCTCAGCATAGAAATTAAGGAAAAGCAGGCAGCTGTTGGTAAGTTAGATGATGAACTTTCGCAACTTAAGAGCACACTAGTAGACAAGCAGTCGCGTTTGAAAACACTGTGCGAAATGGAGGAGGCTAGAGAAGGGTATTTCCTCGGGGTTCGCTCTGTAATGAAGGCAGTAAAATCAGGATTAATAGACGGTGGCTTTGCAGTAGTAGCAGACGTGATAAAAGTACCAAACGGGTACGAGACAGCCTTTGAAGTCGCTCTTGGGTCGAGCCTTCAAGACATAATTACCGACTCTGAACGTGAGGCGAAAGAAGCAATAGAGTATTTAAAAACAAACAAAGCTGGTCGAGCCACGTTCCTGCCTCTTAACATGATGCGGTATACGGTATCTCCGCTTCTCAAAGAGCTAGTTGGCAGAGACGGGGTACTAGGTCTTGGAAATGAACTCGCAGAATTTGACCCAAAATATGCTCCTGCGATTAATTCTTTGTTAGGCAAGGTTCTGGTTGCGCAGGATATAGATTCAGCAATAACAGTGTCGAAATCAGCAGTTGGTTGGAGTAAGATAGTTACCCTTGAAGGCGAACTTGTGCTTCCAAGTGGAGCAATTACTGGGGGCAAAGCACCAGGTAAAACTACAAATAATCTTCTGGAGCGGAAGCGCGTAATTGAAAATTTGCAAAACGAAGTACGTGAAATCGAGAGGAATATCGCGGTCAAACAATCCTCGGCCCAAGCGTTAAAGCAGGAGATAAATGAGCTATCAAACAGACTAGCAGCTTTGGGAGAGCAGGATACTGCACTAAAGATGTCGTTTTTAGAAAAGGAGCGTCAGGTTGAGTTCCTGTCCCGTGAAGCTGCAAGGCTTGCGAAGGAGTTAGAAGTTATTGAGTCTGAAAGGGAAGATGTCCGAGAAAATTTGGACAAAGCCTGCGAAACTCAAACCTTGCTTATATCCGCCATAGAAGAGGCAAATAAGGAAAATGCCACCCTTGATGACCAGATAAACAAAACAGAAAGCGAGACTCAGGAGTTACAAGAAAGATGTGACCTTGTAAGTGGTGAGATTAGTGCTGTTAACATTTCCTTAGCTTCGCTCGTCCAAAAAAAGGTAGCTATTGAAAGCAGTCTGACAGACTCTGAAAACACTTGGAAGGAAATTTCCACCGAGATATTTCGCAAGCGTGAGCAATTAAGAATGGCCATAGAAGAAAGGGATGAAACTGAGCGTAGGCGAGTCGAGCTAGAGGCAGAATTAGAAAATGCTAAAAGAATTTCGATAGAGACGCAGACCCAATCTGAACAATGGCGCAGGACAAAGCAAACAATACTGGCATCAAGCATGGAAGTTACTGAACGTATAAAGGAGGTAAACCGCAATCGAGAGGACTTAACGCAAAAAGTTCATGCCGCGGAGCTCCGTGAAGCCAGATTGGAAGTTCAGATTGCGCAAACGACAGCGCGTTTACTAGATGAATATGATATAACTGCGGAGGAAGCTCTTCGGAAAGAACGTCCCGAAGTAAAACACGGTTCTGCTGCCGAGGTGATGAGACTGCGCCGCGAAATAAAAGCAATGGGGGAAGTTAACACTGGGGCAGTTCAGGAGTACTCCAGACTTAGCGAAAGGTTGGAGTTTCTAAGCTCTCAACAAAGGGACCTGATTGATGCACGGCAAAAGCTTGTGAGTGCAATAAAGGAAATAGACGAAAATACTAGAGGCGTTTTCCTTGAGACATTCGAGGCCGTTGGAAGAGCATTTAATGAAATGTTCTGTCGCCTTTTTGGCGGTGGGAAGACTCAATTGGTGCTTACTGATCCAGATAACATACTTGAGAGCGGGATAGATGTAATGGTCGAGCTTCCAGGTAAGAAGCTACAAAATCTTCTTTTGCTCTCAGGTGGCGAAAGGGCCCTTATAGCATCAGCTTTGATGTTTGCTTTGCTATCTGTAAAACCAAGTCCGTTTTGTGTTTTGGATGAGGTTGATGCTCCCTTAGATGAAGCAAACGTAGAGAAATTTGCTGACATAATAAGGGAGTTTGCTGAGAATTCCCAGATGATTGTAATAACTCATAACAGGGCAACAATGGAAGCTGCAGACGTTCTTTATGGCGTGACAATGCAGGAACCTGGTATATCAAAGGTTGTTTCGGTAAAGATGTCCGAGATTGAAGCAAAAAGTCAATAGGGCTAAAGCATCAACGTGAGGCAAGAAATAAAGGCTTGAGTAGCCTAAAAAAGAAAAAGACAATCGCCATACCAAAAAAGGATTTTGATAAAAGCAAAAAGTTTTTTAATTGATATGCGAAATAATATTGACACGTGATGAATATAGCGGTATATTAAGAAGAAAGCGTGATAAATCTTTGACTATTTTGCGAATTCGGTTGACGCGGACACTTTCTTGTGTTTTAATGTCTTAGTATCCATTCATTAAATACGGGAAAGCCCAGCAATAATTTTAGTAATAAATGAAGGAGGCGCACCATGGATTCAAAGGACGGTGCCAGGGATTATGTAGGTATTCGCAAAGGACTTGGGGGAAAATCTCTTGGAGAATTGGAGGCCCAAATACTCGATATAATTTGGGACCTAGAGCCACCTGTTAGCACTACTCAGGTTTTTAAAATTATGTACCCCCGACGCGAGTTGTCTTACTCAACGATAATGCTTACCATGGCTAAGCTAGCCAGAAAAGGAATACTTAGCCAGGAAAAAACCGGAGATAAAAAAACCGATCCATTCATTTACATCCCAAATATTACCCGCGAAGAAATGGGGCTAGTGCTACTTAATGAAGTATCCAAAAAGGTCTTACACAAACCACTGCATGAAGCAATTCCCATGTTGTGTGGGATGAAAGAAGGCGAGATTTCTGCAAAGGCACTTGAGAAACTTGGAGAGCGCATAAAGAACGTCGAAATAAAAGCTGAGTAGTGGTCTAACATCCCACCATTGTTTTGGTGAGGCATATACTTTTAATGTTTTTGGTCAGAAATGAGGCAGACGTAAGTCTGCCTCATTAATTTAAAAGGTGCAAGGTTAGCTTTTTCTTTCTAAATGTTATTAAAGCTTCTGAACAGCTAGCGGCCATAGCGACTAGTGTTTGCAAAAACACAATTTTGGTGATATTCTCTAAGTCAAATCATATAAATAATCCATGGTGCTGGCAAAGCAATGGGGTGGAGCTTTGAATGGACAGAAAAGGCAAAGTAATTGGAATGTTAGTTTTTATCTTGGGTATTGCACTCACATTACTGGTATTTGGCATGGCTTTTGCGATGTTCACCTCAAAGACAGCTAGTATTGTCCTGCCAAGCGATGCTGGCGCAGTTAAACTTGGCAGCGCAGTTATTCAATTAATTTTCAAAATCGTATTACTTTTTATAATGACGATTGCGGGTTCAGTTATCGCTGGGAAAGGTATCCAGCTGTACCTTGGTGTATCTGGCGTCAAGCAAAAGAGTGAGGAATGATGATGGACATAGGCTCAATGCTTGGAAAACTTGTCTTGGCGACAATTCTTGGAGGAATAGTCGGTTGGGAACGCGAAGTGCACGACCGACCTGCCGGTTTGCGTACCCACATGCTTGTGTGTTTGGGTTCGACACTCATAACTCTTGTTTCGATGTCTTTTGGTACAACCTCTGACCCGAGCAGAATTGCCGCACAAATAGTAAGCGGAATTGGCTTTTTAGGAGCTGGCACAATTTTGCGACAAGGAAACGTAGTTCGTGGTCTAACAACAGCCGCAAGTTTATGGACTACTGCTGGCATTGGGTTGGCGGTTGCCGTAGGCAAGGGGTTGCTAATACTTGCTGTTTTAACAACTTTAATAGTTTTTCTGACTCTATCGGTTTTGAGCAGGCTGGAATCAAGCATCGGGAAGAAAAATATACGTCAGCTTAGACTTGAGATACCGGCTCAGGAAACAAGTGTTCTCACAGAGACGCTCGAGAAGCTTGTGAGCATGGGTGTTGTTATTCGTTCGATATCTTCTCGAGAAGGTGCGGCCGGCATGAGGATAATTGATATGAGGGTTTGTGTGCCTCGAGATATAAAAGTGGAATCAATAAGCGAGATGCTATCAAGTTTGCCAAAGTTAACTAGATTCGAATGGACATAATGCAGAAGGTTCATTAAAAAGGCTTGCAACAACCATAGATATGTGATATACTTTAATTGCGTAATGCCGAGGTGCTTAGTGAAAGAGTGGGTAGCACGCCCACTCTTTTATGTTGATGCATAAACCGGCGAATGAGAAAAGGTGCATTATGAACGGTGATTTCATAGACGCGCTACGTGCAATTGAAAAAGAAAAAGAGATACCTTTCGAGGTACTCGTTGAGACAATAGAATCGGCGCTCGTTACTGCTTACAAGAAGAATTTTGCCGCAACGGGCGATATTCGCGTGCGTGTGGAATTCAGCAAGGGCGGATTCAAAGTCTTTTGCGAGAAAACCGTTGTGGACAAAGTTAACAACCCTCACGCAGAGATATCACTTGCAGAGGCGCATACTTTAAATTCAAGCCTTAAGCTTGGAGATGTAATTGAAGTAGAGGTAACGCCTAAAGATTTCGGACGAATCGCTGCGCAGACTGCAAAGCAAGTAGTTGTTCAGCGCATAAGGGAAGCGGAACGCGATAAAATTTTTGAAGAGTTTAGCGAGCGCATTGGCGAAGTTATGACCGGTACAGTTCAGCGCCATGAACAAAAAAACGTTTTCATTTCGCTGGGCAAAGTTGAAGCTCTCCTGCCGCCAAATGAACAAGTGCCAACCGAGCCATATAAATTCAACGACAGGATAAAGGTCTACATACTCGACGTTAGGAGGACTCCAAAAGGCCCACAGGTGATCGTATCTCGCACACATCCGAGCCTTATTCGGCGTCTTTTTGAGCTTGAAGTACCGGAAATTCATGATGGCGTGGTAACCATAAAATCGGTTGCCCGCGAACCGGGTGCAAGGTCAAAAATTGCTGTTGCTTCTAATGACGAGAAAGTTGACCCTGTTGGAGCATGTGTTGGCCACCGGGGCAGCCGTGTTCAGGCAATCGTTAACGAGCTGTACGACGAGAAGATTGATATTGTTAGATGGGATGAAAATCCTTCGAAGTTTATTGCAGAAGCGCTCAGCCCAGCAAAGGTTATATCTGTTGATGCAGATGAAGAAACAATGAGTGCATTTGTAATCGTTCCTGATAATCAACTATCGTTAGCGATTGGCAAGGCAGGCCAAAATGTTCGTTTAGCTGCACGTCTCACAGGATGGCGCATAGATATAAAAAGCGAATCCCAAGTGGCAAGAGCTGCTTTGACCGTTAAACTTCCTGAGGAAGGAAAACCTGGCGTCGAAGAAAGCTCAACCGAAGCCGGTGGAGTCGAAGAATACGTGTCTCCTGAGGAGGTAGAAGAAAAACTAATAACTGAAGAAGGCGAAGCTGCTGTTGAGGAAGAAGTTCAATTGGAGGAGGAAGAGCCTTCAGAAAAGGCAGTAGAAGCTGTTGCTGAAGCAATAGTTTATCAAGGTGAATCTGAGGTAGAGGACACTCCGCAAGAGCAAGAGCCAGAAGATAACGAAATGGCGTCTACCTAAAAATGAGACAACGCAAGATACCTATAAGGACCTGCGTGGCATGTAGAACAAGCGGTGAGAAGAAATCACTCATTAGGATAGTTAGAACTTCCGAAGGGCGAGTTGTCATAGATGCCACTGGTAAGTTGCCAGGAAGAGGAGCTTATGTCTGTCCGTCTGTCAATTGCTTGAATAAAGCAATAAAGGAAAAGCGTTTATCTCGGGCGTTGCGCATCGAAGTCCCTGAGGAAGTTATACAGGAAGCAAAACAAATCGTGAGTCAAGGGTCGGAAGAGATGTAGAAGAAATCGCTGAGATTCTGCAAAAGCGCCAGCTGCCTGACCCTGTCCTGGTTAATGGAAGAGGTGACAGATAAGTGTCTAGTGTACGCATTTATGAATTGGCAAAGGAGCTGGGCATCAGTAATCGAGAACTGATAGCCGCATTGGCGGATCTCGGCATAGAAGTCAAAAGCCATTCAAGTACAATTGATGAGCAAAGTGCAGACCTAGTAACTGAAAGAATAAAAAAAGAGCAGAAAGCTCAGAAAACACAAGAGAAAACCGCGGCAAAAGAGCATATTGAGACACGGAAAACCGAAGACATAAAGAAAACAGAGCCTGCCACAAAGAAACATGAAGAAAAGAAACCCGTGCCTCCAAAAGGCAAAGTAGAACTTCCTCAGCAAGCAACTGTCAGGCAGCTTGCTGAATTGCTAAAAGTACAGACTGCAGATATTCAAAAGGCATTGGTAAAGCAGGGGGCACTTGTTGCAGTTAATCAAGTTGTTCCTCCTGAATTGGCAAAAAAAGTAGTGGAAAACCTTGGCTTCGAAGTAGTACTTCCACCTCCACCGCCGCCAAAACAAGAAGTTCCATCGCCAAGTAAGCCAAGCGAAGCAAAGCCTGTAACAGCACCGCCAAAGCTGGTTACTCCTCCCACAAAAACCGAGCCTGAAAAGCCTTCAAAGCCTTTGAATCTTGTTCCTCGGCCCCCGATAGTAACAATTCTAGGCCACGTTGACCATGGTAAAACCACTCTGCTCGATGCAATTCGGCAGACGAATGTAACTGACCAAGAGTTTGGGGGAATTACTCAACACATAGGCGCATATCAGGTTGAAGTAGATGGTAAGAAAATCACCTTTCTAGATACACCTGGCCATGAAGCTTTCACTGCCATGCGAGCAAGAGGTGCTCAGGTAACCGACCTTGCGGTTCTTGTTGTGGCGGCCGACGATGGGGTAATGCCTCAAACAATTGAAGCAATTGACCATGCTCGTGCGGCCGGCGTGCCAATACTGGTTGCTATAAATAAAATTGACAAACCGGAAGCAAATATTGACAGAACCAGGCAACAATTGGCAGAGCATGGTTTGGTGGTTGAGGAATGGGGCGGCGACACAGTAGCAGTCCAAATATCTGCCAAAGAAAAACAAGGGTTGGATGAACTTCTTGAGATGATTATCCTTGTAAGCGAACTGCAGGAGCTCAAGGCTGACCCAAACGGCCCATTAGATGCCACCGTTATCGAAGCAAAACTTGACCGTGGCAGAGGTCCTGTTGCTACCGTGCTTGTTAAAAGCGGTACCCTTAAAGTTGGAGATTCGATTGTTGTTGGAGAATCGTATGGCAAAATAAAGCTTATGTTAGATGACCGCGGCCATCGAATCTCAAAAGCAGGTCCATCTACCCCTGTTGAAATAGCGGGCTTATCTTCAGTTCCAGAGGCTGGAGACAAAGTTGAAGTAGTTAAAGATGAAAAAGAAGCAAGGCAAATTGCTGAAAGCCGAATAGAGGAGCAACGAGAAGCAAAGCTGGCGGCAACTCAGCGTGTTACGCTTGCTGACTTATATCGCCAACTACGCGAAGGCGTGGTTAAAGAGTTAAATGTAATTCTTAAAGGTGACGTACAAGGTTCGGTTGAAGCAATTTCACAATCGCTAAACAAACTTTCTACTGAGGATGTGCGATTGAATATTATACACACTGGCGTAGGCAACGTTACCGAATCTGACGTCCTGCTTGCGTCAGCCTCCAATGCAGTTATAATCGGTTTTAATGTAAAGATTGACCCACAAGCAAAGCGCATGGCCGAATCTGAAGGAATCGATGTTCGACTTTACCGCGTAATATACGAGCTACTAGATGATGTAAAAAGTGCCATGCAAGGGCTCCTCGAACCTATTAAAAAGGAGATAATCATAGGTCATGCTGAGGTGCGTGCCACATTTAAGCTTCCACGTGGCGTTGTTGCCGGATGCTATGTAACAGATGGCAAAATGGAACGAGGCGCCGAAGCACGTATTCTTCGCAATGGAAAAACGTTGCATACAGGCAGAATTGCATCTTTGAGGCATCTTAAAGAAGACGTGCGTGAGATGGCTGCCGGTTTTGAATGCGGAATAATAGTTGACGGATTCAGCGAATACGAAATTGGTGACGTTGTAGAGGCTTATACCATACAAGAGGTTACTCCTGGTTAGCAATATAACCATAAGGCAATTCTTTTTAAATCGAAGTGATAGACTATGATAGTTGGAATACTTACAATAGACCTTTTGGTAGTAGGAAGCAATTCGTTGAAAGAAAAACGTCACGTAGTAAGAAGCCTGCTTGACAATATTAGAAACAAATTCAACGTGTCAGCGGCGGAACTTGATAGTCTCGACTCCAGACGACGTGCAGTCATAGGCGTTGCATGCATTAGCAACGATAGGGCTATTGCTAACACCATGTTAAATAAGGCGCTGGGCTTAGTTGAAAGCGATCCCAGAGCAGCAATCGAAAGATCACATCTCGAGTTCCTATAAGGGGTTAAAACCAATGCCCGATAGGCTTGAGCGTGTAAAGGAGCTCCTTAAGAGCGAAATAAGCGAGATAATCAGGCGGGAAATAAAAGATCCTCGGCTTGGTTTTGTAACAATTACCGATGCAGAGGTCTCAAAAGATCTTCGGCATGCCAAAATATTTATTAGCGTTTTAGGCGATGAACAGAAAAAACAAGAGACGCTAAACGTTCTTCAATCAGCCGCTGGTTTTATTCGGGGCGAGTTTGGCAGACACGCCAGGATGAAAATAATACCCGAAATTACATTCAAGCTGGATACAACAGTTGAGCGTGGCGCGCGCATATTTGAACTGCTGGAACAGGTGAAACGGGATGAAGAGCAACCTCCAAGCGGTAACTGAGATTCTTAAAAGTAAGAAGAGTTTCCTGATAGGCGGTCATGTCAGCCCCGATGGAGATTCATTGGGATGTATGTGCGCTCTGGGAATAGCCCTTGAACGGATGGAAAAAAAAGTCGTACTTCTTAGCGCAGACGGTGTCCCAGAACTCTATAGTTTCCTTCCGATAAGCAACAAAGTCATTAAAACGGCGCCGGTACGTTCATGTTTTGAAGTTGGAATAGTAATTGATTGCGAGGACATAAGCAGGCTTGGACAAGTTGAGGAAGCTTTTCGCTCATGTGAAACTATTATAGAAATAGACCACCATCCAAACCTAGACCGAAATGGAAATCTTCAATTAATCTGGCCTTCAGCAGCCGCCGCAGGAGAAATCGTTTTTGAACTTCTTAAAAATATGGAAGTTCGGATTGACGCAGATATTGCAACCTGCCTTTTGACGGCAATCATGACTGATACCGGATCATTTAGGTTCAGTAATGTAACACCGCAAACCTTTCGAATTAGTGCGGAGCTTTTAGAAAAGGGTGCTTCGCCAAGCAAAATTGCCCATAATGTATATGAAAACCGGTCGCTATCGAGCACAAAACTTCTTGGAGCGGTGTTATCTTCACTGCAGACTACAGATTCAGGCCGTATCGCTTGGGCTTCAATCACACAAGAACAGCTTGCCACAATCCAAGCCTCAGAGGCGGAGACGGAGGGCGTTGTCAACTACATACGTTCAATACGCGGTGCTCAGGTTGGCGTCCTATTTCGTGAGTGCCCAGATGGCTCAACACGCGTAAGCTTGCGATCTCGTGACGGTTCCGACATAAGTCAGGTTGCCAGACTGTTCGGCGGTGGCGGACATAGAACCGCCGCTGGTTGTACTATCAACCATCCACTTGCTCATACACAGGAATTGGTGATAGACGCGGTTCGTAAATGGATGGGGTCTTAAATATAAACAAGCCTCAGGGTCCAACTTCACACGACGTTGTTGCACTAGTGAGGAGCATTTCAGGAGAAAAGCGAGTTGGTCATGCAGGCACGCTCGACCCAATGGCGTCGGGCGTGCTTCTTGTTTGTTTGGGAAACGCAGTAAGAATAATCGAGTACCTGGTAAATTTAAAAAAGGTCTATCGTGCCACTGCGGTCTTCGGGGCAGTTACAGACACGGAAGATGCCACGGGAAAGATAATAGAGGAATCGGATGCTTCATACGTAACTGAGGCAATGCTCCGCAGCACTCTTGAAAAGTTCACCGGAAAAATATTGCAAACTCCTCCAATGATTTCAGCAGTTCGATATAAAGGTCGAAAACTTTATGAGCTTGCGCGTGCCGGCAAGATTTTAGAAAGAAACCCGAGAATTGTTGAAATCTATTCATTGAAGTTAGTAGAGTTTCAACCAGGCAGAAAAGCTGAAGCAGTACTTGAAATAGAATGTTCAAAAGGAACCTATATACGGACACTTTGTGCGGATATCGGTCGTGAGCTTAGCTGTGGTGGGTACATGAAGTCTTTAATCCGCACCGCAATCGGGCATTTTAAAATTCAAGATAGTATTTCTCCTTCGGTTGTAGAAGAACTTGCAAGCGAAAGCAGACTTGGGGAAGTACTGTTTTCAATTGACGAAGCTTTGGCTGACATGCCTTCAGTAATAGTAAATGCTGAGGACGTTAACAGAATAGCTAATGGCGCGGTTGTATATTTAGAAAGACCAGTCGCAAATATATGCGAAGGCAATAATGTGAAAATAAAATCACCAGAAGGTTGCGTTATTGCAATTGGAACTGCGTCATGGTTGTCAGATGGAAAAATGCAAATAAAGCCCCTAAAAGTGTTTATTAAAAAGTAAGCTGGCGTTAAGTTGTTGGACGGAAAGTCGCCGTTGTTGCGCCAGCTGAAGTTTGATGAGCATCTTTTATTTCTTCTTTTAGTTTTACCACATATGCATGTCGAATGGGTCGCAATTAAGAGTCGGCGGAGTTTGTGTTGGATCGAGCGACCCCACTACGGTGAAGAAGCAATTTGGTATGGCGGCATGACCGGGTGAATATATTTTAACAGGCATGCCTGATCCGTCGTCGATAAAGAATTGATTATTATCAAAACCATCTTCTTGCACAACGCCCCACACCATAAATCTGTATCTTTGGCTTCCCTGATATGCGGCGGAGTTATAGATTCCGCGATTAGTAATACCGCAAACTGGCGGTGGAGGTCCTAATCGTTCAAAATCAAAGACTGTCTCGACGCCTTTGACGCCAATTACAAGCTTGTCGACATAAGCATCTATGCCACAAGATTCCCACCACCATGCACCGTATCTGCTGTCAATAGCTTTTCCTGCACCAATTTTAACGCTTAAACCTGTACCAGTGAGATTGCCAGTTGGGTAATCACCTACGGGGGGTACAACTATTCTCATAGGACTGGTTTCATTTCCATACCTGTTTATAAGCCAATCCCAGTTACCAAAATAGTTTGGGCTTGACGTATATATAAGCTCCCAATAACCTGTTGGCGACATTAGGTCCCATTCTTGCCATGTATTAAATTGAACATTTTGGTCGCCATTTCTCCCCCATGGGTAGAAGACAAAGCGTCTTTGCTGGGTAGTCGTACCACTGTCTGTTATAAGCTCTACCATTGGTGGCTGACCTCTGTTGTAGAGTCTTGATGAGACAAATGTCCATATCTTAAAGCTTGTTATTTCCTTAAGACTTACTCCCATAAAATCATTGGTTCCAATATAAACTTTGGAAAGGGGGTCGGAATCGCTGTAGAACGTTTGCATATGAAGAGACGAACTACCTGAAGGTGCTACTCCTGGCCCATCTACGAAATTGCATATTGGCGAAGTGTTTGCAGTTCCTTTTTGAATAGCAATTTTCCAACCGTTCATTGAATTGGGAGAAACCACGATTGTTTTTGCCTGGGCGGTAATGCTAATAGCTAAAATAGCAATTAATGTGATTGCAGCAAATCGAACAGAGCGCATTTCATACCCCCTAAAATGCAAATGGTGGAGGTGTTCTAAGTGTTGTTTACTGCTAAATACCCATTTTGTCAACCGGTCACACAATAAACAGGTACTTTTACTAGATGCGCCATTATCAAAATTGCATTTTCCTCTTGCTTTTCATTAGTGAATAAGTTATCCTATCGTTAATATCTGAACTCAAATTAATCGGACTGGAGTGAAGCGATGTCTCCTGACGGTTGGTTCCGCAGAAGATTAAAAACAGCAGGGAAAGCCGCTAGGAAACACCTAGATGAGCTTCCAGATGGTCTTTGGATCAAGTGCCCAAAGTGTGGTGAAATTCTTTTCAGCAAAGAGCTCGAGAAGAATCTCGAGGTTTGCAACAAATGTGGCTATCATTTCAAGTTAAGGGCAGCGAAGCGATTAGCAATTACCGTTGACGAAGGCTCGTTCGTTGAAATAGACAACGAACTTGTTACATTAAACCCGCTCAACTTCCCCGAATACGATAAGAAAATCGAAAAAGGGAAAGCAGAGACAGGCATGAATGATTCAATGATTACAGGTTATGCAAGTATTGGCGGGCAGCCTGTGGTAATAGGAATAGCAGACTTTGCATTTATTGGCGGAAGTATGGGTTCTGTTTACGGTGAGCGTGTTGCGCGTGCGTTTGAAAGAGCAACAACTGAGAATCTTCCTGTTATCATGATCAATGCTTCGGGCGGTGCCCGAATGTATGAAGGTTTAATCTCTCTAATGCAGATGCCAAAGACGGCCGCAGCAGTCGGCAGATTTAATAAGGCTGGCGGCTTGTATATATCTGTGCTGACAGATCCTACAACTGCAGGTGTTTTAGCGAGCTTTGCCATGCTTGCTGATATCATCATAGCAGAGCCTGACGCCCTAATCGGATTCACCGGACAGAGGGTAGCAGCTCAGGCACAAGTAATTAAAACGCCGCCAGGATTTCAAAGGGCTGAATTTCAGCTAGAACATGGGATGGTGGATATGGTTGTCCACCGCCGTGAATTAAGGGATACCCTTAAAAAGTTGCTAACAATTGGAGTAAAGAGGGAAAGCTATGGCATTTAACGTGCTTGATTTTGAAAAGCCGCTTGCAGAATTAGATGCAAACATAGCAGAACTTAAGCGCATCTCCGAAATAGAAGGAGTTGATCGTTCTAAGGAGATTGCCGAGCTTGAAGAACATCGCGAGCGACTTGCACAGCAGATATTTAGCAATCTTACTCCTTGGGATAAAACCTTAATTGCAAGGCATCCCAACAGGCCATACACTCTTGACTATGTGCGTGCCATATTCGATGAATTTGTTGAGCTTCACGGTGATAGACTTTTTGCCGATGATAATGCAATCGTTGGGGGGATAGCTTTTTGGGATGGCAAGCCAATATTTGTTGTAGGCCATCAGAAGGGGCGTGACCTCAAAGAGCGTCAATTCCGAAATTTTGGCAGCGCAAAACCCGAGGGATACCGCAAAGCTCTTCGCCTAATGAAAATGGCTGAGAAGTTTGGCCATCCGATAATTGCATTTGTGGATACACCCGCAGCAGATTGTAGCGTTGGATCTGAAGAAAGGGGTATTGCAGAAGCAATTGCCAGGAATATGATGGAGATGGCAATGCTTCGCACGCCAATCATTGTTATTGTTATTGGCGAAGGCGGTAGTGGTGGTGCAATAGGTTTGGGAGTAGGAAATCGTGTTCTTATGATGGAACACGCAATTTATTCTGTAATTCCACCTGAAGGATGCGCAGCAATTATCTGGCGCGACCCAGCAAAAGGTCCCGAAGCCGCTGAAGCACTCAAGCTAACAGCTCAGCATGCTTTGGAATTTGGATTGATTGATGAAATCATTCCCGAGCCTTTGGGCGGTGCACATCGAAACTACGAAGCTGCAACTTTGGCGGTGCGAGAAGCAATTATTCGTAACCTTGAACTGTTAGAAAAATACACCCCCGATGAACTTCCTGCTCAGCGATATGATAAATTCAGGAAAATGGGAATTTTTGCTACGGCAGAGCCCGAGAAAAAGAGCAAAAAAGCACAAAGAAGTTAACAAAGAAAGAAGCATAAAAGAAGGTTAAGATATGCAAAATGAATAGAACGATTCTGCTAATATTTATTTCGGTGGCTTTGTCAGCCACATTTTTATGCTACGCATACTGCCAATCGGAGAGCACTTTTAAAATGAAAGACTTTGAGTTTTCTTATACCACAGGTGGGGTGTCGCTTAAGTATAAAGATGTAACCATAATTCGAAAATCATCGCTTTACGTCGTTTCACCAGGTTGGACCAGGCTTCTGTTTGGCCATCACCAGGCTGAGCACAAAATCACTTGTGAAGACATTCCTGATGGCAAGGTTGTCAGGATTAGCATGGGTAACGAATTTTTCTCTGCAACTTACCATGTAACAATGAAAGATTCCAATGAGGTCACCATTGACCTTGCCTATCAATTAGTCCAAGATGTGCCTGCAGAGATTGAATATTGCGTTGGCTATATTCCGGCACAGCTTATTGCAGGATTCCCCTACGAAGCGGAAACTGAAGAAGGTCAAAGGAGTGGTTTTGTTCCATATACTGCCAAGTCAGCTGACCATTTTGAATCAATGCTGGTGCCGCCATTTAAACGATTAGAGTTCGAAACACGGCCTGCAGATATAGAAATATCAGTTTCGGGCGACTGCTCAGGGTTAATTATATTCGATGCAAGACGCGACCCACAAGTGTGGGCACGTGAGGCGCCGATATTCTGGTGTGGTATGGGACACCCCCCAGAAAAGATTGTTTACGGTAAAGAGTACCATGTAGTTACAAACTTTAAGTTCGTTCCAAGGCAAGTGCAAGAATGCTTCGAACTCAATCCTACTTCGGTTGAAATCAAAACAGTTAAAAATGCCAAGCTTCCAAAAGAAGATTTAATCAAGATAATTCCAGAGCCAAAGTACGTTGAATACAGCGAGCGTGATTTTATCATTGAAGATAATGTAGCGATTGTCTTGCCAGACAATCCCACTTCTGATGACCGCCTGAATGCAGAAATATTGAATGAGGAATTAAACGACATATACGGCGTTACGCTTCCAGTAACGACTCCATCCAAAATGAAGCCAGGGACAAAAATCATTGGCATAGGAGAACCTGCGCGTAATTCGACGGTAGCATATCTCTGTAAAGAAACTGGCTTGGAAGTTCCAAATTATGATGAAGGATATGCGCTAAAATCTTGTTCCCAGTTTGTTGTAATTGCTGGAAAAGACACTCGCGGGACATTTTATGGCGTTCAAACCTTACTTCAACTTTTAAAACCCACTGTAGATGGGGCAGCTGTCCACGGCGCAATTGTTCGTGATTGGCCCACGATGAAGATTCGCGGGGCGCATATTTTTATGGGAGGCCAGGGAAAGCCATTTATTAAAAAGTTAATAAGGCGTATTTTCGCGCGCCATAAAATGAATTATCTCATCTTCCAAACGGACTATGTGAAGTGGGAAAGTCATCCAGAAATATGGGTTTCATATGGTGCAAGCAAGGCGGATGTAAAAGAGGTCGTAGAATATGCAAAAATGCACCATATGGAGGTGGTTCCGCTCGTTCAATCGCTCGGCCATTCTGAATGGATGTTCGCAAATAATTCTAACCTAAACCTTGCGGAAGACCCTGAGCATCCGTATGGTTACTGCCCAAGCAAACCAGAAAGCTATAAGTTTTTGTTTGACATATACAATGAGGCAATAGAAGTATTCAAGCCAAAGGTTTTTCATATAGGCCACGACGAAATCACCATGAGAGGTCGCTTCCCACGGGATGAGCTATGTTCGAAAAAAACTATATCACAGCTTTTCCTCGAAGATGTTGAAAAGCTTCGCGCATATCTTGCCGAAAGGGGTATTCGCACAATGCTTTGGGGAGATATGATGCTCCATAGTAGTGAAACTCCCTGTGCTGGCATGGCAGAATCATTGGAGGCGGCAAAGGAGCGGCGTGAAGCTCTACCAAAGGATATCATAATTGCTGATTGGCACTACTGCACTTCGGAAGACTTTCCAAGCGTGCGGCTTTTCAAAGAAAAGGGACACGAGGTACTTGCTTGTACATGGTACAATCCGTATAACATTTATGATTTCAGCCGTTCGGCAAAAAAAGATGGCGCGGAAGGTCTTATCCAAACCCTTTGGTCAGGGTTTAATGTTGATGAAAGATGTTTAGACCAGCAATTCCATCAGTACCATGCGTTTATATTAGCGGCTGAGTATGCTTGGAACACTGGGGAAACATCAGTAAGTGACCTACCTTATTTTTCAGGAGAAGAGTTTCTGAAACTTTGGAGGCGTGAAAAAGCCGACCACTCAGCAAGTGATGGCTTTGTGGTGAATCTTTCACCATTCGCAAATATCATGCTCAGTAGCGATAACGAAAGTGCATGGATAGGTTATGGGCCAGATCATGATCTCAGAGAGTTGAAAACGGGGAATATCCGGCTGTGCGGAATTGGGTTTGAGATACCTCAAAACAAGGCGCTTATGTTCTCTGGCGCAATGAATCCAAAAGGTTCATGGCCTTGTGAGATTCGAATACCGCTGTCTAGAACTGCTGATAGTGTGGCTTTCCTTATTGCAACGGGCTGGGTTGCTGAAAAGGGCACACCAGTCGGGAAAATTGTCTTTAGGTATTCAAATACGGAATCTATGGTTCTCGACCTTGTGTATGGAGAAAACATCGCTGCATGGAACGACCATGGTTCAATTCCATATGCTACGGTTGCTTGGAGAGGAAAAACCCGTGCGGGGGAAATAATAGCCCTTCGCATTCTTCAATGGAATAATCCTTATCCAAAAAGGCCAATTCAAGCAATTGAAATCCTATCGAATAACACAGAAGCGTGTCCGATAGTATTTGCAATTACTGGAATCGGAGGTTAAGAATTAATCTTTACCAATCCTTGCTTTAAAAACGTCAAGTAAAGGGTCTCCTGTTCTTTCCATCATTCTAAGCAATTCCAATCGGAATTTGGAAAGAGTGTTCTTGTAATCCTTTTCTGCGATAAGGTTTTTCTGCTCCCAAGGGTCTTTTCGAATGTCATAGAGCTCCTCTGGCGTGCGGTAAAGAAAAAACTTAACACGCTCAGCAATTTTTTGATCGCTTGATTGCGCCATCGCCTTAAATGCCAAACCACCCATTGGCTCATTTTTGAATGTTGTTTTTCCATCCGACCAGGCATTGAAAATGTAGCTGAAGTTTTTCGTCCGAACACATCGCATTGGAAACATGTTGCCGGCGGAGGTACTGGTAATAAAAGTGAAAACTTTGTCCCATCCCGAAGAATGTTTGCCTTCTAGCAGGGGAACAAATGACCTGCCATCTAATCCTTCAACTTGGTCTAATGCCAGCGCATCAAGCACTGTTGGCATAAAATCAACGCCAGAAACAAGGTCTTTATCGTTAACTGTTCCCGGCTTAATTTTTCCGGGCCAGCGCACAATAAGTGGCGTCGCAGTGCTCGTATAGTAGCAGTTTGTTTTCGCAAATGGTTCGGAAATTCCGTTGTCGCTTAGGAAGAAAACGATGGTATTCTCTTCAAAACCGGTTTCTTTGAGTGCCCTAAGAATTTGACCGACTGTTTCATCGCATCTATGAACGGCTGTATAATACTGCGCCAGTTCTTTCCTAACATCAGGAGGATCGCCAGGGAGGAATGGAGGGACGGTAATTTCTTTAGGTTTGTAGGTTCTGCTAACTTTAGAGACTGTTTCTGCACCAGGAAAGGGTCTATGAGGGTCCATTGAGTTTGCCATAAGAAAGAATGGCTTCCCAGCAGCTTTAGCTTGTTCAAAGAAAGATTTTGATTTAACGTAGTATGCCTCGGGATCTCTACCATTGCCAAGATCCTGTGCAGGTATTTCAACATCCCAGCAAAATTTCCATTTTGGCGTAAGGTGTTCGATTTTTGCCATAATTCCATTAAAGTAACCAGCTTTTCGTAGATGTTCCTGAAGTGTTGGGACGTTCTCGTTAATTGGTTGAAATCCCAAGGCACCGTTTCTATGAGGGAATCTGCCTGTCATAAGAGCTGAACGACTGGGCTGGCAAATTGCACTTGTCACATGAGCTTGAGTGAAACGCATACCTTGCGCAGCTAGTGCGTCTAGATTTGGTGTAATGTCCGGAACTTCGCACCCAGTAACGCCAAGGGAATCGAAATTCATATCATCGGCGGTTATCAAAAGCACATTTAAGCGATTGTTGCTATTTCTGGCAAAGGTTCTGGGTGCAAATGCCATTGCTGCCGACGCTCCAAGTGCTGTAATGAATTCACGCCTTGTAAATTTATCCATCATTTCGTTCCTCGCCTATCACACGTCTAAATCATAGTATGGCATATTGTAAGTAGCGACGTCAATTCATCCGCTTGACGTCTTGAAATGCCAGGAATATCATAATTGCATATAAAAAAGATTTTTGGAGAGAAATATGCTTAACCAAGCGCACACATGGGCTGAAGCAGACCTTTTTCTAATGGCAGACGAAGGGATAGTTGAGAAAAGTGAAAATGCCACACGCCGGCTTTGTCCTATTGAGAAACATCCCGAGCCAGTAATAGTGCCGAATAGACCTTGGGAAGGACTAGCACCAAATGGCAAGGTTGACTCACTTCAAGATCCCTTCTATGCGGTCGTTGTTTTTGACCCAATCGAAGAAGTATTCAAATGTTGGTATAATGCTTACACCCGCATCGTAAACCGTGCTAACTACTCTCCGTTTGCAAACCAAGGTTCGTCATGCTGCTACGCTGTGAGCACCGACGGGGTGCATTGGGAAAAGCCTTCTGTCCGCGAGGTACTTTTTGATAATTCTTATGATAATAACATTGTTCGTTTTATGGAACATTCTGCAACACATGACACATGCGTGCTTGCTGAGCAGGTGTGGAACGTTTTGCCTTACGGAACCCCAGATTCAGAAGACCGTTGGGTTGCAACATTATTTACCGCTTATGACGACCCAATCTACTCTAAAGGCATTACAGTTTGCTTTAGTCAAGACGGACTTCGGTGGCGCATGCATTACCCTCCCGTACTTCCTTTAGATGGGGATTGTCACTCGCTGTCGATTGATCCAATGAACAAATGTTTCCTCATGACAACGCGGTCGCATCAACACATGAATTTATGCCGTAGATGGGGGCGCCCATGGAAGAGACATATTGCATTAAGCAAAAGCAGGGACCTCTTTCACTGGACCCCCATGCAAACCGTTCTAGAAGCCGACGAAAACGATCCTGAGGATACCCATCTATACTTAATGTACATCATTCCTTATGGCCATGCTTATCTTGGGCAACTGCTAGTCTTCAATACAAATGAGATGGTGCTTCACGAGCAACTTGCACTTAGTCGAGACCTTGAAAAATGGCAGAGAGTAGGCGATAGAAAGCCACTGCTAGAACGTGGTCCAGAGGGAAGTTGGGACTCTAAGCACGTTGCCTTAACCAATAACCCTCCACATCCCGAGGGCGATAAAATGCGATTTTGGTATGGTGGAGCATCAGCACCACACTACCAGGCGGGATATGGGGCACTGGGTACCGGAACCCTTCGTCGTGATGGATTTGTCTGCTGGGAGGCTGGCGAAAAGGAGGGCGTCATAACAACTATTCCTATGAAACCCATAGGGCCAACCTGGATTTTGCTCAATGTAGATGCAAGCAAGGGAGAAGCTCTAGTAGAAGTAACCGATAAAAACTTTAATCCAATCGAAGGATGTACAAAAGACGACTGCATTCCTGTTAGGGGAAATCACATACGTGCTGTTGTAAACTTTAAAGTCGAGCCTAAGGACCTCTTTTCACGTGGAAACTTCATGCGTTTCAATCATGATATACGCTTTCGATTCTACTTAAGAAATGCAAAATTGTATGCATTCAAGGCGCCAAACTTGCAACCATTGTGGCAGGATTCTTAAAGGTTTCAACAAACGTGGAAGGCAATGAACAATATCGAGTTTGAAGAGCGATTATTCGAAATGCGAATGGCAGCTTACCGTCATCCGAAGATTGATATAATAAACGTAGGATTTCGGCCAGTTAGCGGTAAAGTTGCCGACTTTTGCGTGATTGAAAATAATGGGCGTTATCATTTCTTTTATATTGAACGCCGGCTTCAAGAGGGGACCCCATTCTATCCTGGCAACGAAATTTATTTCGGCCATGCAAGTACCGAAGACTTTTTCAACTGGGAAGTTCATGACCCAGTGATGCTTATTCGCCCTGGGACATGGGAGGAAGCACATGTTTGGGCGCCGTTTGTGTTTCGCTATGGCGGTTTATTTGTTATGGCGTACACGGGAGTAAACAGATATATTTCGCAAAATATTGGCTTGGCATTTAGTAAGGACTTGTTTGAATGGGAACGCTGGGATGGCAATCCCATTTCGCCGTGTAAGGACAAAGATTGGGCATTTTGGCGTGAGGATCGTATATCTAGCTGTCGTGATCCCCACGTTTTTGAACATAATGGCAGGATATGGATGTGTTATACAGCAAACACGAGAAGCGGTGCCTCCTGCATTGCTTTGACAAGTACCGATGACCTTAAACATTGGGAGGACCATGGTCCCATACTTATAGGCCCAGCTGACGGATACGAACCTAGGCTTGAAGGAGGTCATCCCCAAGGGAGCTTGGAATCAAGCAATTTGCTTGTGAGAAATGATAGATGGTTCCTTCTTGTTAACGCTGCAATTCGGGGAACGCCAATCAGATGCTGGGTCTTTGAGAGCAATAGCATTGATTCTTTCAACTTTTCAGAAGGGCGAGAGTTTTGGCATGGCGGTGGAGGAGTGGAAATTGTAAAAGAAAAGGGTAGCCGTGCACTTCTCGCTAGCTTCGCATCAGGGACTATAAGATTCGGAGAAGTAGATTGGGCAGCAGAGCATCCCACAGCAAGATTTGTAACAGAGGAGCAGTTGAGGGAGTGGCAAAAATAGACAGTTTGAAAAGGGGACTAAGTTATTTATGTATAGACGAATTCTTTTGCAATTCTTGACTCCTGTTATTCTTGCTTTTGTCGGCGCGCTTCCTGTTTCAGCTTGGAAGGTAATTGATGCACACTGGCGCCCAGATGCGAACCCATGGGCAAAAGCACAAGTATGGGAGGGCACAATTTGGAGTGAAGGATGGTCGGAAGAGGAGCAGTTTTATCCAAAACACATGAAGCCATCGGGAAGCGTGCACGTAATACTTCGAAACGATTCTCAAATAAAGGATACTATTTGGTTGTCAAAAATTAATGATATCTCAATTGATAAACTTGTCACTAACTCACAAAATGCAGGAAACGTAATTTGGTACAAGGTTGAATCCCCTAAATTAACTGCTCCAAATGAATCATATTGGAAAGATGACAAAAATTGGGCTCAGCCCAAGCCGGTTGAAGTTGAAGGCGGCGGCTGGGTTGAATGTATAGTGCGATTTAGAACCACCCCAAAAGGTATTGTCCGCCTTCAATTCATTACAGGTTCAAATGGTATTGTTGAAGTGCCTGTGTCGATAAAGGCTCAAAGGGCCCGCATCGAATCTATTTCATTTTCTCCGAAGATAGATAAGCTGTATGTGTACATTCGCTCGCTAGATGGCAATGCTATCAGAACAGGGGTAGTAAGGCTCGATGGACATAAAGTGAGTGCAAGGTGGACTGAGGGGCCAAAATCATCAGGATTGTTGCTGGCAGAGATTGACCTAAAGCTTAGTTGGGAATACGGCTCATATCATCTTATTGAGGTTGAGATACCGGGTGAGTTGCAGCTGGTCCAACCTGTGCGTGCATGGGACAATTATTTTTGCATTGGACTCTATGGTGTTTTGGATGCCGGAAGCATAAGTGATGCGAAGGCGCACGGAATAAACACTTATTTCACGTCAGGCGTTTCCCCTCTGCTTGATGAAGCCGGCCTAAACTGCGTCCCCGCATATAACGTGGGCGAGGGTAGACCACGGAATGAAAACCAATCTGGCGTTCTCTTTTATCAAAACAAGGATGAGCCGGATGCGCACGATTTTTCAAGCGGAGAAAATCTGCCAGTCATGGACCGCTTAGGAGTTAATGCCCAAGCGGAGGTTTTGCCAAGGTTGAGCTACCAAAAAGCAAGGGATCCGAGAACACCCAACCTCTTGCTAGTAAACAATACTTATAAGCCTCTGAATTGGTATGTATATGGCCAGATTGCTGATATATATTGCACTGACCCGTATGTGCCCTTGAATGGCAGACAACTAGATTATGTATGGAGAGCTCTTGACTGTGCTAGAGATGCGTGTACACCCAGGCCGCTAGTTTCAGTTCTCTGGGCTTGTGGACTTGCTGGGGCCCGAAAGTTTGGCCACCGTCCACCAACGCCCCAGGAAGAGCGCATGATGGTATTCTATGCCCTAGGATGTGGGGTTAAGGGAATTGCATACTTCATTGACTTGACTTCCGAAACCGGCGAAGGAAAGTTCACCGGACTATCGGATATAAAACCACTCTGGGAAGAGGTTGGCCGCACAAACAAGGATGTCCAAGCATTAGCTAAATTTCTCTCAATCGGTTGTCCGATTCCAATTTCCATTTCAGGAAAAGACGTTTGGGCGCGGGCACTTCAATGTGGAAGAGATAATTTGGTAGTTATAGTGGTGAATACTAACCATTACATAGGTTTTGAAACTAGAAATGAATATGCTTGGCATACTCCAGCCAAAAACGTAGAGCTAACAATTTCTCTGCCACCTCACTTTCGAAATTGCCATTTAGAAGAGGTTAAAGGTGGAAAATTTGTCCCGCTATCATTTGAAAAGCTTAGAGGCGCAATCAAATTCAGATTGGATATTCTTGATGATGCAAGAGCTTTTGTAATTACAAATGGCTAAGAGATTAGCTTATCCACAAGCTCTTCTAAGCTGGGAAAAAGAAGCTTAACATGCCTGCTGCCTGGCATGCTTATAAAACAAATAAAACCCTCTTTTTCTGCTGTTTTAAGGAGCGAATCTATCTGAAGACGATTCAAGAGGAATAACTTTGCGAAATCTCCGTTTTGGATGCGGTCCAATGACTGAACTGTAGATGCTCCACTGTAAAGGGGTTCTTCATATAGGCAGTAAATAAATGTCTCCAGGCTGGGAATATGCGGACGAGGAAAGTAGCCTAAAGTATGCCGGCTTCCTATTGCAACTGAGACTGAGTCTAATATCTCCGCTTGCTTCAAAATTCTAAGCGCAAGAGTAATTGTCTTCTCGCTTTCGAAACCCCATGTCTTCTTTGCATACTTAATTATCAAGTCTCTGGTGATAATGGAGTCAATGGGGAAGAGAGATGCTGTGTTATCCATTCGAAATGTGTGTTCATCATAGTTCGCAGGCAAGCTTTGAAGCACGAAGAATGGATAAAAAATTTCCTCTGCAATTGCGCTAATTAACAAATCGGTCCTGGCAGTCCTCCAAAACAAGAGGTCTCGCCTAATAGAATCATCTTTCATTCGCGAAATTAGTTTAAGAAATGCAGAGGATGGCGATTTGGCGTCTGGTGATTTAAAAAAGCGCTGTATAATTTTTGAAGCTATGCGAAAACGCGTTGATTCGGATTTATGGGGAAGAATCGAAGCGATTTTATCTCGCAAACCAGCAAGGCTAGAGATATCGGCGAACGTCTCAATAGCCTGGATGCTATAATCATAATATAGTTCTTGACCAAATGTAGCTAACTCTTTGTATTTCACGCCGCCAGTATAGCAGAAATACACTACATCGAAAATAGCCCTCAATACATCTTTCCAAGTATCCCAAGAATGGTCTAGAATAAATAGGATAGTGTGCAAGAAAGGAGAATGCCGTTGTTTGACTTAGTAATAAAGAATGGCTTTGTTGTTGATGGCACTGGGAAGCCTGGCTTTAATGCTGATGTAGCTGTAAAAGACGGAAGGATTGCAATTGTTGGAAGCACGACTGAGTATGCGGCAAGAACGATAGATGCCGAGGGCTTAGTTGTTAGTCCGGGGTTTATAGATATTCACTCACATACTGACGAGCTTGTTATCGCCAATCCAACGTGTGAGAGCAAACTTACTCAGGGAGTTACTACTGAAGTTTCGGGCAACTGCGGAGACTCGGCTGCTCCAAGGGGCGGCAAACAAAATCTCGAAGAAGCTAGCAAATGGTTGACTGAATATGGGATTAACCTGACATGGCGGAGCTTGGATGAGTACTTTGATGTTCTAGAATCAATTCAAATGGCGGTCAATTGCATAACTCTTGTAGGCAATGGAACTCTGCGCAGTGTAGTAATGGGTAATGATGACCGCCCAGCTACGCCTAGCGAAATTTCCGAGATGCGCCGATTAGTTGAGGAATCAATGAAAGCAGGCGCATTTGGATTGTCAAGTGGGTTAATTTACCCACCAAGTTGCTATGCCGATACTGAAGAATTGATTGAATTATGTAAGGGAGTAGCTCCATTTGGAGGGTTCTACGCGAGCCATATAAGGAATGAAAGTGAAAGACTTTGCGAAGCTGTTGAAGAAGCTATCACAATAGGAAAAGAAGCAGGTGTGGGAGTGCAAATCTCGCACCATAAAGCGTGCGGAAAGCCAAATTGGGGATTGGTCAACGAAAGCCTTGCGTTGATTGACAAAGCACGCGCTGAAGGATTGGATGTTTGGGCGGATCAGTATCCTTATGTCGCCACCTCTACAGGACTAGGAATCATGTTTCCAAAGTGGGCGTATGCGGGAGGCAACCGAAGCCTAACAGAGAGACTAAGAGATGCCGATGAGAGAAGCAAAATTCGCGATGAAATGATAAGCAATACAGAGTCGGGCTGGATAAAGGATTCATGCGGCTGGGAAGCAGTTGTAATAAGCAGTGTTCGCGAGGAATGCAACAAACACTTTGAAGGTCGAAGCATTGCTGAGATTGCGCAAGAGCAGGGGAAACATCCAGTTGATATTGCAATTGACCTTATGCTCAGTGAAAATGGCCACATTGGCATGGTGCACTTCGTAATAAACGAGGACGATGTTAAGAGAGTAATGGCGCACCCAGCAGTCTTGATAGGTTCAGATGCAACAGCGCGGGCAACAACAGGGCCCCTAAACCGGGGAAAACCTCATCCAAGGGCTTTCGGCACTTTCGCGAGGGTTCTTGGTAAATATGTGCGCGAGGAAAAGGTACTTACGCTTGAGCAGGCAGTGGCTAAGATGACTGGTTTGACAGCGCAAAGGCTTGGCCTTGCCAATAGGGGCATAATTGCTGAAGGTTTTTGGGCTGACATAACGATATTCGATGCCGAGACGATTTCGGATGCCGCAACATTCAAGGAACCGCTCACGCCGGCAATCGGTATAAAATATGTGGTTGTCAATGGTAAGGTTTGCGTTGATGACGGTCGAATAGTGGATAGTGGTCTTGGCGCAGGTCGGGTTATAAGACGCGGAAGGGATAGGTGAATAAATAATGAACCGAGGTATTATCATTTTTTTGGCATCTGTGGCGGTACTTGGTGCGGTGGGGCTTTTTTTGCTGAAACAAGGTAGTACCTTTTTTCTAAAAAGCCCGGATGAAGTTCGTATTGCCTACGTTTCCGATGTTGGTGGGAACATAGATATCTGGACAATGAAACCCGATGGTTCCGATAAACGGCAGGTAACCAATGATCAAGCAAACGACCGCCTGCCTGTGTGGTCACCGAATGGCAAAGAAATTGCTTCCGTTTCTGACCGGCGAGAGAATGTCTATCAGGTATTTGTCTCTGCATGGGACGGAAGCTATACAAAACAATTAACAGTGGGCACCGGTACAAAAGACTTTGTGCAATGGAGTGCTGATGGTTCGACGCTAGCATATATTTCCAGCGGCAGGGTTTTCACACTTCAACGTCATGGAGGAACAGAACAGCAAATTTTGCCGCCGGTAACAACAGGCGTGATTTTAGATAATCCACCGTATTCATTAGCATTGTGGTCTCCTCGTGACAAAAAGCTTGCTGTTATAATGAATGCTGAAGAAGGCCAGCGGGCACTGGTGCTTGAGAATTTTGACGAGAAGCCCTTTGGAATTACTGCTGCGCGCCGTTTAGCTATCGCATGGTCTCCGTCAGGAGAAATGCTTGCAGTTACGTTCATTGGCCGCGGGCAAGAGAATGGTATTCTGACTGCCGATATCTCAAGAGTGCTGACGAAAGACCTGTGGAAAATAAAAGGGAATGCTGAAGGTCCGTTGTCTCCCGCTTGGTCTCCGGACGGAAAGCTCATTGCGTTCGAAATGTGGACACTTAGAGATGGATATCCAGACAAATGCAAGGGCATTTATACAATCAATGCGTCGGGTGGAAAGCCCAAGCTTATTGTTTCCGGTGATGCGCGAGAGCCCACTTGGTCGCCAGATGGTAAGTATCTTGCATATGTTTTGTTTCGCCCAGACGGAGGCAGAGATATTTGGCGCATAAATGCGGATGGCTCAAATCCATTAAACCTCACAAACGGCAAGGGCGATAATTATCAGGCTTCATGGTCGCCTTTGCCAAAGAAGTAGAACAGCTTGGCACGCATGGAGCAGCAAAATTATATAACAGACCAGTTAATTCCGTACATTGGAAACAAGCGCAAGCTTATACGGCTAATAAAACATGCGATTGACGCTACTGGCGTTAAAAATGGAACATTCTACGATGCCTTTGCTGGAAGTGGAGTCGTCTCAAGGCTGGCAAAGACGCTTGGATTTCGGGTCATTGCTAACGATTGGGAGCCGTATTCCTTTTATATAAACTACTGTTACATTGGCCATAACAAACCTCCTGCGTTCGAGAAACTTGGTGGAATTGAGAATGCAATCCGCATTCTAAACTCGCTTCAGCCAATTTGCGGTTATATTGCCCGCAATTATTGTCCCAAAGACGACGAGAATTATGACCCGGAAACCGAAAGAATGTTTTATACTCAAGAAAATGGCCGCAGAATTGACGCTATACGCGAAAAAATTGCCGAATGGCGCGCAAACGAAATCATCACAGAAGGCGAGGAAGCAGTCCTTCTAGCCCCGCTTATATTCCAAGCTTCCTATTGTAGCAATACATCGGGAGTTTTTAAGGGTTTCCATAGAGGATGGGGTGGGGCAACTAAAACAGCCCTGTATCGCATTCGAAGCACTCTTACCCTTTCTCCGCCGCTGTTTTGGGATAACGGTTGCCAAAATCTTGTCTTTCAAGAGGATGCCAATGTTCTATGTGACGAGATTGAAGCTGATGTAGCGTATCTTGACCCTCCATATAATCAACACCAATATGGTGCTAATTACCATCTGTTAAATACCATAGCTCTCTGGGATAAGCCGAAAGTTACCCCAATTTTTCAGTTTGGGCGTAGTGGCAACGGCAAAGCGGCGATTCGCGAAGATTGGCGTACCGTGCGGCGCAGTCCGTACTGCTACCGCTGTTCTGCACTTCCTGCATTTTCAGACCTGGTAAATAGAACAAAAGCACGTTTCATATTGGTAAGCTACAGTACCGACGGCATAATTCCTTTTGATTCCCTTCTTGAGCTCCTTGCTGCACGAGGTGAACTCTCTGTCGTAACGCAAAGATATAAGCGGTACCGCGTAAGCAGCCAGCGCCCGTCGCCAAGATCGCATAATGTCGAATTTGTCGCCATTGTAAATACTTCTAAGCCTGGAAATCCTTCAAATATAAAAGAGGTGAAACAAAAAGTTCTTGACGAACATATAAATAATCAAAATATGGTAAGCTAGAGTTCCAACTACAAAATGAGTGGAAAGGAGTACATTATGAAAAAAGCCTTGCTTTGCTTGCTTTTGTTAGTTTTGGGATGTTTAATGGTAATCAGTTATGCCAGCGCTGATAGGTTAATCTTAATACCTACAGGCAGTACCATAAGCACCGGCATAAAAGGTGAATATGCCGCAAGTGCCGAGGGCGATGACCAAAAAATTTACTGGGCAAGTATTGGCATGTCTCGGTTTGAGATTGAAGGTGCAAGATTCCAAGATTTTCCCGCAACAGAAAAAACAGACGCTTTGAGTGCACAGGTGTGTGTAATTCCAGAAACTTCGTTTACGCCAGCCGTAGCAGTCGGAGTAAGAGATATTTCTGATGAGACAGAAGGGCTTGGACTTCCCTACGATGGCCAGTCATTTTATGCGGCTGTTTCTAAGACAGTGCCCATTACTGGCGGCGTTCCTGTTATATTCCAAGATATGAAAGTTCACGGCGGCGTGGGCACAGGAAGTCTTGGCGGTGTATTCTTCGGCGTTGAGGGAACCCTACCCATTGGTCTCCGAATTGCCGCAGAGTATGATACCGAAGAGTTTAATTGGGCCGCGATTTACAGTGTAGCAGGCCCACTGAAATTTAAAGTTTCTTCGATAAGAAACGACCTTTACTATGGTGCCTTTCTGAGCACTTCATTTTAAAGAAAAATCAGGGCAAAATTAAAACTTTCAAGGGAGAGCGAGGGAAGTTGCTCTCCCTTGAAAGCATTTATGGCAGGTATTGGGCAAGGAACAAAAGTATTTTTCCCCTGCGGAATAAAGTAATTACCGCATAATGCCGATACTTCTATTAGATATACCAGTAGAAATACTAGTATGGTCGTTCGCTGATTGGCACAAGCAATTTTTGGAGGTAGTTAGCATTGGCAGGAGAAAATAAAATCAAATGCGATGAGAAAAATAATTCTGTATACACCACTTGCTGGGAAGTAACCGGATGCAGTAGGTCGGACTATATTTCATGTCCAGCTTTTCAGCAGAGGAAAAACTGCTATGAACTCGACCGCGTGATTTGCTGCACAAAGCACAGGGATAACTGTGCTTCATGTCCAGTGTACATAGCAATAAACAAAGTCCCCGTTGAGAGAACCCGTGTTAGAGTCTGTACTGATCGCTTTGACATTGAGGGCGATTTGCACATGCCAGTTGGCGCACGTCTGTCAGACTATATAAACCGAACCGATAAGCCATTTTTGGTGCTCACAGATGCCGAGATTACTCAAATAGATAATCCAAATAACGTTACCCATGATTCGGTTGCCATCGTAAACAAGTCTCACATAATCCTCACCTGGCCAATTAAGGAAAACCCCCAGTCTAAAGCGGCTTGAAAAAAAATTTGCCCTATTTCTAATTTTTTTTTGCGGTTGCGTTTAATTTTAAAAATAGAAGGGTAGAAAGCGATAAAACAGTGTGTCAGCGCTCATTTGTAAACACAGTTTTAATAAGGAAGTGGGTTATTAATACTGCAAACAAAAAGGTAATAAAAAATTAGCTTGACAAAAAAACAGAAATATGATATCTTGCTATTTGAATTACCAGTTTGTTGTAAATCTTGCTTGCTATTGGTTGATTGGCACATTTTTTGCAACACCTCAAGTTAAATAACAAATCCACTGGAGTTGTCTCGGTATAGCACAAAATGCCAGGAAGGCGATTTGTTCCCAAGAATCTAGGTGCTCTGTTAAGTGAAGATTTCTATATTCATTCATAATTGGCAGTCATCTATATTTCAGAGTCAACAAGGAGGAGGAACGGCATGCACCTTAACCGACATTTAGTTTGCTGGGTGTTATTGGTATTGTCGGCGTCTTTGGTTATCCCCGCATTATGTGCACAAGAGGAAGGCAAGCTGGTAAGAGGTATTGTTGTTGATAGATCTGAGAAGCTTCTGTGGCTTGGTTTGCCAGAGCCGGTTAAAAAAGGGACAGTATTTAACATCATGGTAATGCCAAACAGCAAGGTAATTGCAAAGGCTATTGTAACAGAATGCACACCGGACGAGCCTTACGTTGCAAAGGCGAAGTTCGTTCTTGAGGAAAAAGGCGCTTTCGTATCAGTAGGGGCATATGCCGAGGCGGTTAGTGATGCTGCTGTTAAAGACCGAGATAAGATAGACGGCTATCAGGAAGTTGAGCTTGGGCCGAAGGGCATCAATCCACTGAGTTTTTCCATAGGGGTTTTCTATCCTTTAGAAAGCAGTCTTCGCAGAGAGACTGCCACCTTGTGGCCAGCAGTCCAAATTGGCTATCAACTATGCAAAAAAGAAAATACAGCGTTAAGTTTAAGCATCGGATACTTTCACGGCGATGGGAGCTTTACATTAGATGAAGTAGAAGGTAGCCGTGATTTCAGGCTTGTCCCCTTGATTTTAGATGTTAAATTTTCGGAAGCATCTCAACTTAGAGGAGCGCCTTACTTCAAAGCCGGCATAGGAGCTTTCTATGTCAAAGACGAGCGTTCCATAGGCGGTGCTGAAGATAAATTAAACGTGGTTACTTTGGGCTGGCGTCTAGGGCTCGGATACCAATCAAAGAAGGGCAGGCATGTTGAGCTGACATATACTGACGCCGCAAGGTCAGATTTCAAAGGGCTAACATTTAAACTCGGCGCTAGGTTCTAAAGCTATTGAACAAAGCATGAACTGGTGCGTCAACGCAAATATGAGGAATAAGGCAAAGTTCGAATTAGCGTTTTATTGAAAGGGGGTGAAAGAAAATGGTTAAGAGGATGAAGGAGCTGCTCAAGGATGAAGAGGGTGCGACGATGGTCGAGTACGCCCTCTTGCTGGCGCTGATTGCCGTAATTTGCATTTTGGCCGTAACGCAACTCGGCGGGAAGGTTAATTCCACGTTTGAGAGTTGCAGAGATGCAATTCCATAGTAAAGGCCGCAGTAAATAAGCAGCGCCGTTATGGAGTAAAGTGGACGGATTCTGCCCCGCTTAATGCGGGGCAGAATCACACTCTTTTTTAACAGCTCGGGGATAATATGGGCGCAAAAGTAATAGAAATGCTTCCAATCGGCATATTGGTTTTAATGCTGGGGTTTGCAGTTTATACAGACATCCGATTTGGAAAGATATACAATAAGTTAACACTACCTTGCATGGCGCTTGGCATACTGCTTGGCGCTGTGTCAAATGGGTGGATGGGCTTTCTCAGCAGTATAGGCGGAATTTTAATAATCCTTATTCCATTTTTACTATTCGCTCCTGCAGCAGGCATTGGCGGCGGCGACGTTAAACTCATGATGGCTGTTGGTGCTCTGCTTGGATACAAAGCGGCAGTTTGGGCGGTGCTTATCTCGGCAGTTGTAGGGGGTGCGCTGGCAGTAATAACGGTGCTAATCTACAGGGAATTCCTTAATACTACAAAAAACGTTTTTCTCAGCGCGGTCCTAAAAGCACCAATGGTTCTGGCGGGAGGCTCGAAAGGCTTAAAAGTTCGCTACAGCCCAGCTATAGCAATTGGTACAATTCTTACAATTATTTATCAATTTGGAAGATAAGCACAAAAATACTTAGCGTTTGGCACAACCTACAGGCTCTGAAAACTGCATTTTGACGGTAGTCGGATGCCGAGAAATTAGCTTTCTACTGCCGCCGCTAAAGAAGGGAGCTTAAGCTTATGTGGGATAAAATAAGGAATAAAGCGAAAATCCTTGCTTCCGATGAGGATGGCCACGTGCTCATTGAATATGGAATCGTGCTGGCACTAATTGCTATTGCATGCATAACAATTGTTGGTGAGATAGGAAATAAGACCAATGTTCTATTAAGCGATACTGCATCGAAATATCCATAAATGCAAACAAAGTGCAGACACCATCAAAAGCCTTAGGACAGGCGGTGACGACAAAATGAAAATGATGCGGATGGGTGACAACAAAGGGGCAGCGTTGGTTGAATTCGCCATAGTTGCCCTTTTGCTGTTCACAATGCTGTTAGGAATCATTGAGTTTGGCATGCTCATAAAGGACTACCTTGCACTAAACCAGGCAGTCAGGGAAGGAGCAAGAAGTGCCGCCCTCCGAAGTGATATAACTACTGTTGTGAATAGGGTTAAAGGCAGTGCCCCAACGCTTGACCCATCAAGAATCAACAATGTTAGCGTTTTTTACAGGGTCTACAATTCGAGTTCCAATAGTTGGGGCGATTGGATTGCAGGGACGCCTCCGGATAATATAGCCCAATATCATGTCCAAGTTAGGGTTCACGGCGAGTATTCTCACAAATTGATTACAGGTCAATTTTTCTCATGGCTTGCGGATGGCGGGGATTCCATTACTGTCAAAAGTGAAATGGTGATGAAACGGGAGTAGCCGGGAAGGAGGCTAAAATGATGCGCTGCTTTAAAAGAAAACCATGTGAAAAAGGAATCGTCATAATCCTGGTTGCAATTTTAATGGTTGTTATTGTTGGGATGGCGGCATTAGCGGTAGATGTTGGACAGCTGTTTATCGCCAGGCAGAGAGCCCAGAATGTTTGTGACGCCGCCGCACTCGCCGGAATCTGGGACCTGGTTCGCACAGATTTGCTTAGTTTAAACGATCGAGAAGCCGCCGCAACTCAAACGGCTATTAAAACTGCTTTGGGGAATAATGAGCTTACGAACTGGCGAATCCTAATTCCCGATTCGGAACCACCCGAAGAAGGCATATCCGTTGAGTTTCCAACAGCTGTTCAATACGATAATGGCACAAGTTTAAATGTGAATGAGGGCGAAGCAATTCGAACAACAGGTGAAGTTCTCGTTAATTTTGGCTTTGCTCGAATATTTGGCTTCGACAAAAAGAGAGTAGGAGCAAGTGCTACTGCAATAGCAGAACAGCTAAAGGAACTGTGCAGTCCTTTGAAAGTTCCAATTGGAGTTTCAAACCTTGAGATATTTAATGAAGACGGGAGCGTTAAGGTTGAGTTTGGTACTCAGCGAATACTTCGATGCACAACATGGGATGGTGGCTTCCTAGGACCGGGCAACTACCTTTCTCTGCGACTCGACGAATCTGATTCTGGCGCAAAAGATTATAGATTGAGGATTGCTGGTGACAAACCTACCGCTTGCCTATCTACGGAGGAGCCAGATAATACCTGCACAACTGAGCCAGGAAAAATGGGAAGCGTAACTTACACCGGCATTATGGACAGGTTAGCCAAAGAAGAGATTTATACAAACGATGACACTGCTTGGGAAGAATGGACGGCAGATTTTAATCCAGAGACAGGAATGTACCCGAATACTTGGAGAATAGTAATTTTACCAGTATTGCTGGATGTCCCGGGAGTTGACGATATTTCTGGTTCAAAGGAAGTTACAATAGTTGGGTTCATTGGCTTTTTTATTGAAAAAGCAACCAATATAGGGCAGGATAAAGGATTAATTATAGGAAGATTTATTCAGGGAGCAGTTATTGGGGATAAGTTTATTCCACTTTGGACCGGTGGCTCAAGTTTGCCAGGTTCGAATAATTGGACTATGATAAGACTTCGCTTGATATCTTAGGAGGAGGTTAAGCAGGATGAAACAAATGCCTAGAAACAGAGTTCTTGCCGCCGCTCTGTGTCTTGCAGCTGTAGCAGCAATACTTGTATATGCTTATATGAGTAGGCTTTCGGATGAGTCTAGACAGCCGGTGGCAGTTGTGGCAGCAAGCAAAGATATACCCGCAAGAACAATAATCACGCAAGATATGGTAAGAGTGAATGATTTCCCAAGGAAGCTCATTCCGCCAAACGCCGCTGTGAGCATTGATTCGGTAGTTGGCAAAGTTGCATTGCAAACAATTAAAGAAGGAAATCCCATATCAATGAACCAGCTAGCCCCTAGAGGCGCTGCCTTGGGCTTGTCCTATGCTGTTCCGCCGCTAATGCGTGCGGTTACGGTGGCGCTTGACCCTATTATCGGCGTTGCAGGGTTCCTAAAGCCTGGCGATCACGTTGATGTTATAGCGACCTTCGATGTAAACGACGGAACGATTACAAAAACTGTACTTCAGGATGTTGAACTGCTGGCAATTGGCTCGCAAGTTGTTGAGGGAGAAATTGACCCGGGAACAGGAAAACCTGCCAAGCCTCAAACTCAACCTAACGCAACGCTTGCTGTAACCCCACAGGATGCGGAAAAATTAATCCTGGCAGAATCAAAGGGCAAGCTGAGGTTAACTCTTCGGTACTATGGCGACCAAGCCAAGGTGATTTCAAAGGGCATTACCAGCAGGCAATTGATAGGTTATGTGCCGCCCGATGTTCCAGAGAAAACATCTAGCACGGTAACGGTGCGCCCTGCGGTTTCTAGGCCATCTCCTCCACCAATAGTTAGGGAGAGCCCGCCAATTTATAGTATTCCGCCACTGCCCACAACGCAGACTACGGTGCAAGAAGAGCCCGGCAAGAAAGTTCAGGTTGTCCGCGGCACGAAGATTGAGGAGGTTGTGGTCAGCGAATAAAAGATAAGACAGGAAGTCTTTCAAATAAATTCCTAGCAAAGGAGGTCAGGGGGGAGTAAAAACATTGCACACGAAGAACCCCTTTCAAAAATGAGAGCCAAAATAAGCTTTGTATTCATTTTAGCAATTACGGTTTTTCTAGCGAATCCATTAGCCGCCGCAAAAGCGGCTGATAAGGCTAGCGGTGAGAAGGCACTTCAGGTTGGTGAAAGCATTATCATTGAATGCAAGAATGTTACGCGGGCAGCCGTTGGCGACCCCGTAATAGCAGATGTTGTGCCTTTGTCTTCAAAAGAAGTATTAGTCAATGCTAAATCACCAGGCAAAACCGTCGTCTACATATGGGATGACAATGGCAGGCGTGTGTTCAAAACCGAAGTCAAGGCAGCCGAATTAAATATGGAAAAGCTTGTGGAAGCTATAACAAATGAACTTAACGATTCAAGGATTACTGTTCGAGCGGTTGGAAGCACAATTATGCTTGAGGGTGTGGTTTCCAGAAAAGCTGAATCTGACCGGGCGGAAAGAATAGCAACCGCAGTAGCAGAAATGGCCGCTTTCCGTGGTGTTTATACGCCTGAACCAACGGGGCAGACAAAATCGGTAGCAAGGACCGAAGGCGATGTGATTCGTATTGAAAGCGTTAAGACCGATAGAACTACGCCTATTACTGCAGAGGTTGATCTTAGATGTCCGAAAATAGTAAACCTCATTGAAATTGAAAAACCGATTGATGAAATAAGCGTATCCACGCATGAGGCATGCGAAGCCTTAAGGCAGGCTCTCAACGGAACAAACCTAACCGTTCGAGGTCTGCCAGGAAACGTGGTATTGGTCGAGGGGAAGGTTGGCACGCAGGCTGAATTTGACAAGATAAACCTAGTTATATCTGGTTGGAAAAAGCAGAGCAACACAAGTGGACAAGCAGAGGGAGCAAATGAAGAAGTTTCGCTCGTCAATGCTGTAACCATTGATAGTTCGATTGCCCAGCAGGTAATGGTGCGTGCCCAAGTCGTGAGTATAGATAAAGCCGCTCTAAAAGATTTTGGTATTGAGTGGGGCAGAATTGCCTCAACAAGCGAGGGAGGAGCGAGCTTTGGGGAACAACCTTGGCTCATAGGGCAAATTCAAAGCCCTCCTTACGACATTTTTGGCGGCGGCGGTCTATACCGATTGGACCCAATTGGCGCAAGGATAAGGGCTCTAGAACAACAAAACAAGGCAAAGGTGCTTTCGGAGCCCAATCTGCTTGTGGTTGATGGGCAAGAGGCGAAAATTTTAGTAGGCGGAGAAATACCGGTGCCAGTGGTTCAATCAGGCAATATTGGCGCCGCAGTGAGCGTAACTATTGAGTATAAAGAATTTGGCGTGCGCCTGGAAATTCTCCCCACTATCACCAGCAAGGATACAATACAACTTAAGGTTATGCCTGAGGTAAGCTCACTTGATTTTGCAAACGCCGTTGAGTTTAGCGGATTCCGCATTCCAGCGTTGCGCACTCGAAGGGCTGAAACAATAGTAAGCGTTAGAAATGGGCAATCGCTAATACTTGGCGGTCTACTGCAAAATGAGGTGTCAAAGCTAGTTAAGAAGATTCCAGTGCTTGGTGACATACCGATTTTAGGAGAGCTCTTCAAGAACACTTCGTTTACTAAAGGCGAAAGTGAGCTTGTGATAATCGTTACACCGCAGATAGTCAAACCAACAGCAGCAACCGAAAAAGCCCAAGAATAGCAGGTGCTGAAATGCCTGTGCGAGTTTTGGTAGCAGAAGAAAATCAAAGACTGCGCGAACAAATGCGCGACTATCTTAGCAATGAATGTAGCTGCGAGGTAGTTGGTCTTGCGCGCGATGGCCACGAAGCCATCCAGCTTGCTATGCAGCTGCTTCCACATATAATGTTCATTTCGCATGATTTGCCAGGGATAACGGGTCTGCAGACGTGCGAAATAATAAATGCGCTTGCACCAGACATAATGGCTATCATGGTGACCGATACAAAATCAATTGAACGAGTTGAAGCCGCCATGAAAGTTGGGGCAAGGGCAGTTGTAACAAGGCCGCTTAAATCACCGGAAGTAGGCTATTTAATACAAGAACTTGCTGAAGTACGAAATCGCCGTGATTCCGATGATATTCAGGAGTTAAAAGACCCGGCTCGGTTTCCAAAGGTTATAAGCATAACAGGGGCAAAGGGGGGCGTAGGCAAAAGCACGATAGCCGTCAATCTTGCCGTAGCATTAGCAAAACAAGCGCCGAACAAGGTTGTTATTGTAGATATGTATACGCAATTTGGCGATATTGCTACTATGTTCAATGTCACGCCCAAGCATACGATTTCAGACCTTGAGCCAATTTTAAAAGACTTGGACCAGGATTTAATCCGAAACTATGTGTCAGAGCATGAATCTGGTGTTCATGTACTTGTAGCCACAATCAACCCTTTGCCGCTGGATGCTATTAGCGTTGAGTGCTGGGATACACTTATTCACCTTCTCAAACGAACATATCGGTATGTGATAATTGATATGCCGCCGATACTGCATCCGACAACTATTCACGTATTAATGCATTCAAATATTGTGCTCTTAATTGCTAATTTATTTGATTTGACAACAGCAATGGATACGAAAAAGTTTTACGACGCTCTCGACCAAGAGCGAATATCGAAAGAGCACATAAAGGTAGTTTTGAATAGGGTATCGAAGGTAAACAGGCTACATGCAGCTGACCTAGAGCAGATGTTTCCATGCGGTATTTTGGCGCATATACCAAATGAAAGCAAGCTTGTAAACGCCATTAATAAGGGCGTTCCACTGGCAATGACTGACGGTGACTCACCTTATGGGCGAAGTATTGATAGACTAGCCGCTACCATATTAGGCGTAGAAGGTAATCTCCCATTTGCTGTAAATGAAGCCGAAAGATGGAGCCTGCTACCTAAGGCAAGGAAGGGGAGATAATCAGTGGGAGTATTGGGAGCAGGAAAGACGAATTCAGGGTCTGAAAGCGGAAACCTAGAGGGACCACTAAACATTCGCCGTCTTTTAGACCTCAAAGCCAAAATCCATCAAAAAATGATGGATGAAATGGACCCAAAAACGCTTGGAACGCTCGACAGGCTCGCTTTGAGTAGAGAAGTTCATTCTGTAACAGCTGATGTACTTGCAAGCGAGAATTTAGCTTTGCCGGTTCGAGTCCGGGAGCAAATAGTAGCTGATGTAATAAATGAGATTATCGGCTATGGTCCGATACAGCCACTGCTGGATGACCCAACCATAACCGAAATTATGGTCAATGGTCCAAACCAAGTATACGCCGAACGTGGTGGAAAGCTGTTCCTGACGGACAAAATTTTCCGCGATGATCAACACGTAATGCGGATAATTGAAAAAATCGTGATGCCATTAGGGCGGCGAATTGATGAAAGCTCTCCGATGGTTGATGCAAGGCTCCCCGACGGCTCGCGCGTTAATGCAATAATTCCCCCACTGTCAATCAAAGGGCCAACACTTACAATTAGAAAATTCTCACGCGAGCCTTATACTATTGAGGACCTTATTTCATTTGGCACCCTTACAAGGGAAATGGCAGAATTTCTCCGAGCTTGCGTAATAGCGCGCTTGAATATCATTATTTCAGGTGGAACGGGAAGCGGTAAAACAACTACGCTTAATGTCCTTTCGTCGTTTGTCCCCAACGATGAACGCATAGTCACCATAGAAGATGCCGCGGAACTTCAACTTCAGCAAGATCACGTAGTCTCATTGGAAAGTAGGCCTCCCAATCTTGAAGGGAAGGGTGAAATAACAATTAGGCAGCTCGTTAGAAATGCATTGAGAATGAGACCCGACCGCATAATCGTAGGCGAAGTCCGAGGCGGCGAGGCTCTTGACATGCTACAGGCGATGAATACAGGTCATGATGGCTCGCTTAGCACTGCCCACACCAATAGCCCGCGTGATACGCTTTCGCGGCTTGAAACAATGACCCTTATGGCAGGAACAGAACTCCCGTCACGCGCGGTAAGAGAACAAATAGCTGCTGCTCTTCATTTAATTATTCATCAAAACAGATTGAGAGATGGAAGCCGCAAAATAACACACATCACCGAAGTGCAGGGAATGGAAGGGGATGTCATAATCTTGCAAGATTTATTCCTGTTCCAACAGGAAGGTGTGGATGCAAGCGGTAAAGTAATCGGCAGACACGTAGCTACTGGGCTGCGTCCAAAGTTCATGGATAGATTAATTCAACAGGGATTGGAGCTACCGGCAAGTATCTTTAATTTGAGGTGATGTGGAATGCCTCCATTCGTATGGGCTCTTCTAGCATTTGCTGCTACCGCTTTGGTCGTAATCCTTATTGGTTTTGCTGTAACAAGAGAATCTGCAGAAGCTAGAACCAGGTTACGACAGTTAACAACTGGTCCCAAAGAGGAGCGACCGTCTGTAGAATTCAAGGCACCTGCTGAAAAAAGAGACATGCTTCCAACGGTAACGCGCTTCTTAAATGCGCGCAATTTGACTGAGCGCCTTTATGTCGAGCTTGCTGCTGCAGGGTTGCCTTTACGACCGAGCGAATTTGTTGGCATTGTGGCGGCTTCGGTATTAATTTCACAGATTTTAGGCGCAATTGTTGCGAGGAACTTAATTGTTTATTTCGTATTCGCAATTCTGGGAGCAAGTATTCCATTTTTCGTCGTCAAGGTGCTCCAGCAAAAAAGAAGGGCAATGTTTGATAGCCAAATAGTCGATGCACTTGTGCTAATTGCCTCGTCCATTCGCTCAGGTTTTAGTTTTCTAAGGGCTTTGCAAATGGTTGCTCAAGAAATGCCACCTCCAATTTCTACAGAATTTGAGCGAATAATAAGCGAAGTAAATGTTGGCCGCTCAATGGAAGATGCTCTTCGGGGTAGCGTGCAGCGCGTCAAAAGCTATGATTTTGATTTGGTAGTAACTGCCGTATTGATTCACCTTCAAATAGGAGGCAATTTGGCAGATATTCTTGAAACAATTGCTGAGACGATACGCGAGCGCATGCGAATAGCCGGTGAAATAAAGACGCTGACTGCCGAAGGAAGAATCTCTGGAATAGCACTAGTGCTCATACCAATATTTCTCGCGGTTGTTCTAACCTTGATAAACCCATCATATATGCACACATTATTTTATGAGGACATCGGGCGCATTTTATTGGTCGTAGCGGCAGTCTTTCAGCTACTAGGATGGCTTGTTATTAAAAGGTTACTCGTGCTGGAGTATTAGGAATTAAAAGGAGACGTGAAATGCTAATACTCATTTCGGCATTGACTTTTGGAACTGTCGTATTGTTATTCCTCGGGCTCACTATGAAAACTGAGCGCGAAATAATTCAGGACAGAATACGTCAACAACAAGAGGTGGACTCGTCCATATTAAGTTCGATCGAAGCCGAGCTTGAAAGACCAATCAAACAGCGAATAATAGCACCAATACTTATAAAACTTGCCAACTTAGTAAGCAGCTTCACGCCTGCCGGAGCTCTTCGTGCCATTGATGACAAGCTGGAAACAGCAGGTCGTCCATGGTCGCTAAGTGCAAAAGAGTTCGTAGGGCTCAAAGTCCTCTCTGTTGGTGCATCTATTGTCGTTGGCTCGTTATTCTCCAAGTTCATTGATGCTCAGCCGCCAATCAGGATTTTAGCATTCGTTTTGATTGTCTTCATCGGGATAATTCTTCCTGATTACCTGTTACAGAGAGCAATTAATAATAGACAAACCCAGATTAGAAAAGTTCTTGCGGACACACTAGATTTGCTAACCGTGAGCGTCGAGGCTGGCTTAGGTTTAGACGGTGCAATGCAAAAAGTTACTGAGAAATTGCACAATCCGCTTTCCGATGAAATGACTCGTGCCCTTCAGGAAATAAGAATAGGTAAGATGCGGATGGAAGCCCTAAGGGATATGGCTAGGAGAGTAAAAGTTACAGAGCTAAGTTCTTTTGTAACGGCAATTTGTCAAGCTGACCAGTTAGGCGTAAGCATTGCGAAAGTTCTTCGCGTCCAAGGAGATACGCTACGCACCCAGCGAAGTCAGAGAGCAAGAGAAGCCGCAGCAAAGCTGCCAGTCAAGATGCTTTTCCCCTTGGTATTCTTTATTTTTCCCGCGCTATTCGTAGTGGTTGCAGGCCCGGCGTTCATTCAGATATTCCGCCAGCTTGGCGGAGTGATTGGCAGATAGAATGAAACAAAGCACATAAATTGTTGCAGCTGATGCTTAAGCCAACAGCCTATTTCATGTTCGGGAAACCATTATCTTGTAAAGGTCCTTCTCAAATTTTATAAAGCAAGAACTAATTAAAAGAAGGATGTATCAAATTGATACATCCTTTTTTGTTGCTCTTTCGAATGGTTGTTTGTTAGCTATTTACGCCGGCGTAGGATTCTGACGGATGCTAAGGTAGCTATTCCTGAAGCCAAAGTTAATATACTGGCAGGCTCAGGAATAACTGGAGGATTTGTTCCTCCACCCCCGCCACCACCATTGTCTGGAGGATTGTCTGGAGGAATTATTATGCCATTGTCGCCTCCTCCTCCACCGCCACCCATTGCAACTGCGGCGCCTACGACACCCAATGGAATCAGCCAATTCATAGAACTCAGTCTGGAACCAGTTCCAACGGGTGAAGTAGTTGATGGTATCTGAACGCCCGTGTTTGCAGCCACAGTTTCAGCGGGTTTAGCCAACGCTGCACTCTGACCAGCACTTTCAGTCGCAAGCTTTGGAAGCTCTGTTGGCGGTTGCTCGAGAACTTGAACTGCAACCTTATCATTTTTCGCTGCTGAGCTTGCATTTGATGCCTTCAGCCCATCAATTGTCTTCTTTGGAAGTGCGCCTGTTAAAAGTGTGGAAGCAAGTGGATTGCCTGTTCCTATCTCCAAGATTGGTGCACCTGCTTTGTTAGCAAATACCCATGTGCCGGCTTTAAACTCTCGGATTTCGCTTACTATATTATGTGCTTCATCAAGATAATAAACTTGAAGCGACATATCCTCTGGAAGTTTAACAACCGACAGTTCATTCCTGAAGAAGGTAAGCACGCTGGATGGGTCCGTGCGGAAATGCTTGGCATACCGCAGGGCTACAAGTCGGCTATCTTCAACTTGACTAACAAGCTGCTGGATTGTGTCTGAATATTCCAAGAGGAATGCTCCTTGCCCTGCAGGCTTTGCTGCGACGGCTCCGAACAGCGCCACCGTAAGAATTAACGTTAAAAATATGGCCCTTATTCTCATTTCACCACCCATCCTTTCAAAATCAATTAAATCAACCACGGTTTATGACCGTCTAAACTTTGCTTTGTACAGCTTTCAAATATGTCTAGTGCAAGAATTGGGCCAATTTGATAAGTTTTGCGATAAAAAATTGTTTTTGTTGCCCGGTAGTAATTGTGAAGGCCAAGTGTCGCAAACTTGACAAGAGTTTGCAGGGGTGCTAACATCTTGCTGATTTTAAAAAGTTAAAGCATTATTTTCATAAATAGCGAGGCTGAAAGTAGGTTTTGAATTTTCCTTTAAAAAGATGCTACTTGCCGCTTTAGAGGCATTTGACGAGGAATGCAGGAACCAAATTATTACCGTTTGCGTAATTTAGCACAGAGCGCTTGCAGATTTTCTGTATTTAAGATGCTTTATGGCTGCCGGATAGCTAAAGGCGGAGTTTGATATAAGCCATAATGAAAAATGGTGCTGGTATTTTTACCAGGATTTAGCTGTGTGTTGGTGAGTTCCATTCTAAAATTGAAAAATACTCTCACATCGCTTTTTACGAGTGGGAGGTAGTTTTTAATGAGGTTCGCAATGAAAATCAGTTTTTTTGCGCTACTCTTCGTGTCCTTCTTAGTCTCGCAGGTTGGAGTTTCCCTCGCTGCTGAAGCAGTTCCACCGCCAGGGTATGTTCTGGATGTCGAGGATGTTATAGAGATTCAATCAATAGGCGATCCAGCGCTGTCTACAAAACAAATGATTGATCCTGAAGGCAATATTTCTATTCCATTGGTAGAAGAACCAATTCGTGCAAAAGGGCTTACACAGCAACAGCTTTTAAAGGTAATAAAAGAACGTCTCAGTCCATATTTGACTGACCCCAATATTCAGGTTACCATAGTTCAGTTTCATTCGCCTAAAGCATACGTTCTTGGTCAAGTAAACCGCCCTGGTTTGCATGAATTTCGTCCAGGTGATCGCGTATTGGAAATCATTGCCCAAGCAGGTAGCTTTACAGAACAAGCTGATTTAAAAGGGGCAACAATTACTCGAAAAGGTAGCAATGAAGCTCAACCTCTAAATCTTTATGATCTCTTCTATAAAGGCGATATGACTCAGAACTTAGAAATTCAACCAGGAGATGTAATATACATACCGGAAGACACAAAGAATAAATATTTTGTGCTTGGAGAGGTGCTACGGCCTGGTCAATACCGTTGGAAGGAAGGCATGACCGTTATGGATGCAATAGCCAACGCCGCCGGACCAACAGACCGTGGCATATTAAGTAAAACGACAATAATCCGCGGAGATATAAACAATCCCGAGAGAATCGAAGTTAATATGAGCAAAGTTTTGAAGAAAGCTGATTTAAGCCAGACTATAGCACTCAAGCCAGGTGATATAGTTTATGTGCCTGAGACATCTAGACCTGATTGGAACAAAATCTCGGGGGTAGTAAGCGCTGTTGTTAATACTACATACTTATTTAAGATACTCGGATTCTAACAAGCCCCATTTGGAGGTGTTATATCTAATTGGAACTTTGGCGGTATTATAGGATACTTCGCAAGAGAAAGTGGCTAATTGTTACCACTACCCTGGTTTGCGTATTAATTGTCGGTCTAAGCATTCTTTTTACGAAAACCAGATGGGAAGCTTATACGACGGTTATGGAGCGGCGCCCCGAGCAGGCGGAAGTAACAATCTACCAACCGCCGTATATATATAACATGGAAGTCCAAATCAGGATAGCAAACCTGGCATATATAGCAGGAAGCCAAACAGTACTTGACCGAACTGCACAAACACTCTATGAACTTGGCATAACATCAACGCCGGAAGAAATCCTGAGAACCGTAGTAGTCGAGCCTGTAAAGAACACTGAGATTCTTCTTATTAAAGTAAACTCAACAAGCCAGGCGGAGGCAAAAGCAACAGCTGATACTTTGGCAGCCGAATTTAAACGTTTTTATAACGAGCTGCAACGTGGCGAAACTACAAAAAGCAGACAGTTTATCGAACAAAGACTGCCTATTGCAAGGCAGGAAATGCTAGAGGCGCAAGCTGCCGTAAGAGATTTTAAAGAAAAAAATAAGGTTGTTTCTCTTCCGGAACAAAGCACCTTGCTAATGCAGCGCTTGGAAAGCATACAAAATCAAGCGGCATCAGCGAGAATAAAAGCCGATGAAGCAAAAAGCCAGATGGAAATCTTAAGACAACAACTGGCAAAAGAACCAATTATGAGAAAAGCCAGCGAAGTAATAATGGAAAATCCAATCTGGCAAGAACTCCAGAGTTCGCGTATCAAATTAGAACTTGATATCCAACGGATGCGCGAAATTGGCGGAAAAACAGATGCCCATCCGGAAATGAAGCCGCTACTGGCTCAGTTAAAAAAGATTGACGAGCAAATTGAAGACCTAAAAAAGAAAGAACAAGAGCGAATAATTTCAAGTCTTTCGACAGCTTCAAACCCAATTTATGACTCGATTCTTTCTAACTTTTTAGAATCGCAAGCAACCTATGTAGCCGCACAATCTCAATATATAGCAGCTAAACAATTAATAGACGAGCTAACCCCTGAACTAGAAACACTTCCTGAAAAAGAGATGAGGTTAGCTCAGCTTACTCTTGACCAAAAGAATGCCGAGGAGACATACTCTCTCTTAAAATCAAAACTCGATGAGGCAAGAATCAAAGAGCGTGAAGCACAAAACGCTAGTTCTATCCAGCAGATTGACCCCGCTATTGTGCGAAGACTTGAAATGCGGAGAGGCTTGAAGCTGATGTTGGCTATTATCTTTGGGCCACTTCTTGGGGCGGGGCTTGCGTTCTTGTTCCATTATCTAGATAACACCATTAAGACCCCAGAGGAAGCAGAGGCTTTGCTGGGTGTGCCGGTATTCGCGGTAGTACCACTATCAGACCAAAAAGCTTTAATGGGCGATACGCAACTACCAGTAATAGAGGCCTCTTATCAAATATTATCGACAAACCTGTGGTTTGCAAATCAAGAAGCCAGAACACCTGCGATTCTGATTGCAAGCGCGGAGCCCGGTGTAGGTAGATCTACTACAGTTGCAAATCTTGGGCGAACCCTTGCAAGAAATGGCGCTAGAACGATAATAGTTGACAGCGATTTTAGGCGGCCTTCGTTGCATTTATTATTTGGAGTTCAGAATGAAAAAGGGCTTAGCAATATCCTTGCCGGACAACTTGGAATAGCAGATGCCGTTGTGCCAGTTGGGGAAGATGGATTGCTATTAATTCCATCCGGCCCAATCCCTAGCAACCCAGTTCGATTGTTCCGGTCGCCAGAAATGAAGAAATTTGTAGAGGATATTAGCAAGCTAGCCGATTTTGTATTGTTTGATAGCCCTTCGGGTGTCGCCTTTGCAGACAGCACACTGCTTGCGGCAATCATAAAAAACGTAATCATCGTGCACTCAGCGGGTCGTGTGCCTCGCGGAGCAGAGGCTGAGTTCCGAAGCAGGCTTGAGCAAATCAGCGCAAACACTATTGGTGCAGTTTTGAACAGAGTGAGGCCAGAGGACAGCCATGGCTATTACCACTACAGGCGCTCATATGAGGACTTCATAATAAAGGACGGCAAAGTTAAAGAGCCAATGGAGTCTAAAATACTTGGCGCAATACCGGAGAAGACAAAAGAGCAAGACGAAAGTGAAGTAGATTAATAATAAGGTTGGTCCTGATGAATACAGGCAGCTTAGATAAAAGTGGACACCATGCGGCTGTAGGAGACAAAGAGCTGACGCAAAAAAAGAACTCATTAGAAGAACCTTTAGAAATACAGTCTCCGCTTTCGCCATTGGGACAAATAATCAAGCGCTGTCTAGACGTTGTAATTTCCCTTATAATGCTAATTATCTTGGCTCCGTTAATGTTGCTTGTTGCATTGGCAATTAAACTGGAATCGGAAGGACCGATAATCTACAAGCAGACTAGGGTAGGAAAAAACGGGCGGGAATTTACTTTTTACAAGTTTCGCTCAATGTTCCGAGATGCTGACAAAAGGCTTGCTGAACTTAGACATCTAAATGAAGCGGATGGGCCGATATTTAAGATAAAGAATGATCCAAGGATAACTAAGGTTGGCCGCATTATACGCAAGACTAGTATTGATGAGTTACCACAGCTAATTAATGTTTTAAAAGGCGATATGAGCTTAGTAGGCCCTCGCCCACCACTGCCAGTTGAGGTAGCACAATATACTGCTCGCGATCGCCAGCGTCTGAATGTTATCCCAGGCATTACATGCCTGTGGCAAATATCCGGCAGAAGCAACATAGGCTTTGACCGATGGGTTGAGCTTGATCTCGAATACATTCGTAATCAGTCTTTATGGCTTGACCTAAAAATTCTTTTGTTGACAATACCCGCTGTTATTAAAGGTACGGGTGCACATTGACCTGATGACAAAAGTTACGGTATTGGTTACTGGGGGGGCCGGGTTCATAGGCTCCCATATTGCTGATAGGCTTGTTTCAGAAGGTTATCGGGTGGTAATCGTTGACGATCTCTCGAGTGGAACGCTAAAAAACGTAAATCCAAGGGCATTGTTTTATCAGGTTGACTTGCGTGATTACAAGGCAATAGAAGAGGTTTTCGACAAAGAGAAACCAACAATAGTTAATCACCATGCGGCTCAGGTGGATGTCACTAAATCTGTGAGCGATCCAGCAACCGACGCACATATTAATATAATTGGAGGTATAAACCTCCTTAAAAGCGCATGCAAGCACGGTGTTCAGCGCTTTATATATGCATCTACTGCCGCTGTTTATGGCGATCCGGAGTACGTTCCGATTGATGAAGACCATCCGATTAAGCCACTTTCGGCTTATGGTATTTCGAAGAGTACCTTTGAAAAATATTTAGAATTGGAAGCTTCAAGGGTTGGCATGCATTATGTCATTTTAAGGTATGCCAATGTCTTCGGCCCCCGCCAAGTGCCACATGGTGAAGGAGGCGTTGTAGCAGTTTTTGCCAACCGAATGCTTGCTGGTGAGCAGTGCCGCATATTCGGAAATGGAAGCAAAACTAGAGATTATGTATACGTCCAGGATGTAGTTGAGGCTAATATTCTTGCAATGCAAAGTGCGGCTTGCGGCGTTTTCAACATAGGAACAGCAAAAGAGACTACTGACCAGGAGGTCTTCGATACCGTTCGAGCTGCCGTAGGAAGCTCTCAAGAGCCGATATATGCAGACGAGCGCCCGGGTGAAATTAGAAGGAGCTGTTTCGATGCGTCCAAAGCAAAGACTCAATTAGGGTGGAAGGCTAAAGTATCGTTTGCCGAGGGCGTAGCCAGCGCTGTAGAGTTTTACAGAAGAAATAAGCAATAAACGAAGTTCGGGGAAGTAATGGTGGAAAAAGAGACAAGGCTTGAAAGTTCCAGCACAATTAAAAGCTCAAGTGATTGGAATTTACTTACATATTTGCTAATTGCTCTAAGCCTCATCCTGCTTTTGGTGCTCTATGTGCCCGTTTTTAAATGGTGGTACCAGCAATGGACAGTTAAAGATAGCTACTATTCACATGGGTTCCTGATACCACCAATTTCTGCTTTCATCATATACCTAAAGAGGAAAGAGCTAAGAAAACTAGAAATAAAACCATCTACTCGCGGTTGGCTTTTCATTATCCCCGCGGGTATTATTGTGCTGCTTTCGCTCTGGGGCGAAGCACGAAGCGTTGCTGGGTTGATGTTCCCCATAATTCTCTGCGGCATGGTGGCTCTTCTTTTCGGTATGCAAATACTAAGAGAGCTCCTTTTCCCGCTCCTCTTCCTATTTTTCATGTGCGTAATTCCAAGCTTCCTTATTGCAAAAATAAGTTTCAAGATACAAGTACTCTCGACAATTGGTGGTACTTGGCTGTTAAAACTATTTGGATTCAATGCAGAAAGAGCAGGGGTAATTATCTATCTTCCTTATATTACTGTGGAAGTCGGGGCACCGTGTAGCGGGTTCAGGCTGTTAATATCTTTGTTTGCATTCTCAACGCTTTTTGCTTATATCAAAGAGGGTCCTCTTTGGGGTAAATTGGTGCTTATTTCGTCCACACTACCCTTGAGTCTTGTCATAAATTCGCTTAGAGTTGCAATGATTGGGATGGTTGGCGACCTCATGGGTTATGAGGCTATGCATACTTTCCATGATTATTCTGGATATATAGTTCTTGTTTTTGCCTTTGTCTTTCTTTCACTACTGTCGAGGTGGGTCGGTTGTCGAAAGTACAGTCAAATGTTATATTCCTAGTTATTTTCTTCGCCATTTTGCTTTCTGCTGCCCGCATGGTAAAACCTTTTGCTCATGAAGGCAGAGTAGTTACTTCTTTTGAGGGAATACCTAAAACGGTTGGTTCCTGGTCTGGCGTTGACCGTGAATTTGACGAGGAAGTTAAAAAACAACTTCCAGGTAGCAGTTTGTTGTGGCGCGATTACACTGACAAGGATGGCAACATAGTAAGCATTGCAATCGTCTATGGCACGGCTTTAGGCATCTTTCACCAACCTGAAATATGCCTGCAGGGTTCGGGATGGACAATATTGGAAGAAGGCGATACAAAAATTCCAATAAAATCCGGCAGCTCAATAACAGCAAAGTATTTCGTAATGGAAAATGAGTACATTGGGAGGTCCGCAGGAGTATATTGGTTCAGTACAAGAGGAATGACTTCCACATTCCTAGGCACTCACAAAACACAATTATATCTTTATCGCATATTAAGGCGTAAAATTGAACCTTCTGCGCTTGTAAGATTTACATCAATGGTTCAGTCCGACGATGCAACAACTCTGAAAAAGGTGAAGGAATTGGCAGGGTTACTTTTCCCGTATGTGCAGGAGGAGCTGAAGAAATAAGTGTTTGTCTAACCAAGCCTTTCTGTAAAAGACACTTGGCATAATCAACCTGGCACTACAAGTTCACGCGGAAACAATATTAATTGCTTTCTCCAATATTACAATTGACCGTGCGCTATGGCTAAACGATTCTTGGCATTTCTAAAAACTTTGTATGCGTTTTTGAGAGTTATACTTCTGCCGATTGGATATACGGCTAAGGGCATCTATGCAATCATCAGGCATCCAGTTCGATCAGCCAAGATTGCAGGCGCCGCAGTACACTTCGTTATGCGGCATCCTATAACGTCCTGGCGAATATTCTACCAATTCCTGCGTAGGGCCCATAAGCGGTTTGTTAGGCCAGCGGTCCAATACCTATTCTCTATCTTCAAGCTAATCTTCCCGTGGATATTGGCAGTTACCCTTGCGGCTTTGTTGGCTCGCTCAATACTTTCTCTATCACCTACAAAAGTAGTTGCAATTTTCTTGGCAAGTTGTTTGATGGGCATTATATGGCGGCGGATTGAAGTAGGCATTGTCCTGCTTTTGATAATGGTGGCAACAATTTTCTACGCCAGCGTGTTCCCAAAAGTAATTACTATTGGAGGCTTCGGTCCGTGGGGTGCTGAGACTTTATTGATTGCTCTCATCGGTGTGGGCACAGTGCGGTTTCTTGCAAATCGCAATTCAATATTTCCACGAAGTCCTGTTACCTTGCCATTGGTAGTGTTTTACATCTCAATAATCATTTCAATGGCTAACAGCTATTTTAATTATTTGCAGAATCCCAGGGGCTGGTTTGACTTCAAAACAGTTTATAACACATGCCGACCGCTGTTCTTCTACCTATTCTTTTTCGTAATAGCATTCGGGCTTCAGACTGAACGTGAGCTAAAAGTTGTTCTCAAATCGGCAGTCGTAATGAGCGTAATTGTTTCAATACTGATGGTGGTCCAAGCGGCTTTGGGCACCTCGCACCGCGTTTTCTTCGGGACAGAATGGTCGCCAAAATTCGTTAATCCACTCAGTCCTGAGGAACAAGAAGTTGCACGCTCGTTGCCACCAGGCCTTTCTTTGTCTCAAATGATATTTATTCCAGTGCTTTATCTTACCGCATGCCAAAAGGGGAAATCAGCCTTCATATATGGAATTGCTTTTTTATGCATGCTTATTGGATTGGCATTTAGCTTTACAAGAAATTATTGGTTTACAGCTGCAGTATGTTCAGTCTTGCTAATTATTCTTGCCGGCCGAGGCATTAGGGGACGCTTGATAGGCATCACTGCAATTTTGCTTGTAAGTTCAATTTTACTTAGTTTCGTAGTTGGAAACTTAATGTCAGCCGCAGGCAGTGAATTTGGGCCTGCCATGGTGCGCAGATTTCAGTCACTCATAAACAAAGAGGCATTTGAGTCAGCCTCCTTCGAAAACCGCCGCGAGGAAGTACGAAGAACATGGCCGCAGATACTAAGAGACCCAATCTTCGGCGTAGGTCCGGGTAAACCCTTCTATTATGATGAAATCACTCTAAAAAGCGGTCAAAAACTACTGATAGAGCACTCTGCTCTTCACAATAGCTATCTAGAACTTTGGCTCGTTTACGGCGCTTTTGGACTTGGTAGCTTTATCTGGCTAAGTATAGCTTTTCTCGTTAGAGCCATTTGCGCTTACAGACGCCTAAAGAATCCATACTATAAAGCATGGGCATTAGGACTTGGCATAGCTTATATAGGATTTCTTATTCGGGCAAACATAGGTATGCATATACTGCACGAACCGCCACAAATGCTTTCTGTGGCGCTTTCATGGGGTATTATTGATGTCATGTTAAAATTGGAACGTGCTAAAGCTGAAGCTTTTGCTCATCAGGCGGCACAGAAACTGCCAATTCCACGTCGCCCACTCGTTAACCCAACGATCTCTTAACATTTCATAAGCTTCTGGAAACTTTGAATATGTGCCTCAATCATAATGTTGAAAATAAATTGCCATCTGAAGCTTCCAAAAACAATAATAATTCTACTATGGAAGCAGTTAACTGCGACTTTTGTGGTAGCAGTAATTCAGTATTGCTGTACAAGGTCCCTGATAGATTTAGCCCGGGTGGAGCTGAATTTTCGCTAGTCAAGTGCAAGGAATGCGGTTTAGTATATGTGAACCCAAGACCAACAGCCGATGTGATAGGAAAGTACTATCCTGATGAATATTATGGTTTAGAAGTCCTTCATGAGGGTGGGCTTCAGCAGTCGCTGAAATACTTAGAAAGGAGACGCCTCAGCGATATAGAAAAATTTGTGCCTCGCGGCTGTATTCTTGATATGGGGTGCGGCGCTGGCCAATTTCTGGCAGAAGCAAAAGCAAAAGGTTGGACTACACTTGGAATTGAAATTTCCGCTTTAGCGGCGGAGCATGCCTGCAGGCAATATGGATTGGAAGTAATTCAAAAAGACCTCTTATCTGCCGATCTTCCAGGTGAGCATTTTGATGTGATAACAATGTGGGGTGTGCTTGAGCATCTTTATTCACCAACAAAAGCACTTAAGGAGATATATCGCATGCTAAAACCTGGAGGGCTTTTCGTAGCTCTAGTGCCAAACATAAATAGCACGCAAGCGCGAATCTTTGGTCCACGGTGGCAGCTACTTGATGTCCCGCGCCATCTTTATCACTTTTCGGAATCAACATTAAAGCGCATGGCACGAGAAGCTGGTTTTGCGCCGGCATGGACGCGATACTTTGCCAGGGAACAGGATGTTTCTCAATTTCTGCAAACTATGAAGGTAATATTGCAACCTGAAGGGAAGAAAAAGTGGACCCTGAGAAGGATCTTAATGGCGGTTGCAAGGCGTTCTGCATTAGTGATTGCAAAGCTAATGGCCCTGCGGCGAAGTAGCGCCACAATTGAGGCTTACTTTATAAAACCTAAACATATTAGCTAGCACAAAGTTTCGGACGTAAAGTTTGTAAAATTAAGCTCAGGTAAACTGTGAGTAACGACGCAAGAAGTGCAGTCAAGAACTCCTTTGCAAGTATAACGGCTCAGTTAGCTAATTTGCTGGTAGGCCTTGCCTCAAGCGTATATGTAGCGCGAATGCTTGGCAAGGAGCAGTTCGGCATATACAATTGGGCACTTGGGCTCTGCGGCCTTGTTGTTGCAGTTGCAAATGTTGGCGTTGACAATGTCATCTCGCGAGAAACAGCCAAAGAAAAGACAAGAGCTTCAGAGTACTTAATAAGCGGTTTCCTTATTAAAATATTTACTTCCACCATTGCCTACCTGGGCATTGTTTTGTATCTTAAGCTTAGGAATTATTCTGGACTTCAGCTTGCTGTTGGATACTTGCTGTGCACAACGGTAATCACGGAGAGTTTTAATGCAAGCTGTCGGGCGGTTCTTATTGGAATCGAGCGGCAAGATGCTTCGGCAGTTATTTCTGTTGTGACGAACCTCATAAGAGTTGGCTTAGTTATTCTTCTAGTCACCCTAAAATATGACATTCTAGCTGTAGCATGGGTAACAGTAGGAATTTTGATTCTTGCGCTCATACTGCATCTTTGGGTTATATCAAGGCTTGCAGGCGGCACGTGGAAGCCGAATCTTACCACTACTAGCTATTTATTGGCGACTGGTTCAACCTTTCTTATAACAAGCTTATTTGCTAGCTTGTTTGATAGGGCAGATTACGTAATATTAGAGTACTATAAAGATGTAGGAACCGTTGGAATATACGGCGCGGCCTGGCGAATGGTTGAAATTGTCACAATGATTGCATATAACGCCAGCATTGCGTTGTTTCCAATTTTATCTAGAAGGTTTCAAACCTCAAAAGAGGAACACGCCAAGGCGCTGGAAAAAGCCACAAAGTACATGACGGTTTTCGGGTTTCCGTTTACTATTGGCATTCTACTTTTGAGTAATCCTCTTATGGTAGGTCTTTATGGTGAAAAGTTCGCCGAATCAGGTACGGCACTTGCAATTCTCATGTGGAGCAGAGTTTTCGCGTTCCCGATTCTTCCAGGTCAGCAATCGGTAGCGGCTCGTAACGCTCAGCTTAAGTTATTCCCGCCTGTTGTAGTGCGAGCAATTTTAGCAGTTGGACTGGCTGTCTATCTAATCCCCAAATATGGTTATAAAGGTGCGGCTGTATCAAAGGTAGTTGCAGAAAATGTACATTACTTATTGTGCTATTTAATTGCTTTTAGCGGTCCTGAACGCTTCAACCCGATAAAGCTGTTTGGCAAGCCAGCACTTGCAACAGCTGTGATGGCTTTGGCAATCATTTTCCTGCGAAGGTTTGGAATATTCGTGGCTACCGGTGGCGCAATCGTAGTCTATATTGGTGCTATTCAGCTTTTTAGGGTTCTAGATAGCGAGGACATTAAAATACTGCGTAAAGTTGCTATGAGTTTTATCCGCCCTGGTTTAAGTATTAAAGGAGATTGAGAATGGAATTGTTAGCTTCTTCACAAAAGAATCGCTCACCTATGAAAGTTGCTTTGATAATGGGCGCACTATGCCATGCCAGAATTTCCCACTTATATGAGGGGTTTGATCCTCGTTATGAAATAATTGCAGTTGGTTCAAAGAAGTGTGATATAGGAGAAAGCGACATTAAGCAAGAGCACAGAAGGATATTGACGCTGAGAGATATCCTTCGCCATGTGCCAAAACTGCGGCACAGGATTCCATGGGAAACCCAGCAGTATTTTTTCGGCTTTGAAAAAGCAATGTCAGACATTGGGATTCTTTATCCTGCAGGATCAGCTATGAAGTTTGCATATCAGTGCATTCAAATGAAGCGTAAAACTGGAGTTAAAGTGGTAGTTTCCGACTTTGAAAACGTGCCGCTTAGGTTTTTTCACCACAGCGAAACACGCAGAGCAGAGCGGCTTGCAGTCCTGCATGAAGCAGATGCAATAGTTGCGGTTTTGCATCAAGTTAAGACTTGTCTTCTAATGGAAGGAATACCAGAAGAAAAGATTCATGTTATTTATCATGGTGTAAATACTGAGAAGTTTCATCCTGCTCCAAAGAGCAAAGATATGCTGGGAATACTCGGCTTGTCAGAAAGAGACATTGCGGTGCTTTTCATCGGCCATTTTGGTTGGCAAAAGGGAGCTTTAACCTATCTATATGCCGCCAAGCTTTTAGAAATGGATTCAGAAGTTCGCGATTTCCCTGTAAAGTTCATTGTAGTAGCTCGTGGAGGAAAGGACTTCACAAAGCGAGCTGAATACCTGGGAATTGCCGACAGAGTAGTGATTCACGAACGTATTCCTTTTGAAAAAATGCCTCAGTTATATCGATGTGCTGATATCGTGGTAGTCCCGAGTATTCCAATATTTCAAGCGTATGAACAAACATCAAACGTAACACATGAAGCCGCTGCATGTGGTAGGGCTCTAGTGCTTTCATACACAGGAGGCCTTCCAGAGTTAATGGGGGATGATGCATTGTACTTTGCTCCGGCAGACTATCAAGGGCTATACAAAAACCTAAAAGAACTCATACTTGACGAGAAAAAACGCGAAGAATATGGCAGACGTGCTAGATGTCGAGCAACCGAAGTGCTCGACAGCGCAATAATGCGTGAGAAGACAGCTAGGCTATTCGATCAAGTACTTGGTTAAATAAGGAAAACTATGTCGGGAAAGTCCTCAATTTACAAAAGATTGCTTCCGCCAAAGCCAGTATACAGCTTAGTTGGTGGAATGTGGTATGACACCTCACCTCTACCTAACACATCATCTACTTATTCGGCAAAGAGCTACTCTGGTGAAAATTATGCCTATTTTAGGATTTATAACACCGTCGAAAACTCTCGCACATATCGCTCGACTATTTATGCAAACCTTCCCATGGCAATCTTTCAATATGAAAAAGAAGCAATCGGTCTGGTTTTTGAGCCTTTAAGCGACGGGCGTCCGTTGTCGCTGTGCGTTGCCTCAACGAAAGAAGAGGTTACCTTCGAGTACAGAAATGATGTAAAGCATTTATTAAGAAGCAAATCGAGAGGATTTGTTGGTCCATGGGAGAAGGAAGAAGATTTTATATCCAACGCACAAGTTCCTCCAGTGCAAGAGCTTAGCGCAGATAGCTGGATGGAATTAGTCCGCAGGTACATTTCCAAGCACTTAGGCAGTGAGCTCCGACTAAAAGACCTATCGGATGCAATTCAAATGGCAATTGGTTTCTATGACCGTGCATTCGACGCTGGCAATTGTGTCCATGCGGATACTCTTTTGACTTTTGCGCCTTCAGATTTTGGGGATCCAATTTATAGCTATCCCAGCTTTGAAGCATGTCGGCTGGCGTCATTGGCGCGCGCTGACAAATGGCGTATCGAGAGATGGGAAAAAATAGCAGATAAGTTATTGAGCGATGAGGCATCTGTTAGACTAGTTGAACTAGGAGACGTGCGCGTTTGGCACAATGCACTTGTGCCAAATGGTGACATGAGCAAGCTTAAGTATACAACTGGCTATGGTACAGGATATTGCGGCTGGCCCGGGGGAATGGCTTATACGCTTAGAGGCTTAATCGAATACTGTATGAAAATGGGCAAATCGAATGCATGTGAACGAATCCGTTCTGGGTTAAACTGGTTCTTGGCAATTCAGCTTCCAGATGGAGGATTTCCATTTAATGTCCCAACATTTCCCGATTTCAATAGCATGCGAGGCCGATGCCGAACAGGTCCAAACAGCAAGGCCGTCGGCGGCGCAGGCGAAGCTATAAGAACTTTATGTGCAGGATATAAGTTTCTTAATGATGAGCATTATCTAGAAGCTGCTAAGAAGGCTGCAGAGGCAGTTAACCCACGTCCGCCATATTACGAATTCCGAGGTTATGGCGACCTCAGGGATGCTGGTGATTATGAATCTGACTCGACTTCTGGCTGTTCACTTGGAAATGCCAACCTCGATTTGTTTGAGGCAACTGGCGACCGCAAGTATCTTGAAACTGCAAAAGCGTTAGGCTATTACCTGCTTACCTGGCATTTTTGGTGGACGCCGGGGCCAAACGAAATATTAGGTCTTATAGATCCTATGGCAGAGTCTTTCAGCCCCCACGCATCGCCCTGGAATACTGCATTAGCTGCCGAATTTTACCTTCGGCTTTATAGCCATACTAAAGATGAATTTTGGTTCAAAGTTGCTCAGCATGTACTCGCTCAATGCTTAAAATTTCAGAATCACAACACAGGTGGAATTTCGGAAACATATCCAATACGCTTAGACGGCACCTATACCGATATGGGTGGCGAGTCGGCAATGGTAACCTGGGCTTTAATCAATGGTTGCTTGGCAATGCTCGAAGCATCTGGTGTTTCGCTCGAGACCCCCAAAGAAAGTGCACATTTAAGTTGTGACTCGCAAGTAAGCTTTTATGCAGAGGTATCGGTCTATAGCATTGCCAAAAAGAGCAATCGCATACAAAAATTGAAGAGTGCGCTGGCGCACGCCATCAGGAAAAGAATATGGAAGAAGCTTCCCATTTCAGTAGCCAAACGTCTTAAGGAACTTCGAGAAAAGCCTAGCGTTCATATTATACCAGTACCACACGAGGGTCCTGCTCGCAGACTTATTTTAAGCCCAGGTAATTCGCTAGAAGGCTTCGCTTTTTCAGTTGACCGGGCGCCAGAAGAATATGTTGTGTCCCTAAAATCCTCTACGTATACGGCAAATGTTAAGCGAGTGCTTATGCCAATCCTACGATTCCCCTCACCGGTGGTTAGTTTAATAGAAAGTGAGAAAATTGGCGAAACAATCACTTCCGTCATGGTGAAAACTCAAAGCGGCAAGTGCTATGAAGTCCGTTTTTTGCCGGGGACACACGGTCTTGGCGCATCAGCGGTTGAGCTCCAGGATGCACGCCTGGCATTCGATGTCACACTCAAAGCTTTATGGCAGCGTGGCGGAATTTGTACACAACGGATTCTAGTTGTTCCTATTGAAGCGGAGGAAAACTCATGAATGGCAAGAGGCAAGTAGTCCTTGCGGTGGAATGTGATTTCCCTGGTTATCAGCCATATGAAGGATTGTGCACCTACGACCACGCTCAAAGTAAAAGACTGGTTTCTTTGGCAGTCGATTTTGTACTAAAGGTTTGTGGTGGAAAAGGAGTATTTTTCATCCATACTTCCCCATTTATGAGGAGAAACCATAGCAATCCTTTCTTTAATAACAGCGAATATCTTAATCTGTGGCAAAGGGTGCAAGATGGCGGGGGAGAAATTGGTTTGCATCCTCATGAAGAGGAGCCAGATGGAAGCTGTTTTTATTATTATTATTCGAAGCATATGGAAAGAGTTATAAATGAACATGCCGAACTTCTACGTTCCCGCGGCTTTAACATCAGCTCTCAGATGATGGGCTATTTCGGCATGAACGAGTGGATTACGCCAATTGCCGAAAACCAAGGTCTTGTCATAAGCATGAACAATGTCGGGAAATATGTTAAGTATTCGCACAATAATTGGAACGAAGCACCGTTGAAGCCTTACTTTCACTCATATGATGACTCAAAAGCGCCTGGTGATTCTCGTGTCCTAGAGATACCCTTGGGTATGACGGACCTTATGCGCTATGAAGATGGGTTGGTGCTTGATGCCAATAGCTTATGGGATCTAAAGAGAACTTGGCGGCAAATGGAGGCAGAGGGGAAAACGTGGCCATGTTTTGTGCTTCTCAGGGCGAGCAAGATTGAACAATGCCGTGCAACCGCTGAGAGGTTTCTTGGTTTCATAACAAAAAGAAGAGCAATGCTTTCAACGCCCTCAGAGATATACAAAATCTACACGGAAGGACAGCTTTATTAGGAGGAGATATAACATGAAAGTCTTGGTAACCGGAGGAGCAGGCTTTATAGGTAGGCGGTTGGTAAAGGCACTGCTATCCAATTCACATACTGTACGTGTCCTTGACAACCTGACTACCCAGGTTCATGGAGAAAATCCGGACCCTCGCCGAATTTTGCCAAAGGATGTGGAGTTCATTTACGGAGACGTTCGCAATGCTGATATAGTGCGGCGTGCGCTCGAGGACGTAGAAATTGTTTTCCACTTCGCAGCTCAAACAGGCGTGGGGCAGTCAATGTATAAGATAAAGGAATATATTGACTGCAATGTTGGCGGTACTGCACAGTTGCTTGACATACTGGCTGCCGAACGTGGAAGTGTCAAGCGCATTGTTCTTGCCTCCTCAAGAGCTGTCTATGGTGAGGGCAAGAGCTTATGTCCGCTGTGTGGACCAGTTTATCCCGACCTGCGAAAAGAAGAGCAGTTAGCCGCGGGCGAATGGGAAGTTAAATGCCCATCCTGTGGTCATACTGCAGAGCCAATGCCAACAGATGAGGATAAGCCGCTTCGCCCAGGGTCAGTTTACGCTATCTCTAAAAGAGATCAAGAGGAACTTTGCATCTGTGTAGGACGCGCCTACAACATCCCAGTAGTTGCATTACGTTTCTTTAATGTTTATGGTGCCGGCCAATCGCTTATAAACCCGTATACTGGGATTATTTCAATATTCGCATCACGTATTAAAAATGGGGAGCCGCCTTTAATTTATGAAGACGGCTTGGAGAGCCGAGATTTTGTCCATGTGGACGACGTTGTTCAAGCATGCATGCTAGCGATGACCAATGAAAATGCCGATTATCAAATTGTAAATGTAGGAAGCGGAACGGCGCTTTCCATAATTGACGCAGCACGCGTAATGATTCGTGTGATGGGCGCCTCGGTGGAGCCCCAGGTCATTGGGAAGTACAGGGTTGGCGATATACGCCATTGCTATGCCGACTTGAAAAAAGCTCGAAAGTTATTGGGTTATAAGCCGAAAGTTTCTTTTGAGGATGGAATTAGAGAGTTTATTAATTGGGCAATGAGCGAGGAATCAGAAGATTTGCTGGCGGCGGCAACTTCGGAGTTAGAACAGCGCGGTCTTTTCAGATAGTTTTATATTCTAGCGCTACCAGGTGGGCACTTCATTATGAAAGCAAAAATGACTGAGGAGAATCCGGATCTTTCAATAACAATTGTAAGTTTCAACACAAAGGATTTAACTCGGCAGTGTTTGCAGTCAATTTTCGATGGCACTCATGGCATTTGCTTTGAAGTCTGGGTTGTCGACAACAATTCGTCGGACGGCAGTGTTGATATGATTCGCCATGAGTTCCCCAATGTGAATCTAATCGTCAACAATGAAAACAAAGGACTCGCTGCCGCTACAAATCAGGGCCTGGCTAAAAGCACCGGAAGATACGTGCTTGCTCTTAATAGCGACACAATTGTCCGACCGGGAGCGCTAGAAACCATGGTGCGGTTTATGGATGAACATCCGGACGTTGGTGGAGCTACTCCAAAACTAGTTCTGCCGGATGGAGGCAAGCATCCCCAATTTTGCGGCAGTATTCCATCACTTAAGACGGAACTTGTAGAGGCTTTGGCACCTTTGTTCGGTAATGCGGCAGAAGCTTTGCAAAAAGATAGGTTTGGAAAACCCATTGATTATAACACCAGCCAAGAAGTTCAATGCATCTTATGGGGATCTTCTTTTATCGTTAGGCGGGAGGTAATGGAGAAAATAGGCCTCCAGGACCCAAGGTTCTTTGTATACGCTGAGGACATTGATTGGGCAATGAGGATTCGGAAGGCAGGTTGGAAACTTTATTATATAGCAGAAGCTGAGGTAGTCCACTATGGTGGTCAAAGTACAAAACAGTCATCATCGAGGATGCTTGCACAAAAATATCGAAGCAAATGCCGTCTAATTCACAAACACTATGGATTTTTTTCAGCTTTGGTATTGAGACTTGCCATTGCACTAGTAGCAGGTATTAGGTTGGCAAAGTGGGCTGTGATTTTTACTCTACGAAGCAGTGAACGCCATAAGGCAAAATCGAGAATAGACCAGATGTGGCTTCTTATACGTGCGGCCCTTGAGTGTTAAAGAATTTGGTGAGGGATATGGAAAAAAACAGTGCTAATTCTGCTGGATATCGCGCCAAAACCGCCTACCAAGATGAAAAAGAGGTAATGACATATGATAGCGCGCGGTTCAAAAGCCTGAAAGGACGTATAACAGACTGGCTGGAGAAGCGCGCCGTTTGCCATGCCCTAGCAGTCGTTCCACCGGGAAGTCGAGTGCTAGATATTCCCTGCGGCACTGGCCGAATAACTGCTTTGCTTCTTCAACTTGGATACCGCACAGTCGGCGCCGACATTTCGGCAGGGATGCTCAACCTGGCACAAAAGGCTCTTGAGAAGTTCGAAAACCTCGAATCGCTCGATGAGGCTGATGCGGAGAAGCTACCATATAAAAATGAAGAGTTTGATGCTGTTACCTCGATTCGGCTAATGAACCACCTGCCTCCTAATATTCGCGTTAATGTGCTCAAAGAAATGGCGCGCGTAAGCCGATTAGCGGTAATTGTTTCCCATTGCAATCCAAGGTCAATATCAGGGATAAAAAGGCGGATAAAATACTTGTTCAAACCGCCCCATGCACCGTGGAACCCGGCAGCATACGAGCAGGTAAAGAAAGAAGCAGCTGAAGCTGGGCTATACATAGCGGCTGTGTTTCCGATTCTTGGCCCAATTGCAGAAACAAACGTCTATTTGCTAAGAAAGGCAAGTTGACATGGCTGAAATCCTGATAATTTCGGCTGAGATGCCGTATCCTGTAAGAGGTGGCGACCAACTCAGACAATATAATCTTATAAAGCGAATAGCCCAACACCACAACGTTTATTTAGCTACCTTTCTGCACGGAAAGGAAGAGGAAGAAATTGGTGTTCAAGAGATGCGCAAATACTGCAAAGGCGTCCATGTTGTTCATGCGCCAAAGTTTAGCGCTCCTGTCCTAATGCGGCGCTTTATCAGCAACTTGGCGCGCTGGAGGCCACTTTGCGAATCATATCATTTCGTTCCTGTTCTCGAAGCGAAAGTCCGCGAAATAACATCTAAACAAAACTTCGACATTATTCAAGCCGAGCATGTTTATATGTCGGAATATGCGCACTGCGCTCCCAAAAACTCGGCACATAAAAAGATTTTGACATTAATAGACATAGAATCAGTCAGAATAAAGCGCCAATTCTTCCTCGAACCAATAGGTCAGAACAAAGTTCGCTATTTAATTGACTGGCTGGTTATGAAATCGTTCGAGCCTCGGTCTATGCGTCGAATGGATAAATGTATTGCCATGTCGGAGATTGAAGCAAAGATTGCTAGAAAAATGGCACCAATGGTAGATGTTGAGGTAGTGCCAAATGGAGTAGATTCAAAACTCTTAACACCTGTTGTCCCTAGTAAAGAAAAACAACTGCTGATGATTGGGAGTCTTTGCTATCCGCCAAACATTGACGGTGCAGAATACTTTGTTAAAAAGATCTTTCCATTAATAAGAACCCAGGATAGAGAAATCAAGCTCAACATAGTAGGTCGAGCGCCAACACCAAGAGTACAAGCCCTCGCATGTGTGGACGGTGTTGCGTTATTCAGCAATGTGCCCGAAGTAAGACCTTTCTACGAAAGGTCTGCAGTCTCAGTCGTCCCTCTTCGTTCTGGGGGAGGTACAAGACTCAAGATATTGGAATCCATGGCATTTGGTGTGCCGGTAGTATCAACTTCGATAGGTTGCGAAGGCTTAGATGTTACTAATGGCAAAAACATACTAATTGCCGACACGCCAAAAACGTTTGCAGAAAATGTAATTCGCATTCTAAATGATCAATCGCTACGAGATAAGCTAATCCAAAATGGACGAAAACTAGTAGAGGAAAAGTATGACTGGGATATCATCGCACAGCGTCTTCTAAAGATATACGATGAGCTATTGGGGTAGGAGAGAATGAGCGTTAGAAATGGAGATCGCTTAAAAGTTTTAATGGTTGAACCAAGGGGCGTTCGAGGCATCAACCATTATACTTACTTGCTATGCAATTCATTATCTGATTATGCAGATGTCACTATGGCGACAAAACCAAACTTTGAAACGGCGGATAAAGAACGGCTTTTTAACGTAGAACCAATGTTTACGCGTACTCGCAATTACCCTATCGAAGCACTCAAACTCTTGAGCTATGTTCGCAGAAACCGTCCTGATATTGTGCACTATCAGATGTATTTCTATTGGCCATTTGATTTAGTTTTCTTCAGGCTTCTTTCAAAGTCTACCGCGAAAGTAATCGTAACAGCCCACGATGTTCTTCCACATAATGCTAAACCTTTCCATAAATATATAATGAAAGCACTTTATAAACCTCTAAGCCATATCATTGCACACGATGACTACTGCAAACGGCTTCTAACGGACCTGCTTTGCATTTCGGAAAAGAAGGTATCCATTGTACCAATGGGCAATATTTCGGTTTTTCATGACACTGTAAAAAGTCCGGGAGATGCAAGAAAAAATCTCGGCATACCATCGGATGCAAAAGTTGTTCTATATTTTGGAGTCATCACAGAACGCAAAGGAGTCCCATACCTGATTCAAGCATTCCCTCAGGTTTTAAAAGATATTCCCAATGCTTATCTCATAATCGCTGGACTTCCACATAAGATTAATTGGAATGATTATGTGTCCTTAATAGAAAGTACTGGAATCTCAAACCGAACGCTAGCTATGCCAAAACATATTCTAATGGAGGAGGTAAAGCAATTATTCTTATCTGCTGACGTCGTATGCTTGCCTTACCTAGGCGTATATCAAAGTGGCGTGCTTCAAGTCGCTTATACGTTCAGGAAACCTGTTGTTGCAACAACTGTTGGTGGTTTGCCAGATGTCATAGAGGACGGTAAATCAGGCTTTCTAGTACCGCCCGGCGACCCAAAGGCAATTGCCGATGCGCTAGTTCGAGTATTGCGGGACAGCGAACTGCAAGCAAAGATGTCGGCGTACATAGACTATCTCAACGAAACAACTTACTCCTGGACGAATATCGCAGCAAAAACTTACGAGACTTACCTCAAGGTTCTCGGGTGTCCACTTCCAGGCAAAGGAGTGGCAGAATGAGATTGGTTCTAATAGGCGTTGGGTTCTTTCCTTGGATTGTTGCTGGGGACAAGAACTTTTTCACACGCCTAATACCGCTGTTGGCTAGTCGGTGCGAAAGTATTGACGTATTTTCCGTCAACGACCGCGAGGGTAGCGAGAATGTAGTGATTAACAGCTGTCCAGTCACATACCACAGCGCACCACGGCCGCTCCATTTAGGTAATCGCGGTCGGTTTTTTGCAGGCAGTGGTATCCTCATGGATTATCAGCATAAACATTCACCTCCGCAAGAAATTGCCGAACTTCTATTGACAACGATGCTTTGGCTACCAAGGCTACGTCGGCTTGTTCGAGAGAGAAAGATAGACGTAGTCCATTTCATGGATAACATGGGCCCTTCAATGCCCCTAATAAAACGCACACTCAATGACGTAATGGTTACTCATTCGGCGATGGCTTATGCCCCAAGGGGACACTTTTACGATAAATACCTTCGTTTTTGCATGAGCAAGCTTGATAAGATAATCCCATACTCCCAAGCATATGCCTCAAAACTCTTACAATTAGGGATAAGCGCACAAAAGATAGAGGTTATCAGATGGGGAGTTCAAATAAGCAAGGATGAACTAAGCAAGGAAAAGAAAGCCATTATTCGTAAAGAATACGGCGTGCCACCCAATGGCCGCCTCATCCTTTGGACAGGATTCATCCAACAAATACAAGAAGCTGACTTTCTAGCAGCCGTAGAAGTTGCCAAGAAAGTAGTCGCTGTAAGACCAAACTGTCGCTTTATTTTCGCATTCAAGCCGCGAAGCTTCCGGCCTGAATACAAGCATCTTGAATGCGAAGGAATCCTAATAGAAACAAATATTGAACACTTTTCAGAACTTCTGGAAACCGCAGACTATTTGTATTCGCCCCTTCTTAGAACCGACGTAATAGTCGCTCCACCTCTTACATGGCTCGAAGCTATGAGTAAAGGAACGCCAGTTATTTCGACAGCCGCTGGCGGTGTTGACGAGGTAGTAATTCACGGCAAGACGGGTTTTGTGGCACAATCATTCGAAAATCTACCAGAGACTTTGATTCGTGCAGCCGACTTCGACGACTTACAAGGCATGAGTAACGCCTGCAGGAACTTTACCGCTAAGAAATGCGATATAAATGACGTAGCTGAAAGATACCTCCGAATGTGGGAAAGCGGCAAAGGTATAAGTTAATATGAGAATCCTGCTTTGCAACAAGTTTTACCGTCCTGTGGGCGGTCCTGAGTGGATGGTTTATGATATGACCCGCCGCTTTGAAGAAGCTGGGCATACGGTCATAATTTTTTCTATGGAGCACCCTGACAACTGGCAATCGTCGTATTCTAAGTACTTCATGCCAAACGTCGAATATTCAGAAGGAACATCGTATGGCTTAAAACGCAAAATAGAGGAAGCATTCAGGATTATATATTCGGTCGAGGCTAGAAAGCGAATAGACCTTCTAATAAAAGACACAAAGCCTGACATTGCGCATCTACATAATATTTACCATCAGCTTTCGCCTTCCATAATTCATGGGTTAAAAAGGCAAGATATACCAATTGTAATGTCTCTGCATGATTATAAACTAATATGCCCAGCAATTAGGATGTTTGTTAGGGACAAAGTTTGCGACAAGTGTATTGGTGCAAGGTTCTATAATGCTATTAGATATAAATGTGTAAAAGACTCGCTTGTTTACAGTCTAATTTGCTGTTTGGAAGCTTATATTCATAGGATACTTAAGGTTTACAATTGTGTAGACCTATTCATCTCACCAAGCGATTTCCTGCGTGAAAAGATGATAAAGTCTGGAGTGCCCGCAGACAAAATTATCACCCAACATGTTGCCGTCGAGTTGTCGCAATTCAAACCATCAAGAAATGGTGGCCATGTTCTTTATATGGGGAGGCTCACAAAGGAAAAAGGAGTGCTTACGTTAGCAAAGGCAGCGGCAAAACTACCGAACGTCAGGTTTTGCTTTGCTGGCGAAGGTGAAGCTAGAGCAGAAATAGAATCTATGATTGAGCAGGAAAATATTAATAATATCGTTCTAGCTGGTTTTAAGGCTGGCAAGGACCTAATTAATCTAATAGAAGATTCATTGGCTGTTGTAGTCCCGTCGGAGTGGTATGAGAACTGCCCAAGGACTGTATTAGAAGGCTTTGCATGCGGCAAACCAGTGATTGGCTCGCGAATTGGTGGAATTCCTGAATTGATTTGCGAAGGCGTAGACGGATATCTCTTCGAGCCAGGAAATGACGCTGAATTGGCAGATAAGATTTTAAAGCTTCTTTCGGATGAAAAACGAAGGGTAGAAATGGGGCTAGCGGGACGTCGCAAAATGGAAGAGCATTTCTCTCCCGATGCTTTTTACAGCGGAACGCTCGATATTTACCGGCGGGTTGCAGGTATCCAATAAGAAGTGTAGAAATTAGAAAACCTGGTTTTCAGGATAGCCTTAATGAAGATTGCAATGCTTGGGACAAAAGGCATACCGGCTACATGGGGTGGAATCGAACATCATGTCGAAGAAATTTCCACTCGCATGGTTAATCTTGGACACGAAGTGACCGTGTACTGCCGGCCTTACTATACTACAACAGACGAACAATATTACAAAGGAGTACGGTTAAAGAAGCTCCCCACAATAGCAACAAAAAACTTAGATGCTATCACACATACATTTATGGCAACTATGCATCTTCTACTTGAGGATTACGATATTGTGCATTACCATGCCATTGGGCCTTCGACTTTATCTGCCTTCCCTCGTCTAGTTGGGAAACGAACTGTAGTAACTGTACACGGTCTTGATTGGCAGCGCGAAAAGTGGGGGAGCAAAGCCAAGCTATTCCTAAAGTTTGGTGAGTATGCCTCAGTGGTTTTTCCACATGCAACAATCGTTGTCTCCAAATATCTCAAAAAATATTTGGAGTATAAGTACGGAAAGACTGTTAATTATATTCCAAGTGCCGTTACAGATCCCATAATTAGGCCACCAAATAAGATACGCGAATACGGACTTGGCGAAAGAGATTACATCCTATTTGTTGCAAGACTTGTTCCAGAGAAGGGCTGTCATTTTCTTTTGGAAGCTCACAAGCGCCTAGGAGCAAAAATGAAACTTGTTGTTGCAGGTGGATCAAGTCATTCTGATGACTATGTTGAAAGCCTCCATAAGATGGCTGGAGACAATGTGATATTTACCGGCTATGTTTATGGCGAAACTCTGCAAGAACTTTATTCAAATGCCTACTGCTACGTTCACCCGTCCACTATCGAAGGGTTACCTGTAACACTACTAGAGGCTGTGGCATATGGAAACTGCGTCATTGCAAGCGATATTCCTGCAAACAAGGAGGTTGTTCAAGACTCGGGCATAATTTTTGAGAGCGAGAATGTTGAAAGCCTTTGTGAAGCGCTTGACAAAATTATCAAGAACTCTGAGCTGGCCCGAAATCTTGGTGAAAAGGCAAAAGCCCTCGGTGTTAAGGAATACAATTACGACAGCGTTACTCAAAAAACCCTTGCACTGTACCAAGAGGTATATGAAAGGAGTCTTCATTCTCCAACTGCAAAAATTGAAAGCAAATTACAACCTCCTGTTGACTCCAAGGATGCTCCATGAATAATGCGTTAGTGAAAAAGCGCACTACAAAGACACGGAACACATATATAAAAACCCTCCTACTTTTGCATCTAATAATACTTTTTACTGCCCCTTCACAAATGCTTGCTGCCATTGAAGCATTAGATATTGGCAGTGCCTCAAGAGTTGCTGAAATTATCAAATACCATCCAGGTTGGTCTGCACACGAAGCAGGTGGGGGGAGCCTTTCCATTATACAATCCGACTTGGTTCCTAGCGGCCGAACAATTAAAGTTGATATTCCTTACTCCGAGAGCGCCGCATTCCTTCGGTATACTCTTGAAAAGCCTGTAGAAGAGATATGGGTCGCATTTGCTATTCGAATTTTGAACGCAAGGCCAGATTGCGATTGGGCAAGACCTTTCGCCTTGGTTGGTGATGACGGAAAGAATCTATTAGAGATGCGATTGCGTGAAACAAAGCTAGTAGAACTAGCAAGCCAACCACAATCAAGCATCTACACAAGAACCCATCTTACGGGCTATCCATGGTGGCCAGGACAAAAATATCGGTATATCATTGGTTTCAGAAAAGGTGACGCAGGATTTGTAAGGTTTTATGTGGACAATGCCAAGATATACTGTCTTGACGGCGTAGACATGGGCGAAGGAATGATTTCCAGGGTTGAGATTGGCGGCTTTAGTACCATTGGAGTCAACCTGGGTGGGTCGCTGGAAATTGGAGATATACGAATTTCTACAAACCCAGAAGACTTAATCACCCAGATTCAACCAACTATTAATATTACTAATAAAGTTCTATCCACGGTAAACTCTGACTGCTTCGGAATAAATACTTCACACCCAGGAATTGACTGGCCTGCTAAAGCTTTTGATTTAGAGCGAGCGCTTAAATTCAATACCTACCGATATGGATATCGGTGTACTGAGAAAGATTGGGATGGCGAAACGACATGGCAGGCGAACCCAAATCGTAACTATTGGTATGCGCGCGAAGGACGTGGAAATGCGAAATCATTTCTTTATTCAAGTTTTTACACCGCTTGCACGAAAGACCCCCTTTTTATTTGTATTTTGAACTGCATGGGGGAACGCGATTCCAGATGGGATGCTGAGCATGCAGTAGAGTGGGTGAGGTTTAACAACAACTACAAAAAACCTGATGGTGCAATTGGTCTTAGAGCCATTTACGAAGCAGGCAACGAGGTTTCTCTCCCTCAATCTTTTACCGAAGGCTGGTGGTATGATGGCAAATCGTATATACAAATAGGGAGTGGTGTGGCGCTTTGGAATGCCAAACATGCTAAAGAGGTTTATCCGCGTGAAAATGGCATTCCCGATAGCCTTTCGAGCGAAGAAATGAACTTCAAGCTGGACTTCGGGCCCGGCAAGTATCTTTATTTAGGCTTTCGGTGGAAGTTCAATGAAATTATTTATGAACTTGCAAACATACCGAAAGAGAAGACAGCAGGAAGCATCAGGCTCAATTATGAATATTGGGATGAAACCACACGGCAGTGGCGTAACTTCAACCAATGGGTGAATGGATGGGAAACTGATAGGCGTCCTCACTTCCTTGCTACCGGACAGCTGAATAGAATTACCTTCGATTGGCGCCGTCTAGAAGGCTGGGGTAAAAGGTCAATTCGAGAAGAAGCAGGCGATAACAACTCTTTGATTTCAGATGACCGCTTATATTACATAAGATTGAGCCTTCATTCGCATGGCACGCTTTTTGCAGAAGCTCCAGTAGAGAAATTCATACGTGTTTGCATGCCGGGCGAATCCTATATTGACATATTAAAGCACTTTGCCCCGGTGCGCAAAGCTGGTGGCAAATTGTACGCATGGATTGGAATGGTTGGCAGTGTAGACTTTGAAAAAGCTCTTGCTGAAAATACTGATCTCTACGATGGAATAGTTTCTCATTTTTACACTAGCTACGACTGCGAACCCAATAAATCAGATGGCCCTGCGCATATCATGATTAATGCAGGGCTTTGGATGCCGGAATTGGTAAGCAAGTATGCGGAATATTTGCGAAAGAAATTTCCAGGGAAGAAAATCGGCCTCACTGAATGGGACTTTTCAGGCGTTCATCCATCGCTATTAACTTGCCATATAAATGGACTTCGTGCCGCCATAACGCAATGCGAAATTTTAAAGGGTGGCTGGGATTTCGCAGCATATCATACAGGCTTTTTCCCATATAAACTTGGGTATTCATATATGATTAATTCTTCCACTAATCCCAGGCTTCGGCCGACGGGGTTAGGGATTAAGCTTGTCCGTGATTGTGCGCTGAAATATGTACTTGATACGCAGTCGAATCATCCGTGGCTTTATGTCTGTGCTTTTCAGGGTGAGACCGAGAAGGACATAAGCCTGGTAGTAGTTAATCGGGCTGATTCAGACCTAACTGCTACGATAAACCTTCCAATCGAAGGATGTAGTTTCCGAATAAGGGATTTCAGCGGTTCTCCTTATGAAAATAATGAGGAGTCTTATGCGATTAAGTTTCGCTACCATCCTTCAATAGATGCAGGGCGTTCATTTACATATACTTTCCCTGCTTATTCTGTAACGGCTTTCGAAGCGAAAATATAGCGGATAATTAGACTCATGATATAATTAGGTGCCATCCTTTTCAAAACACTAGCTTTTGTGGGAGGAAAAAATAATGTCAACGGTTGCAGTATTGAGAACAAGTCCTGCTACGGTGCTTGATGACTATGAAAAGCTAATGCACCTAGCAGGTTATAAAGATTACTTATCAAGCCAAAACGATACCCTGCTCAAGCTAAACTTGTCATGGACGAAATTCTTTCCCGCATGCTCAACGGCGCCTTGGCAGCTTGAGGGGGTAATTCGAACAATGCTTAACGATGGCTGGGATACCACGAAGTTAATCCCTGTGGAAAATAAAACTGTTGTTACTAATCCGCGACTTGGGGCGAAGAACAATAAATGGATTCCTGTGTTGAACAAATATGGGCTTAAGTTTGTGCCGCTGACTGACGTAGAATGGACTAAATACGAGTTCAAAACACCTTTGCTAATGCTGGACAAAATCTTCCCCAAAGGTATTGAAATACCAAAAATGTTCATTGGTAAAAACGTCCTTCATCTTCCCACTGTAAAGACGCACGGTCACAGCATAACTACAGGTGCGATTAAAAATGCGTTTGGTGGTCTTTTGAAAGAAGTTCGGCACTACGCGCATAAGTACATCCACGAAGTGCTTGTCGACCTACTGATAATGCAAAAAGAACTGCATCCAGGCGTTTTTGCTGTGATGGACGGCACCGTTTGTGGCGATGGCGCGGGGCCGCGAACAATGGAACCAAAAATACAAAATTTTATCTTAGCGAGCGGAGATTCAGTGGCTATCGACGCAATAGCAGCAAAAATGATGGGATTTGAGCCCATGGAAATTCCATATATACGAATGGCTACTGAGATGGGACTAGGTTGCGGCAATCCAAGTGAGATTAAGGTTGTTGGAGAGGATATATCAGGTGTTAATTTCGGATTTCGAACAAAGAAAAGCCTAGTTATCTTGGGGGACCAAATTATCAGAAAGGGGTGGCTGCAGCCATTAGAAAAGCTACTTTTACATTCACCGCTTGTGTTTTGGGCTCCTCTTGCGTCAACGATATACCATGATTGGTATTGGTATCCGACAAAGGGGAAAAAGGCTATTCGCGAGTTCATGGAAACTGAATGGGGCAAGTTGTTTGCAAGCTATTCTTAACAAACTAGCATATCTACTAGTTGACGGTAAGCAAGATGCAAAATAAAATGAAACAATAACTTTCAGCAAACTGTTGTAAGGTAGTATGTTTAGAACTTGTCTGACTGTAAAAATGAGGAATACAAACGCCAAACTAGGGCTGGTGGCAGTCGTTATTTGTTTGATTCTCGCAAACAAGGTATTTGCGACAACATACGGCTGTGAGATTAATTACGCTTCCTTTGCACAGTTAAGGCTTTATATTAATAATCCAGCAAAAAAGATATCCTACCGATTTGTAGTTCCTCCGTCCCTCAACGGCAAGACCTTGTATGGAGTATACATTTATTCGACCGATGGCAAGGGTAGCATCCCCATATGTCGCGTTGGTTTGCAAGCAGATATTGACGGTTTGCCGTCGGGATCTTGGCTTTCAACGGGACAAGTGCCGGTTACAACCACATTTTTGCCAGCTGGGCGTGGAACTTTTGAACCTATTCAACTGCCGGGATACACATTATCAGCAGGAACAGCATACCATTTAGTAATATGTTATGAGTCAGGTGTCGCCAACAGCCAAAATTATGTGGCTTTTGCTTATGCTGCAGGCCATGATAAAGCTGACATGTCTGTTCTTACTGATTATGGGAACGGTTGGGTCATGCATAAGAATGCAGACCCAATATTTGCTCTAAATTTTGGACAAGGCCAATTTTATGGTCAAGTTTATACTAATTGTACAGACCAGCTTATATACGGCAGTGGCTCTAACTCCGGCTTTGGTCAACAGTTCGTAGCCACTAATACTGCTATCATCAAGCGCATATCATTTCTTATGCGATTGGCAGGTAGTCCAACAGCTTCTTGTCGCATAGTAATCAAAGACGTGCAGTCAGGCGAAGTTCTTGTAGATGAGGTATTTTGCACCCCTGCTGATTTTCCACGATCCAGTTCAAGGTTTTCAAACTGCTACTGGGTAGGCCATGATTTAACATCCCCAGTAACATTGACTGCAGGTCGAACTTACCGTATATGGTTATATGAAGATGGATATGGAGGGGATGCATATAATTGCTATAGAATAAGATGTTTCTCAACCACCTCAGAAACACTATCACCATTAACTTGGGGAGGCTCAACCTCCTGTTCAATTGCCATAACAGGATGGGGTAATTTAACACATTTGCCTCGTGCTGATACTCCTTTTCGCTTGAATACAGCTTCTCTGGAAATCAACTATAGACATCTGACATGTGTTACGCCTACCTCCGCCACAATTGTAGTAAGTACAAATAGAACTTCAAACGTAACAGTAGAATATGGTGAAACAAACCAATATGGAATGACCGCAAACTCATCAAATCTCTCACGCCATGAGATAGTATTGACTAGACTTCAAGCTGGAAAAAATTACCACTATAGATTGACATGCATTGATTCTAGCAATCCCAACAATTCAATAATTACTGAGGATTCTGAGTTCAGAATTCCACTTCCTGACGATACAATAACAGTTGACGTTATCGGCGACCTTCAACAATGCTCTAATAGTTATGCAATCGGTCAGGTAATAGGGAGACGTGGCGACATACTTTTAACAGCAGGCGACAATACGGAACTCGCACAATTTATACCCGGCGTCAACCCGACAAAAGAAGAAGCAAAGTTCGAATGGCAATTATTCCTTGGGCTGCTTAATCCTAGCTCTTGGTCACCGGCGCTTTATTTAACAACAGGCAACCATGATAATGTATCTGCAACAACCTGCGCTCAGGCTTGGCAGGAAGAACTGACACTGCCTACAAACGGTGCCTCTGAAATGTACTACTCCTTTGACTATGGACCTGCGCACTTTGTAGTTCTGGATTCTGCATCTATTGACCGAACAATCAGCAGCCAGCAGTTAGATTGGTTAAAGCAAGATTTAGGAAGTACAAACAAGCCTTGGAAGATTGCAGTAATTCACTATCTTATAAAGGGAATGAGCCCTTTAGAGGAAATACATAATTGGTGGGTTCTAAAAAATGCCGATACCTTGCATCAAATCTTTACTCAATATGGAGTTCGTCTTGTGTTGCAGGGCCATAGACATGTATACAACCGTTACGTAAAAGATGGAATATTCTATGTGATTAATTCGACAATGAGTTATGACCTTTCTTACGCCCCCTTTGGGTGGGAAACTCCCTACAGCGGCGTGGAGGAATTGGAGAATATCGATGGCGAATCAGGTACTATACCTGCATATATTAACTTCGCTGGCTCGACCCGCCTGGAGATATCACCTGAGCAACTTACCGTGAGCTTTATTGATGGAGCCGACAGAGTATTAGATAAGTTCTCGCTAGCGCCTAGCAATTTTGATTTAATTTCTCCCGCAAATGAAGCAACTGTATCGTCAGCAACCCCAACTTTTTCATGGGCTCCTTCAATCGATGATGCTAGCGGATTAGTTGAATACGAACTATGGATAGATAATCAACTATGTGTCGACAATATTCCACCCCAATGGACATATTGTATTCCATTTTCACCTCTAAGTGATGGAGCACATACTTGGTGCGTAATAGCCAGGAACCGAGCCGGTCTTAGCAGATTATCGGAGACTTTCACTGTAAATGTTAACGTTGGCTCCGAACCAGACATAACACCTCCAACTAATCCAGTTAATGTTATTGTGTATTCTAGCTCAGATAGGGAGGAGATTCTTCAAAGCAACCATTGGTACAGCTTCCAAACACCCCTAATTATTTGGAACGGTGCCACAGACGACAGTTCAGGCGTGGATGGCTATTATGTATATTTCGGTACAAATCCGAATGCAGAACCAGTTTTTTCTGGTACTTACTGCAGAGTGAACTGGTATGCTCCGACCACGCTAAGTTTGGATGGCTACTACTACCTAAGAATACGCACTGTTGATAATAGAGGCAACTTTTCTCCTGATGTCTTTGAAGGTTTCGTTTATTGGCTAGATGCCACTTCGCCAACGCAGCCTGGTATACCCTTGACAATTACTCCAACGCTCGATCCAACCCCGGTATGGCAATGGGCGCCTTCTGTGGATAATGCATCAGGCTTAGCAGGATACCGAATAGACGTAGTAGTTGAAAAATCAGGCTATTTTCGCGTATGCAACCTTTGGTTAGGAAATACCACAATATGGGAGCAAACTGTTTCTTTGGAACCAGGTAATTACATGTGTAGAGTTCAAGCAATTGATAATGTTGGGAGAGCCAGTTTATACTCGGAATGGGGAAAAGTATTGATCTTGCCTGTTAATAGCATTGCTTGGGCTAAAACTTTAAAACCAGGCATAGGAGTTTCCCTGAGTGGCAAGGTTGTCACGGCTTCTTTTGCTGATTGTGTTTACATCGAAGAACCTAACCGTTGTTCAGGACTTCGCATAAACGGTTCGTTCCCGGTTGCAATTGGCGATGAAGTAAGTGTATCTGGTACGACGTCTTTGACTGATACCGGCGAGTTTTGTATTTCCAATGCTAGTGTTTCGGTAACCTCTTCTGGTATTAACATTAGACCGATACTTATAAACCAAAGGAATATTGGGTACGGAATTCTTTCTAACAAGATAGCGTTGGGACCAAATGTTACGTCAATGCTGATGAAAGTTCATGGACGAGTAATAGGAATCCTTTCAGATGGCTTTTATTTGGATGATGGCTCTTTACTTGAAGCACCTAATGGTGCCTTTGGAATTAAGGTATCCACTTGCGACCTTGCGCCTGGCAGCTTCACGCCGCCTAATGTGGGCGACTATGTCATAGCAACTGGAATAGTATGCCATTATAAAACAGGCAGTAATGTTTACCCTTACATTAGGTGCCGAGTTCCTTCGGATCTTGTAATATGCCGATAAGTGGTTGCTATAGTATTGTTGACTCTCAACATCCACACTTTTTCAGCACACGTCTTAAGCCTCCAACACACATCACCGATAATAAGTATTGGAGCCATCTTCATAAGAAGGAGATGGCTTTTATGCTTGCAAGATTCATGAGAACTTGTCGCCTAGATGACCCTGTGATATAATTTGGCTGTAAGCCCCAAGGAAAAAAACAATGTCTGACCCGGCACAAAAGCGCATTCAAGAAGTTTCCGCAATTTACGAGATTAGTCAAGCCATCAATAACCTCTCTATAGACGAGCTTCTGAAGCTCATAACGGAGAAGGCCGCTGACGTTATGGATGCACAGGCATGCTCGTTGATGCTTAAAGACCCAAATAAAGACGAGCTGGTCATCAAAGCGAGCTATGGCTTGTCTGAGCAAATAGTTGAAGAAACTCGGGTTGCAATTGGAGAAGGCGTTGCTGGCAGAGTTGCGTTGACAGGCGAGCCTATGCTACTGACTAATCTTCAAAATGACCCTAGGTTTATCAATACGGACGTTGTACCACGGCCGGAAATTGCCTCTTCAATATGCGTGCCACTAAGAGATGAGGGCTCAAATATACTAGGGGTGCTAAGCATCCGGCGAATTTCGCCAGCTAAAATGTTCACCGAAGAAGATGTCAAGCTGTTTAGCGTTTTTGCAAGCCAAGCAGCCCTCGCAATATCAAACTCCCATCTTTACGCCAGCCTAAAAGACAGGGTGCAGGAGCTTTCCGTTCTGCACGAAGCAAGTAAAGAGTTAAGTGGTGCATACAGCGTTGAAAATGCGGCGCATTCGCTAGCCCGTCTTGCAACGCAGATGATTGACGGTTCGTCTGCGATGGTACTTTTACACGAGCGTAGGCATGGGGTCAGAATCCAAGCAGCATCTGGTGTAGCTGCCAAAATACAAAATACCATAGCAGAGACAATAGACGAAGGTTTCATTGCATGGATGCATGGTTTGCGTGAGCCAAAAACCATTTTGACCAAAAACAAGAACCGATGGCCAACGAGTTTATACCGACTGGCAGACGTGCTAAAACGCTCGTTCGCAAGGATTATAGCCATACCGCTAATTGCAGAGGGCAATGTAATAGGCTTACTTTTGCTTTGTAATAAAAAAGATAAGCAAATCGAGAAACAAAAAGTTCGCTTACTTTCAATAATCTCCTCGCAGGCTGCAACAATCATTAAAAATACCACTAGATATAAAGAGCAGATTGAACAGAAAGCGCTTGAGCTAACCGCGTTGTACCAACTTTCAGAGCGCATAAGCACCGCTGCAAACCTAAAAGAAGCTTTGGATTCGATTCTTGACATAGTTCGCGATATAGTTTGGTATGACCAGGGTTATATATCAACGATTGATTATGAAAAGAAAACAATGACCCTTCAGGCTTGGAGAGGTATTGATATCAAGCCTTCAGAAACAGAAGTTCCACTTGAAAAGGCGCCCTTAAGCAAGTGGACAATCAGCGAAAGGAAAGCTATTGTTGCTCCAGATATAAGCAAGGACAACCGTTTTAATAAGCCAGCTGTCTTTTCAGGAATAGTAAAATCACTCATGTCAATTCCATTAATTGTCCAAGACGAAGTGGTTGGCGTGCTAAACATCGGTAGTCATGCGCCAAATCTTTATACTGAGGAAAGTGTTCGGATACTTTCGATTATCGCTTCTCAAGCAGCTGCTTTATATAAAGAGCTAGAGACGTCAAGTGCTCTTGCAAACTATACTGACAACATTCTTCGAAGTATTGCTGCAGGAGTTGTAACACTAGATAGCGACGGTAGAGTATTAACATGGAACAAAGCAGCTGAAGAGATCGTGGATATACCCGCAAATCAAGTGATTGGGAAACACTTTGCAGAGATCGTAAACAATATAGGTATTTCGGAAACCGATAAGGAACGAACGCTTTCTATTATTAAGAATGTATTTCGTTCGGGGCATGGATACCTTGGGCACAAACTGGAATATCATCCAACCCAGGGAGATGCAGAAGTTATCTATATTAATATGAATATCACCCAGCTACGTGATCATACTGGCGAAGTCCTTGGGCTTGTTCTAATATTCGAAGATGTAACAAAAGAAATCGAAATGGAAAACGAAATGCGGCGCATTTCGGAGCTTGCAGCAGTAGGCCAGCTAGCTGCAACGATTGCCCATGAGCTCCGGAATCCTTTAAGCTCTATAAAGGGCGCCGCGCAATTCTTGCGAAAAGAATACGAGGATCATTCAGCCATAAAGGAATTTCTTGATATTATAATCGATGAAGTCAATGTTTTGAGCAAGATTACAACCGAATTCTTAGACTTTGCTAGACCAACGAAGTTGAATTTGAAGGAAACAGATGTGAACGATGTTGTATTTCGCACTCTTCAGTTCATGCAACTTGAAATCACAAAGCAAAATGTTCACGTTCGCCAAAACTTCAACTACAACCTGCCAAGAATTTGGGCAGATGACAAGCAGCTTGAACAGGTATTGCGCAACATCATTTTGAATTCTCTTCAGGCAATGCCAGATGGCGGAAACTTGTATGTGGACACAGCCCAAGCAGACAATGCAGTTCGAGTCATCATAACAGACACAGGCATTGGAATACCAAGCGATAAAATTGATAAAATTTTCGTTCCATTCTTTACAACGAAAACAAAGGGAACAGGCTTGGGACTTTCGATAGTGCGCAAAATCGTAGAAAATCATGGCGGTACGGTACGGGTGCAGAGCGAAGTAGGAAAAGGAACAACTTTCGAGATAACCTTGCCTATAAGGAGCGATAGAGCTAGAATTTTGTCTTCGGAGGTTGATACTATAACACAAAGAGAGGAAGCAGAGTTATTAAGACGCAGTCATCATCGGGAGATTCCCACGTAAAGAACCCATCATTAATAGGAAGGAACGGTATGGAAAACAATAAGTCAATACTAATTGTTGACGACGAGCCGAATATCAGACGTGTGCTCGATGCTGTTTTTACAAAAGAAAAATACCAAGTATTTACTGCCGAGAATGGCAAAAAAGCCCTCGACATAATTGCAACGGAGCCAGGGTTGTCTGTTATGCTTTGTGACCTCATAATGCCTGACCTTAATGGCATTGAGGTTCTCAAAGCGGCAAAAGAGCTAAATCCCAATTTATCGGTTGTTATGATAACAGCCCACGGCACAATCAAGAGTGCTGTTGATGCAATGAAGCTTGGGGCTTTTGACTATATAACAAAGCCCTTTGACATGGATGAGATAAAACTAATTGTAAAAAACGCTTACGAACGTAGCCGTCTTCTGGGCGAAAACATTGAGCTAAAACAAGAGTTAAAAGCGCGCTATCGTTTCGACAATATTGTTGGAAGCAGCACGAAAATGCAGGAAGTTTATAAAATCGTAGAGCGTGTTGCAAATAGTAATGCAACTGTGTTAATCCGAGGTGAAAGTGGAACGGGTAAGGAGCTAATTGCTCGCGCAATACATTACAACAGCCCAAGAAGCTCAAAACCATTTATCGCGGTATCATGCGCTGCTCTACCTGAAACATTGCTAGAAAGCGAGCTTTTTGGGCATGAAAAAGGTGCATTCACAGGAGCAATAGGTCAAAAGGCTGGTCGTTTCGAACTTGCCCACCAAGGAACTTTATTCCTTGACGAAGTTCCGGAGATTTCCCCATCTGTGCAAGTAAAGCTACTTCGGGTTTTGCAAGAAAGGGAATTCGAACGAGTTGGCGGCACAAAAACAATAAAAGTAGACGTTCGGGTAATTGCAGCGACTAACCGCAATTTAGAAGAACTTGTTGAGCACGGGCAATTTCGCGCTGACCTTTACTACCGTCTCCAAGTTATTCAAATCTTCCTTCCACCTCTTAGAGAGCGGCGAGAGGACATACCTGAACTCGTTGAATTCTTTATTAATAAGTATAACAAAGCGAACAATAAAGAAGTTAAAGGCGTGAGTCCCCAAGTTATGGATCTCTTCATGAAATATAATTGGCCAGGGAACGTTAGAGAATTAGAAAACGCAATTGAGCGAGGAGTCGTACTTACAGAACCAGGTGCCGATTTAATAACTCCAGACCTACTCCCCATGAGCATTCAGGTAGCAGCTGAAACGTCTTAACAGCAAGAATGCAATTTATTAGGATTCTGCAAAAGGGTCTTGTACGACAAGACCCTTTTTGTTTACCAATTTTTTAAAAAATTTGGGCATCGAATACTTCTATGGCACACCAATGGCACAGTTTATGCAGTTAAATCAATTGGGAGTAGGGTATAAGACAAACTTACGAAGCCAATCTTTGGCAATTGTGCGCGACAGCAAAAATGCCTGGCCAACTGTCGGAAGTTTAGCAATGGGGGCTCGGGAAAATGATTAGAAAACGCAACATACTGGTCGCGGACGACGAGGTCAATCTCTGCAAGATTCTCGAGGCAGAGCTGAAAAATGCAGGATATGCGGTCACCGTGGTTCATGATGGGGTACAGGCTGTCGAAAAAGCTAGAGAAATAGATTTCGACATTATCGTCCTTGATTTGCGAATGCCAGAGATGGATGGCCTTAACGCACTGCGGGAAATTCGCAAACATGACAAGGAAACTCCCATCATAATAATGACAGCTTATGAAAATCACGACACCATGGCCAGTGCCCTATCAATGGGAGCCACCGCCTGCATTAATAAACCATTTGATTTGGACAGCATCACCGCCCTTGTGAAAGCCACGCTCGACGATGGAAATGGCCAGAAATCAGTAGATTGGTCAGGGTCCGTGCGCACAGTATTCTTCAATAAAAATCAGCCGGTGCTAGTTGAAGTCCACGATGGTGAGTATGTTGGGCAATATCACAGCAGGATAGAAGATAAAGATGACCGGACATTGACCATACTTTGTCCGACAAGCGGAGGAAGCCATATTATTTTGAGCCCAGGCACGCCGGTTTCTATTGGACTCGCCGGCGAAGATGCGTTCTATAGCTTTGAGACAACAGTTCTTGCCCAGCGTGAGAATTATCTTCCGCTTATAGTTCTAAGCAAGCCTTCGGTAATCTACCGCGTTCAGCGACGAAAGCACGCGAGAATAGCTGCTAAAATTGCTGTAGAGATGGCGCTGGTTGAGAAAACTGGAGAAAACGAAGAAAATTCTACAATAGGCCCTGTTTTTACGGTTTATACCGAGAATATTGGAGCTGGTGGATTGAAGATAGTAACTCGCCAAAGACTTCCCGACGGAGCAACGGTAAGAATATGGGCTTCCAATGTGCCTGGCTTAGGCGAGCTTACGGGAACCGGCAGAATTACACGTGCGCAGAAAATATCTGTGAACAGCCATGAAGACTGGGAATATGGCATCCAGTTCACAAAAATAGCCGATGAAGTGCGACATACACTTGCTCAAGTGGCTGAGTCAAAAGTAACCGTTTGACTTTAATAACAGCTAAGCTAAAAACAGCCTAGCGATCGTTAAGACGCTAGGCTGTTTTGTTATTCCCATCAAGGCAACAAAAATGTACTATATTTTCTATCGCCATATCGCTTAGAATTGACTTGTTTGACTACATTCTCAGCCAATGATATACTCGATTCGAAACCATAACCAAGGAGGATTCCAAGGTGAAATGTGCTAGGTGTGGAGCTGAAATACCAACTCAGGGCGGTACGAGGTTTTGTCCGTCTTGTGGAGCACCCGTCTCATTAAGACGCCCTGAAAGCACAGGCTCGGCTTCTATGCCAAAGAAAAAACTAACAATATGGGCAGTTGTTGCATCAATTTGCATAGCGGGCATTATACTCGGTGCTGTGGTTCTTGCGAAAAGAGGCGGTAAAGTAACACAAATCCCTGAAGCACCTCCTGTTAAACAGCCGCCAGTTACACAGCAAACAGGACTGCCTGAAGCAAAACAACCTGGTGTGTTGAAAACCGATGTAGAGAAACCACCTCTTAGCGCAAAAACCCCTGAAAAAAACGCTCCTCCGCCAGAAGTACTGGCGTACCTTGAACACCTAAAGAAGGTCGAGGAAGCTCGCGTTGGACTTAAGGAAAAAGAAGAAGCAGAACTTATCAACATGATGGTTCACATTCAACTAGATCCCCTGAAAGAAGTTCTAAGTTGGTCTGATACTGACACATCAAACAAAAATGAAGAAGACCCCCAGCAGAAAGCAATAAGAGAGATGAGCGAACTATCAAAAGAGTGGCAACAACTGGCAAGATTTTTTGTTTCAGTTCAGCCGCCTGAACCATGCCACAATCTTGCCACAAAGTATTCCGAAATGTTGGCAGACGTAATCTCTTCGGTTGGTGATATTCAGGATTTCCTGCGCAAGGCTGATGTTGGAACCCTAGTGAAAATGCAAGGCAAAAGCAGCAGAATAGACCAAAAATTGAGCGCAGCTGATGAAGAGCTAGGGAAAGTTTGTAGCCAGTATGGCATTGAAAAAAGCTTCTCAATTCAGCCAGATGCTGGAATGTCACCTTTGTTCAATATAATTCCTCGTAAATAAAAACACGTGGTTATTTTCGAAAGGCGTGGGACAGAATTATGCGAATATTGATTACCGGAGCTGCCGGTATGCTTGGCAATGATCTTCAAAAGGTCCTCGGAGGCGAAAACGAACTAATTCTGACCGATATAGTTGGCGATTTCATTCCGCTAGACATAACGGATACCCAAAATGTTAGAGATTTGCTCTTTAAGGTGCATCCTGACCTTGTAATTCATTCTGCAGCTTATACCGATGTTGATGGGTGCGAGCGAGAGCCAGAAAAAGCATATCGCATAAACTCATTTGGCACATGGAATGTTGCTACAGGATGCGAGGCTATCAAAATACCGATTATTTATATAAGTACTGATTTTGTCTTTGATGGTGAAAAGGGCGAGCCTTATTATGAGTTTGACACGCCAAATCCTTTAAGTCATTATGGCAAATCGAAATATGCAGGTGAATTGTATGTAAGCTCACTCTGCTCAAAGTATTACATTATTAGGACTGCCTGGCTATATGGCGAAAAAGGAAAAAATTTCCCACGCACTATGCTTACCCTGGCGAAAACTAGAAAAGAACTGACGGTTGTAGATGACCAGATTGGCTCGCCTACATTTACATATGATTTAGCACTTAAAATTAGGGACCTTATTCAATCTCCACTTTATGGCATTTATCATGTTACAAATAAGGGTTTGTGTTCATGGTTCGAATTTGCAAAAACAACGCTAGCACTTGCGGGTATTACTGATGTAGAAGTTAAACCGATTAAGTCTTCCGAATGGCCAAGTCCGACAAAACGTCCGAAATATTCTGTTCTGAAGCACTGGGCGCTTGAGATGCAAGGAATGGACGACCTTCGTCATTGGGAAGAAGCCCTCAAAGATTTCATAAAGCGGATTTCAAATGGATTATAGTGAAACACTGAACTTGCCAAAGACCGATTTTCCGATGCGGGCTAATCTTCCAAAGCTCGAACCAGAAATTCGCCAGTTTTGGGAGATGTGCAATATCTACAAGAAATCGTTGGAAAAGCCCGCACCTAAGGGGGATTTCATACTCCATGATGGGCCTCCTTATTCAAACGGCCACATTCACATGGGCCATGCGCTCAATAAGATTCTAAAAGATATCGTTATCAAGTACAAAACAATGGCAGGCTACCGATGCCCGTTTGTTCCAGGTTGGGATAACCATGGAATGCCGATTGAAGCTGAAGTATTCAAAGAGTTTAAAAAACAAGGGAGAAAACCAGAACGCCTTGAAATTAGGCAAAGATGCCGAGAGTATGCGTCAGAGTGGGTTAATATTCAGCGTGAGGAGTTTATACAACTTGGGGTCCGCGCTGATTGGAAAAACCCATACCTTACAATGTCTACCGAATATGAAGCCACAATCGTGAAAGTTTTTGCTGAATTGGCGTTGGGTGGGTACATATATCGAGATTTAAAACCAATTTATTGGTGTACCAATTGCGAAACTGCTCTTGCGGAAGCAGAAATTGAATATCGAATGCATGTTTCGCCCTCAATTTATGTGCGTTTTCCACTTAAATCTGACCTTAACGGTATATTTTCTAATCTTCCAGCAGACCATTGTTTTGCTTTGATTTGGACAACAACCCCTTGGACAATCCCTGCAAACGTTGCTTTAGCGGTGCATCCAAATTACAGCTACGTGATAGTGCGCGTAGGCGAAGACTACTACTTACTTTGCGAGAATCTCCTTGAGAGAGTTTCCGCAGCAATTGGATTCCAAGATTATCAAATAATTAGCTTTGCAAAAGGAACAGAACTAGAGGGCACTGTCTTTGCACACCCAATCTTCGGCAGAGACTCTATTGTTGTACTTGCCGATTATGTCACGTTAACGGAGGGAACAGGGATAGTTCACATTGCACCAGGACATGGGCGTGAAGATTTTGACACCGGACGAGAATACGGCCTTCCAGTGTTAAATCCAGTTGATGATGCTGGCCGCTTTACGGAAGAAGCTGGCATATTCGCTGGCTTAACCATCGAGGAGGGAAATCGGAAAATTATAGAAGAACTTGAGCAAAGAGGACACCTTTTAGCTCACTCGGAGGTTGAACATAGTTACCCCCATTGCTGGCGCTGTCGCAAGCCAGTAATATTCCGCACTACAGTGCAGTGGTTTCTTAACCTAGAACACAATAACCTTCGCAATAAGATTATTGACTCCATAGAAACAATAAAGTGGTTCCCTGCAGAGAGTATTAACCGCATCACAGCAATGATTGAAAATTCGCCTGATTGGTGTATTTCTAGGCAACGCGCATGGGGTGTAGGAATTCCTGTCTTTTACTGTGCGTCTTGTGGGAAAGAAATAATGACCCAGGAATCTTTGGAGGCCGTTTATGAGTTAGTAAAAACCAATGGGTCAGACGCTTGGTTTACAAAAGAGCCGTCCGAAATTCTCCCAAATGGTTTTCATTGCCCGACCTGCGGTGGGACGTCATTCTATAAGGAAACCGACATCTTAGATGTTTGGTTTGACTCAGGATCGTCATGCCGTGCAGTTCTCGAAACTCGCCCTGAACTTCACTATCCGGCAGATATGTATCTTGAGGGTTCCGACCAACATCGGGGGTGGTTTAACAAATCGCTTGTAATAGGCATTTCGACAAAAGGCATATCGCCGTTCCGTGAATGTGTAACAAATGGATGGATGCTTGATGAACATGGCCGTACAATGCACAAGTCGCTGGGCAATGTGATTGCACCTGAGGAAATCACAAGCCAAAACGGTGCAGATGTGCTCCGCCTTTGGGTCTCTTCAACGAATTATTTCGAGGACGTAAGACTCGGAAAAGAAATTCTCAAGCGTGTAAGTGATGAATATCGCAGAATTCGAAATACTTTTCGCTTTCTTCTTGCCAATCTATACGATTTTAACCCTGCATCTGACAAAGTAGCTGATTCAGAATTATTAGAGATTGACAGGTGGGCACTTCATCGGCTTCAATGTCTTATTCGTGAAGTAACGGCAGCTTATGAATCTTATGAATTCCATCGCGTATATCATTCAGTACGCAATTTTGCTGCAGTTGATTTAAGCTCATTTTATCTTGATGTGTTGAAGGACAGGCTTTATACGTCATCACCGAAATCCGTTGAGAGGAGGTCGGCACAAACAGTATTTTATATTATACTATCCTCAATGGTACGCATGATGGCTCCAATTTTGAGCCATACAGCTGAGGAAGTTTGGAAATTTATGCCAGGAAAGAAGGAAATTAGCGTACATTTGGAAGAATTCCCAATGGTTAACGAGCGGTATGTGAGCGAGGACCTTGCTAGACGTTGGGAGAAACTTCTTGACATACGCGACCAGGTCTTCAAAGCTATCGAGGAAGCGCGGACGGCTGGCGTGATAGTAAAGCCTCTTGAGGCTGCTGTAACCATAGCCGCACCTCCTGAACTTTATGACTTTCTAGTTGGCTATGTGGACCAGCTTCCTTCGATTTTTATCGTTTCACAAGTGAAGGTCGAACAATCTAAAAATAAGAAGTTGGAAATCCAAGTAAGTCCAGCGCCAGGTAAAAAGTGTGAGCGATGTTGGTTAGTAGTCCCAGGAGTAGGGGAGCATCCTATCCATCCAACGCTTTGCGCTCGTTGTGCTGAGGTTGTCACAAGGGTATACTAAATTGCATTGATCTAGCGGAGGAAGGATTTTTCGAAACCGTGGTGTTTTTTGTGGTCCATTCTCCGTATTTATGAAGGGGGAAATAAATGCAAAAATCTATTGATAATGAAAAATACAGAAAAAGACTTATCGAAGAGCGTGAGCGGATTCGCAAGGAAATAGAAGAAATTGAACGTGATATAGGCTATTATGACACTGAAATTGGGCATTCGGAGCTCGCAGATTATGACAATCACCCTGCAGATGCAGGTTCTGATACATTTGAAAAGGAAAAAGATATTGCTCTTTTAGATAATTACAGGGATATACTCGGGAAAATTGATGAGGCATTGGGCAAGCTTGATCGCGGCACTTATGGAATATGTGACCGGTGTGGTAGAAGGATTGCTGAAGGTCGCCTGGAGATAATCCCATATGCTATCTACTGCGTAGAGTGCCAAGATATTATAGAGGGTCAGTGACAAGAAGATTATTTTATGCAATAGCGCTTACAGTGGCGTTTATAGACCAATCTACAAAGATGCTTGTTTCCAGCCGTCTTCGGCTTGGTAATTCAATTCCAATAATAGACGGCATTGTGCTTATTGAGCCAACTCGCAACCCAGGTGGCGCATTTGGCATTTTTCAAGCATATGGAGGAATTATAACTTTTCTAACCGCCATAGCAATTATTGCCATCCTCGTTGCTAGCCGTCGAGACATTGCATTACCACGAATTGCATGGATTGCGCTGGCTTTGCAACTTGGCGGGGCAGTTGGAAACTTAATAGATAGAATACGCTTAGGTTATGTTTTAGATTTCATCAACTTTCAAGTATGGCCTGTATTTAATTTCGCAGATGCCGCAATTGTAATTGGCGTTGTCTTGCTTTTGTGCTACGTAATTTTCGGCGAGAAATTTTACGCACGCAGTGCGTCTTAACAGCCAACGGAGAATTACCATTGCGTTCAGTCCTTTTTCAAATCGGCCCAATACCCATACGCTCCTATGGCCTTATGCTCTGGCTGGCTCTTGTAGTTGGCCTTTTTTGGACTATTAGAGCGTCCAAAAAAACCAGCATTAAGTCTGAGCATGTTGTTGACATTGCTCTCTATGGGTTAATTGTAGGCATAATTTCCGCACATCTTTCATCTATTTTACTGGATGTTCGATATTATTTAAGCAATCCATCGGAGATAACTAGTCTATGGAGCGGGATATTTTCACCTTCCGGTGGTTTACGCGGATTGTCGTTCCATGGAGGCCTTGTTGGTGGGATTATTTCGACCTTCATTTACACTAGGCGGAAAAAGCTCAATTTTCTCGCGGTAGCTGATTTGTTTTCGCCGGCTCTTGCGCTCGGCTATGCCATTACAAGAATTGGATGTCTTCTAAATGGTTGTTGCTATGGTATACCAACAAAGCTCCCCTGGGGTCTGCAATTTCACGTAGGACCAGCGTCCGACGGCTTAACTCCGCCGAGCCACCCAACACAAATTTATGCAGCAATAATGAATCTTGTTATTTTTGCATTTCTCATAGCAATCGAGAAAAATCGGAAATTTAATGGCCAAGTATTTTCAAGTTATCTGGCTATGTATTCAGGCTACCGCTTTTTAATTGAATTCCTGAGGCGCGGTGTCACTGCTCAAGTTTGGCTTGCTGGTTTAACCCAGGCTCAATGGGTAAGCCTTATTATTCTTGTTATAACTATTCCTATTCTAGCATTAAAAGTAAAGCAGCCAAAACCCAAAAATCAAAAAGCGAAAATCCGAAATGGAGGTTAATCTCCGTTGCCGGAACTTATTGTATCTCCAGAAGACGCGGGATTGCGACTAGATGTCTTTCTTGCACTTCATGAGCCGTCAATTACAAGGTCTGCATTTGAGCGCCTTATTTCCGAAGGCCGCGTTACTTTAAATGGATTACCAACGCGGCCTGCCCGCAAAGTACGAGCTGGCGATGTAGTAGCTTACTCACTTCCACCACCCAAGCCTGCAAAAATAAAAGCAGAAGAAATCCCAATTGATATCATCTATGAAGACTCCGACATAATAGTTGTAAATAAACCTAAAGGAATGGTTACACACCCTGCACCTGGACGTGAAGAGGGCACGCTAGTAAATGCACTTCTTGCGCACTGCAAAGGCCTCTCGCAAATCGGAGGAGTGGAACGCCCTGGAATAGTACATAGGCTAGACAAAGATACTTCCGGCCTTATGGTTGTTGCCAAGAATGATATGGCATATCACAGCTTGCAAAAGCAGATTCAAGCTCGTACAGCAATAAGAAAGTATCTTGCTCTCGTTTGGGGCGATCCAAAATTCGAAAACGCGGTAGTTGATGCTCCAATTGGACGCCACCCGGTTGATAGAAAAAAGATGGCAGTAATTGAATCCTTAACCCTCAGATCGCGCATTGCGATAACAGACTTTCATGTCTTGGAGCGTTTTGGATTGTTTGCGCTTGTTGAAGCAAGTCTCCGAACAGGGCGAACTCACCAAGTTAGAGTTCATTCAGCATACATTGGGCATCCAGTTGTTGGTGATCCCGTATACTCAGGCAAACGACGTGTTCAGTCGGGCTCGAAGGAGTTCATTTCATGCGTAAATAGAATGATTGACGGTCTGCAGGGACAAGCTCTTCATGCACATTATTTAAGCTTTGACCATCCCAAGACAAACAAGCGCCTTGAATTTACGTCTGAGATGCCAGTTGCAATGCAAAGTCTGATTGAATATCTTAGGAAGAATATATCAACCATCAAGGAACGCGAATAAAGGTAGCTTTTATTGCTAAACATATCTTGGAACTTTCGTGATTAGCAATGATACAAGTTAGAGTAGGGGACATTGCGCATATGCGGAAGCCGCACCCTTGCGGGAGCATGGAGTGGCTAGTTACGCGCATTGGTGTGGATATCGGGATGAAATGCCTAAAATGCGGCAGACGAGTGATGCTACCGCGTGAGGAATTTGAACGTCGTGTTAAAACCCTTCGCCCAGGTTAAGATTATTAACTAGGCTAGCTAAGCAGCTTTAGCTAATTTTTTCTGAGAGGTTTCAAGTGCAACCCAAGCAAAATCAATAAGTTCCTCAGCGCTTGCAGCCTCATCTGGATAAATAGCAGTGCCAAATTCTACATCAAACGTCATAGAACCGCGCGTCCGATGGATATCAAATTTCACCATCTTTATCGCATTACTTACCCGCTCACAAACTTGGCTTGCCTGCTCGCCAGTATAAGGCATTATTAGCCCGAAGACCTTATCATCCATTCGGCCAATTATGTCGCATTTTCTAACATTATCAGCAATGATGCGGGCAATGCTGTATAACGCATCATCACGATGCATGCTTCCTGCAAGCTCCCCATATTTGTCAAGGTCTCTTACTGCAAGAAGCGCAAAGCTTAGCTTCGACTTGTTTCGAGCTGACCGGATAACTTCCTCTGCAAGTCGTTGTTCCATATAACTCTTTGTATATACTCCAGTAACAGCATCGGTGATAGCACTTTCCTCTGGGCTTTCCTGCCGACGACCAGCTAGTTGCAATTGCATTTGCATTTCCTTAATCTCTTCCGTAGTCAGTATTCGCTTTAGCTTTCGAGTTCCATTGCGAAGAATATGCGAAACGTAATTGCATGATATGCCAAGCTTTTTCGCAATCTCAGTTTGGCTCAAGCCATTGTAGAAGAATTCCTGAATGACCTTCTGTTCGATTAGTTTGAGCTTGTTCATTGCCATTCCCAATACAACTCTATCTTCAACCGGAAGTTGAAAAGTCGTAAAGTCCTCATCTTTTACCTTTTCTACATCTACCGAAGCACCAGATTCCTCATCCCGGTCATTATCAAGCGATGCAACTTTGAATATTTCTCGTGTCGTGAGGAGCTCCGCGACGCTTTCCTCAGGAAGATGCATAACACGACCTATTTCTGCTTCGGTAGGCTGGCGGCCAAGCTCTTGGTAAAGAGAATCAATTACCCGCGCCATCTTATGATTCAGTTCCTGAAGCCAGGCCGGTTCCTTTATTATCTTCCCTCTATCTCGAAGCGCATGCTTGATTTGGCCAATTATGAAATGTGTGGCATAGGTCGAGAACTTTACTCCCTTTTTGGCATCATAGAGGTCGGTGGCTGTGATTAAGCCGATGTAGCCCTCCTGTATCAGATCTTCAAGGGGCTCCCCTGACCCCGAGAACCTGCGTGCAATGCTCTCGACCAGGTTCTTGTACTGGAGGACAACTTTGTCTCGTATTCTTATGTCCTTGGTAGCAGCGTACTTTGCTAATAGTTTATTAATTTGCTCGTCTGTTAATCTGTTGGTAGCCATGATTTTCGCCATTTTCATAGTACTTCCGAAATTTTTAAAGCATTATGAAATTGCCTATTTTTACAAAGAATCTGCGTTTGGTAGCCTCCCGAGGGCTCCCAAACGCCCATGCATACCTAGCCTATCGAGCTTACTAGCTTGAAAATTGGACCCATTACCGAGATTGCAATGAACCCAACTACCACACCCATGAATACAATAAGTAGCGGCTCAATCAAAGAAGTAAGTCCTTTGATTGAAGCATCAACCTCTTTATCGTAGAACTCAGATACCTTAACAAGCATATCGCTAAGGCGACCTGTTTCTTCGCCTACGTCAATCATGTGCGTAACCATTGTAGGAAAAACGCCGCTTGCTTCTAACGGCTGGCTTATTTTCTGACCTTCGCGAACACTTTCGCGCGCTGTTTCAACTGACTTTGCAATAACAGCATTTCCCGACGTTTCACCAACGATTTCAAGCGCCCTCATCATTGGAACGCCACTGCTTACGAGTGTACCAAAGGTCCTAGCAAACCGTGAAATCGCCATTTTTTGGACAATTTCTCCAATTATTGGCAGCTTCAGCTTAAGATTATCTATCAAGTATCTGCCCTCGGGCTTGGAGTTGAGAATGCGGAAAGTAACTATAACACCGATAATGAGCCCTACTGGCACATACCAGTATGTTTTGAGAATGGTACTCATATCGAACAAAATGCGTGTTGCTGGTGGCATCTCAACGTTCATGCTAATAAAGATTTCTTTGAACTTTGGAAGAACAAATGTAAACAGAGCACAAATCAAGAGCACGGAAAATAAAAGAACAATGATTGGGTACATCATCGCCGACTTGATTTTCGTGCGAATTTCCATTTCAGTTTCCAGGAAGGTGGCTAACCTATTTAGAATTTCATCCAAAATACCACCTAGTTCTGCCGCCCTAATCATGTTCACATAAAGCTTGGAAAACACATACGGATGTTTCGCGAATGCATCTGTAAGGCTCATGCCGCTTTTAACATCGTTCATCGCCTGAGCAATCACAGGTTTCAGCACAGGGTCTTTACTTTGATTCTCAAGTATATCCAGGCATCTAACAATGTTAATTCCTGCGTCTATCATTGTTGCGAACTGGCGGCTAAAAATGGCAATGGCATTTAGCTTTACCTTTTTATGCTGAAACAAACGGAAGCCAGAATCTTTCTTCTCCGATATGTTAGTGACATGATAATGTTGGTCTTGCAGCTTGGATAATGCAAGCTGCTGGTTGTCTGCTTCTATTTTTCCTTTGATTGATTTTCCAGTCGAATCAACCGCTGTGTAAACAAATGTTGGCATATGGTAACAGCCTCCCTTACTTGTCTGGAAACAGATTATTTTGAGCCATTAAGCATGCGAGAAAAGTTCTCCTGGTCAAGTGCTCGAGTAAGTGCCTCTTCGTAGCTTATTAAACCCGCACGGTGTGCGTCAGCAAGGACTCGATCCATCGTGCGCATGCCCTGTTGGCTACTAGTTTCCATTATGGAATATATTTGGTGCGTTTTTCCTTCTCGAATTAGATTGCGTATTGCCGGATTGGCAACCATTATCTCAACAGCTGCAAATCTTCCCCCACCTAGCTTTGGAATAAGTTGCTGGGCAATTACTGCTTCAATTGTGTTTGAAAGCTGAACCTTTATTTGGTCTTGCTGGTGCGCTGGGAACACATCAACAACCCTGTCAATCGTTTGGGGAGCATTTCTTGTATGGAGAGTGCCGAAAACAAGATGCCCAGTTTCTGCAAGTGTGAGTGCTGATGCAATAGTCTCTAGGTCTCGCATTTCGCCAATCAGAATAACGTCAGGGTCTTCTCGCAACACTGCCCGAAGAGCGTTGTCAAAGGAATCAGTGTCTGAATTCAGTTCACGCTGATTTATCATACTCTTCTTATGGCTGTGTAGATATTCAATCGGATCTTCGATTGTCATTATGTGGCAGTTGCGAGAATTGTTGATGTGGTCAATCATGGTAGCAATTGTTGTTGACTTTCCGCTACCTGTTGGCCCAGTCACAAGTATTAGTCCACTATGCTTGAGTGCAAGTTCTTTAAGTATGAGCGGGAGCCCCAATTCCTCCATGCTTGGAACCTTGCTTGGGATAGCTCTCATGGCAGCGCCAACTGAGCCTCTTTGGCGATAAACATTGACCCTAAAGCGGCCGATATCCTTGACACCATATGAAAAATCCAGCTCCTTGGTTTTTTCAAACCACTGGATTTGCTCGTTGTTCAGGATATCATATACCAGCCGCTGGGTATCTCTTGGTGTAAGTGGCATATAATCTGTAGGAACAAGCTTTCCGTCCATACGAATCATAGGCGGTAGTCCAACAGATAGATGGAGATCCGAAGCACCTTGTTCTGCGGTATATCTTAATAGATCATCAAGGTGCAGGTCTGCCACGGACTTTTTGCCACTTATTGGTGCTTCAGCATCAGATTTTCCTAGTGGTTCCAGGAGGTCTGTTTCTATCATTCCGTACTCCCTTTCTCTAGATTGATTCAGCCAGCCTATTTCTATCCGGCATATATGACTCGAAGTGACTCTTCGAGCGTTGTAAGGCCAAGCAGAATTTTTTCCATAGCATCATCTTTTAGCGTTTTCATACCAGCCTCAATTGCGGCTTCTTTGATGGCATAAGATGATGACTTGGCAAGTATTAAATCCCTAATTTTATCGGTGATGGGCATTAGCTCGTATATGCCTATGCGACCCTTATAGCCTGTGCCTTTGCAATGATCACAACCCTTCCCCCGATAGAAGGTGACGTCAGAGTTTTCGTCAACATTCATCCCAAGCCGCCTTATAGCGTCTCTGGGCGGAGTATACATTTCTTTGCATTTGGGACATATAGTTCTCAACAGCCTCTGCGCTAGCACACCAATCACAGCAGAAGCAATCAAGAATGACTCTACACCCATGTCTAAAAGTCTTGTAATGGCGCCAGGCGCATCATTTGTGTGTAATGTGGCAAGCACTAAATGTCCCGTCAAAGCAGCTTCGATTGCTATCATGGCTGTTTCTTGGTCTCGAATTTCGCCAACCATTATTATGTCAGGGTCCTGGCGGAGCATTGTCCGCAAACCACTAGCAAAGGTTAGGCCTGCTTTTACGTTAACTTGTGTCTGAGTTATTCCCTCAAGTTCGTATTCAACAGGGTCCTCAATTGTCAAAATGTTCTTCTCACCGGAATTTAGCTTATTCAAAACAGAATAAAGAGTTGTCGACTTGCCACTTCCTGTTGGTCCAGTAACCAATATGATGCCGTATGTTCGGCTTATAATAGACTCAAACATTTCCAGGGTTTCTGGAAGAAAACCCAGCTTGTTAAGACCTAGCAGGACCGAGTTTTTGTCTAATACCCTCAGAACGACTTTCTCGCCGTAAACACTTGGAAGGGTAGACACGCGAAAATCATAGTGCTTCCCATCCACAATCGCACTGATACGTCCATCCTGAGGCGCCCGCTTTTCCGCAATATCCATATTTGCCATGATCTTCAGCCTTGAAATTAAAGACGCCTGCGCTTTCTTTGGCACTATCAATCCATCGTGTAGAATGCCATCAATTCGATAGCGTACCCTCAATGAATTCTTGCCTGGCTCAATATGGATATCACTACATTTGTCTTGTATGCCCCTTGTTAGAATAAGATTGGCCAACCGAACTACCGGAGCTTCTTCGCTAAGTTCACGAAGCTCCTCAATACTAACTTCTTCCTCTGTGGTTTCACGTTCCGCTACCGCAATATTTGTCGTTTCCATATCATCAATCAGCTCACTTACGGCTTCAGTCGGCGACTTAATAGTGCCGTAGTGCTGACTGATGGCGTTCATTATATCTTCTTCGGTAGCTATTACAGGCTCGACTTCAAGCCCTGTAATTAAGCGAACTTCATCTGTCGCAAAGATGTCGAGGGGGTTTTTCATTGCCAGGGTAAGCTTGCCATTTTCCCTGGCAATTGGCAAAATTTTATATCTGCGCGCAATTTCTTGGGAGATCAACTTAATCGCTTCAGGCTCAGGAGTGCGCTCGGTAAGATCAACATAAGGCACACCCCAGTGGATTCCCAAGCACTTGACCTTGTCACGCTCGGAGATGAGCCCCATACTTACGAGCACATCACCGATTGTTTCTCGGTTGCCCAATTGGCGCTGCTTTTCAATAGCCTGATTAAGTTGTTCTTCCGTTATAAGTTTTGCGTTTACGAATATTGCGCCGATAGACTTTCTTTGCACGAGGAAAACTCCCCACCACAGAAGTTTATTTTTTGGGTGGGCGTGTCATTGCAAACCCGCCCACAGCTCTTAGTAGTTACCAATCCTAACAGTCTGTCAGATATTTGTTATTTGTCGAATGAAAACATCTACGCTATTTGCTTGCACCAACAATTTTTGGAGTAATAAACATCATTATCTCTGAGCGTATCTTCTCATTATGCTTATTCTTAAATAACCCACCAATTATTGGTAGGTCGCTGAGGAATGGTATTCCCGTCATGCGCTCGCGGTCTTCTTCGGTTATGAGACCACCAATTACGATCGTCTCTCCATCTTTCACGCGAACTGTGCTGTCTATGAAGCGACGTGAAATCTCGGGAAGGAGAAGGTCAGCTGGCGTCTTCAAGAAGCTTTTAATTACACTAGCCTCTGGGTGAAGGTCCATAGTGATATAACCATCCGAGCTTACCCTGCTAACTACGTGAAGCTGGACACCAACCCTTGCCGTTTCAGTTGTTACATTTACGCCTGTAGTAGTAACCTGAACACTAACGACGTACTTTATCTCATCTCCAATGAAGATGCTTGCTGGCTTCCCATCGAGTGCGAGAACATTAGGATTTGCCAATACTTTAGCCTTACCATCATCCACGAGAGCGTTAATGGTCGCTATTATCTCCATTGGCGAGCGTTGGAAATGACCAAGCACAACTGGCGGTTCCTGACCAACGTCGTTAACGTGTCTTTCATTAAATGAGACTCTACTCCATTCCCATTCGATACCAAGATCCTTAGCAAATTCATTGCGTATGTCTACAACTTTTGCCTCGATTAGGATTTGCGGCTGTTGTACATCAACCTTTGCAAGAAATTCCTTTGCCTTGTTAATCTCTTCAGGCGTACCCGTTATAAGCAGAGTCTTAGGTGGAGCTTCCTTCTTAGGTTGTGCATTCTGACCGGCTGAGCCTCCTTCAGATGTGTTACCCATTGCCAATGCGCTTGGCTTCTCAAGGTCAAAGCCTTGGTTCGGGCCTATTACAACCTTAACTCCCGGCACACAAGATTGCAGAAGAGCTGCTAACTCATTAATGTCGGCATACTTTACCTCATATACTTCCATAACCGAGGTTTGAGCCTTATCCGCTAGTGATTGTTCAACCTGGTCAACAAATGCCTTGGCAGCTTTTACTTCACCAGCAGGACCTGTCAAAACAAGGACAACATTTGTTTTGGGAGCATCCTTATCGAGACTCTTGCTTGTCGTTGCTTTTACAGCAGCAAACTGGGTCTCAAGCATTTTAGTGACCATATCACTATCAGCGTATTTTAAGACCACAACCTCGGTAACTTTTTCGTCACCAAAACTGGCACCGCCCGCCGCAAGTGCCTTCAAATTCTCTGCAGTTCCAACCACATAAGCGCCTTCTACTTGGGCGTATTTGTAGCCACTAAGGTTAGCCACGAGTTTGAGAGCCTCTTCCACGGTGACATTGCTGAGAGCAACCGTTACTTCTCCCTTAACATCAGGGCTTGCCACAATGTTTACACCGCTTTCAGTTGATAGCGCTTTCAAAACGTCATGAATATCCGTGCCAACGAAATCAAGGGTGATTCGCTTTGCCGGCTTATTAGCATCCACTGTGGCCGCAGCAACGACAGCATTTGATACGCCGATGGGTGCAGCGCTGGCAACTAGTATTGGCTTACTTTCGGTAACCGTTGGTTTAAGCTCAGCAACTGGTGCTGAAGCTACCAAGGTAATTGGCGCACTTGACTGCGCTTCCGCAGACACTTTAGGCCTGAGGCTAACAACTTCAGAAGCGGAGCTATTTGGCAAAACCGGTTTGACCTCAGCAACAGGAGCTGAAAGAGTGATTATTGGTTCTTCTATCTTACTTGTTTTATTCACCACAAACTTAGCTGAAGCTGAAGCTTTGGTAGAAGAATCAATCGCCGGCTTTTTTACAGCATTATTAGTCTTGAAGATTGTAATAACTGCTGCACGCCTGCCGTTGAAGTAATTTACAGAATATTTTAATTTTCGACTCGTAGATACAACTATTCGGACAATGGGTGGCGAATTTTTGTACCAACCACACTTTACAGTCTTGATACCGCCATCATTAACGATAAATTGCCTCGTTACATGTTTGCCGAGATATCCGTTAAGATCGAAAAACAAGTGTTGCTGCTTCACCCAGCCGCTGTGAATTGTCATCGGTCGTGAAGCACTGATATTGATTTGCACAGAGTCGGCCAGCTCGGCAACCTGGACTTTTTCGAATACTTGCTTTCCAGCGTAAGCTGGAACTGTCCATAACAATATGAGAACCAAAGCGATAAAGGTCTTAAAGAATGTTGCAGCATACTTATGCCTGTGCCCCTTTGTTATTTTCATTGTTACCTCCTAAACGTAGAAAGAATGTTTTACCGTTGTAGGCAATCTTCACGCCTGCACGAGAAATGGAAACTACATTAAACTTTCCTTCAATCTTTTGGCCCTCGCGGACTATGTATCGAGTGTTGTTTGGCCCGCGGATTATTGCGACATTAATTGAGCCTTCAATAACACCCGTAAGCCTAAGTTCTGGAGGGAGATCCTTTTCCTCTTCTCCCGTCATATTAGTCTGGCCGCTGCTTATTCCACTATTGCAATTGGTGCCAATCGCAAGCGGCGGCATTATTTGAATTGGTGGTTTTGTATCGCTATTGAACAAGGGTGGCAGATTAGCCCTCAAGACCGGGCTTCTCTTTTCACCGAAACCAGGTTGTTGCGTTTTGGGTAGCGTCTGTGGTGCAAACGGATCACGAGCATCAAAGCTCTGCGCTTCTGCAAGCACAGACGATTCCTCTGCACCTTTAATCTGAACTTCTGTTTGTTCAGTTCTAGTAGACTGCTCCTCTGTCTGCGCCAGTTTTTCTTTTTGGGGTGGAGCAGCTTGTGTGCCTATGCCTATCACACGATAAACACCAAATCCTATAACTAATGCGATAAGGCAGCACAATACAATAAGCTGCTTTTTCTGTCCCTCTTCAATTTTCATATCTTACCTCCGCTATGTGCTCTGAGAAGCCTGTTTGACTTCATTTGGCTTAGCCAACGACTTTATTGGCTCATCCTTAAGAATGAAGGCTGTTGTATTTAGCTTGACGGATAACACGGGGGAGCCACGGTCTGGTTGATTGGGTATCCCTGCAGGGCTAGCTTGAAAACTATTAACCCTGACTATTTTTGGAAAAGCCGTTATTTTATAAAGAAACCGGACAACATCCCAATACTTGCCGTGAATTTCAATGTCAATGTCTAACTTGTCATATGGTTCTTCTTTCGGCTTGACCTCTTTTTTATCTTCACCCTCAGAGGTAGAAGGCGTAACTGCTGCAGGTTGCGATACAATTGGTCTAACGCCAACAACCTTTAGGTTGACATTCTTTCCCAGTTCCTCCAGCTGACGCAGTAGGGTGGGAACATATGCCCTTGTAGAAACTCCCTGCTCAAGGCACGCAAGTTTCATCTGTGCGTCAGTATATTCGGCCTCAACCCTATTAAGGCGTTTTGCAATTTTCTCGCTGTTTTCAAGCGCTTCTTGTTTCTTGCTTACTTCCGCCTGTATCTTGTCCAAAACGCTTGATCTATTCCAATATCCTAGCCCTGATGCGACAAATACTAAGCCTGCACCAACTATCAACCCTATGAGCAAGGTCCTGGAGGGTTTAATTTTTAACATTGGTTACTCTCCCTCCTTTATCTGAGTTATAGGCGTTTATAATAGCGGCAATTTCAAATTCCAATCCTTCATATTCGTTTGAGTTTGCTTTTTGCGTGTAGCTTAAATCAACCTTAGAGAACTCTGGGAATCTATTGAGCCTAAGCATTGTTTCTCCTACGAGTCTTTGGCTTGCAGATGTACCTTTTAGTTTCATCGTCGGTGTGTTTTCTTTTTTGGCTTGTTCCGACTGACCTTCCGAGCCGCTGGTAGGAGCAGGTTTGGTAGTAGTTACGCTACAAAGCCAAGTACTCTGGGGTACACTACGTGCAAGATCTTGGAGAACCGTATACCAGAGCAATGTTTGCTCTCTTGATTCTGCCAATAGATCTAGACGGGGCTCTAATTTTTTAATCTCTCTTTCGTAATATTGTATTCTGTCAACGGTTGGCTGAATTCTTTTCAAATCATTGTTTAGCTCTGCCAGCTTTACATTCGACGCGTGAATTCGCGCTGTCATGAAACTAAAAACACCTACTGCAAACAAAATTTCGCAGAAAAGAATAAGCGCAACAATTCGAATCTGCTTTTCCAGCCGTTTTCTTTCTGCCCTGCGGGCAGCAATCATATTGATAGAGGGCATAAGCAATTCCTTCCTTTTCGTATCCCTCGAAACTCCCGCTCGACCCACGGGTTAGCATTATGCCGCATTTTTAAGTGCGGCTGGTGCTATCTCTTTAATGGCAAGTCCAAACGCAACTGTGAGCAATGGTATGTCTTCTGCACTCAGTTCAGTCGGGTAAACCGAGGTATCAATCATACGACTCAACGCAGGATTACCAATAGTTACAGGAACGTTAAGTCGAGATGTGGTATATGCTCCGAGACCCTTCAGCCGCGAAGTGCCTCCAGTCAATACTAATTCATCAAAAGACATCTCCGGCGAGCCATCGGGAAGTTGGGATTGATAATAGTTTATTGACCTACGAATCTCTCTAAGTAATTCATCGACAAGGGGCTGAACAACTCTTAATACTGGATCATCGATAACCCCATCTGCTTTAAGTATTTCACTCAGATCCACAGCATACTTTACTTGTTCAGCCTCATCATCTGTGCAATTTTTTACATTTTTGATGGCATTTGTAAGGCTAGAACCTGCAATCGGTATGTTTCGTGAAAGAGCAAGCGAGCCTTTTGATACGAGGTTTATTTCCGTGTGGCTTGCGCCCATATCTAGAATTGCTATGTTTTTCTCCATTATGCTAAAGTCAGGATTCTGTTCAACTAAAGCACGGAGAACAGCAAACGCTTCAACATCTACTGCAAGAGGCTCAAGACCTGCTTCCTCAAGCGTTGCTACTTTGCTTTCTACCATTGCCCTTGGCGCAGCCACTAATATAACGTCCATCTGATCATCTTCGGCATCACCAACAATTTCAAACTCTACTACGCTTTCATCAACCGAAGCTGAAATATACTTGCTTGCTTCAAAATAAATTGTCTTTCTCAGAGCTGCTTCAGTCATTTTGGGCATCTTGACATGCCGCACAATTACACCAGGCCCAGCAATAGCCGCCAAAGCAGCAGAAGCCTTAATTCCAGCAGAACGCATAGCAAACTGAATTGCCCCAGCTACCTCTTTAACATCAGTAACAACTCCTTCTCTTATTGAGTTCGAAGGAGTTGGGCAGATTGTAACGTTTGATATGTGTGCTCCCTGCCTGGTTGGCTCGGCATAAACGATTTTGATGCTGCTGCTGCCGACATCCACCCCGACAACGCCTTCTTTTGATAACAAACCAGAGAATATCACCAGGATGCCTCCTTCAATTGGCTAATTATTTGTTTGCGCGCGGAGGGATAATTGTGGCCCTTTATCCGGGCCCTATGGACACGGAGAAAAACATAGAAGATTGTGCCCCACAAGCAGACCTGCCCCTCCATCTGCTTATCCTGTACTTAATTATTGACTCTCAACCGTTAAATATAGAGGGCATTTTCAAAAATTCACGCACAACTACGGGGTAATACCAGCAGGACCTTGACGAAGGAGAGGTAGGTTATTACAATATAAAAAATACTGTTTCACAAAGGCTATTTTTGTTGGCGTGGAGAAAACAATGGGGAAAAAGGCGAGAGATAAACAACCAAAAGTTAGCAGGGAAACAAAAGAACAAAAGACTGAGGAAGTTTATTGCATTCCTTGGTGGCGTGACTGGCGGCAAGTGCTTTTGGGCATTATCGTTCTGATATGGGCTGTATCACTCGTCAGCGTAACTATTTACGACGCAACACATCCGCCAACCCAAGAAGAGCTACTGCAAAGATAGACTAAGCTTTTGAAACGCCAACGGCGTTCACTTCAACGCTTTCATATCCGTGGCATTAAGAATCCGAATGCCGTCATTACAAGGAAAGCAAGCACAGCTAGAAGCAGACCAATCTGCTTGCTAAGATTGAACGGCCAATATACGCAGACCGCGTATACGATTATACCTCATAGCAAACCAACGAAAAATTCCACCGATAATACGCATTTGTAGCCTCTCCTTTTCTTAAAAAATCTCAACCTTGTTGAAAAATAATTGACAAAACCATCAAGTTTTGCTATATTAAGTATAGTAACAAACAACTTTTCCCTCGAGGCACTCGGCGGCAGTTAAAGTTCGAGTTCCCCCTTTGATATTGCTGCCGCCGAGTGCTTTTTATTTGAAATCAACTATGCTCGCGATAATTCCTCTGGCATCTCACACACAGTAAGCAATATCCTTAACTGCTTGCCACCACGTACAACCGTTAGTCTAAGTTTGTCTCCAACATTTAGCTTTTTGACTATAGCTTCCATGTCCTCCGAAGTTTTAATCTGCTTCCCGTCGGCTTCAATTACTATATCTCCAGTCCGAAGGTTTGCTTCTTCAGCGCAAGACCCACGGTATACTTGAATTATGATGCCCTCAATATAGTCAATACCCAGCCGCCTTGCAAATTGAGGGGTCATGTCGGTGTATATAAATCCAACCCAAGGTCGTATTACCTTTCCATATTTAATCAATTGCGGCACAATCTTGCGAATAGTCTCGGCGGAAATCGCAAAGCCCAGACCCTGGCCATCAGCTCGAATGGCTGCATTCATTCCAATCACGTTGCCATTAATATCGCAAAGTGGACCGCCTGAGTTGCCAGGGTTGATTGCCGCATCGGTTTGGATGCAATCTTCAATCTTGCGCCCATCAGATGTTTCAATTCGGCGGCCAGTGGCACTAACTACGCCTACTGTCACAGTGTTTTGGAGACCAAAAGGATTTCCTATAGCAATTGCCCACGAGCCAATTTCTGGCTTTGGATTCACCGACAGCTTTAATGATGGTAAGTTTTTGCCGTCAACTTTAATTACTGCTATATCGCTGAGCCTATCGGCGCCGATAATTCTTCCCTCAAACTGTTGTTTATCTGGCAACGTAACAACTATCTGCTCTGCGTTTTCAACCACGTGCTCGTTGGTTACTATATAACCGTTTTTGCCATCATATATCCAGCCTGATCCTTGGCCTTGCTGGGGCATAGGAGGCCCGAAGAACTCCGGAAACAAATCGAAAATTGAACCGGTTCGCCTCGACCTATAGGTGGTGTCTATATTTACTACAGCCGGTCCAACAAGCTTAACGGCCTTTACAACCGCATTCTGTGATTGCTCGCTTATGTCGGGTACTGCCGTGGCCGGACAAGCAGACGTTAAGCAAAGAACAAATGCCACTAAAGTAAATATAAGATAAAATTTGAAATGCTCCAAAGACATCGAATCACCTGCCTAACCTTGAATGCTGTTGCTGCGAATTTTACGATTGACGCTACCTTAGGTGCTTCCGTTCAAATACTTGCCGAGTAAAAAACTTCTTTTAGCATAACACTTTTAAGAGTCCTTATTGATGCAGCTCTTTTAGTTTTCCGGTTTCCATATAGTAAATCCGCTCGCCAATATTTGTGATATGGTCGGCAATGCGCTCAAGATATCTTGCAATGAGCAACAAACCAATAGCTTGATCTGTTAAGTCTGGGTTCTTCTTTATATAACCTATAAGCTCTTCGTATAAGCTGTTATATAGATGATCAACCTCGTCATCGTGTGCAACCATTTGTTCAACAAGATGAAGATCGTGAGTAACGAAAGCAGTTAGTGTTTCGCGAAGCATTTCTTGCACTATAGACACCATTTTGGGAATATCCTCAAGCGGCTTAAATAAGGGCTTATCAGCTAATTTTTCTGCGATTTTAGCGATGTCGACTGAATAATCACCAGCTCGTTCCACATCTGTAATAATTTTCATAGCAGCTGCAATTATTCTTAAATCGCGAGCCATTGGCTGTTGGAGAGCTAGAAGACGTAAAGAACGAGCTTCGATGTCAATATTATAATTATCCACAATATCATCTAATTCGATAACCTCACGAGCAAGTGCAATGTTGCGTGTTTTTAAAGCCTCAATTGCTTTGTCCAACATCTCTTCCACAACAGTGCCCATTTTCCTTAGGTCTTCTTGAAGAGTAGCTAACTCCTTATCAAATTCTTTTCGGGCCTCAGATGACATCTTTATTCTCCAAAATTATGGTTTAAGAGTAATAAATCATAACCGTAAGCTCAACAACTTTCAACACAGCCGATTATTGATTACCCGAATCTACCGGTAATATAGTCTTCCGTACGCTTATCTCTTGGCCTAGTAAACAATTCTTCCGAAAGGCCAAATTCGATTAGCTCACCGCTAAGAAAAAAACCTGTATACGTCGAGACTCGCGCCGCTTGTTGCATATTATGCGTAACTATTATTATTGTATAGTTTCGTTTGAGATCACGCATTAGGTCTTCAATTCTGAGTGTAGAAATGGGGTCTAACGCCGATGCCGGCTCATCCATAAGTACAATTTCCGGCTCGATTGCCAACACACGTGCAATACAAAGACGTTGTTGCTGTCCGCCTGATAGGGTAAAGGCAGATTTATTTAGCTTGTCTTTCACCTCATCCCAAAGTGCTGCTGAACGTAAACTCTTCTCAACTATTTCCTCTAGTTTGCTACCTTTTGCCATGCCATGGATTCGTGGCCCGTAAGCCACATTATCAAATACAGACATCGGAAAAGGATTCGGCCGTTGAAAAACCATGCCAATACGCTTTCTCAATTCCACAACATCTACTTCGGGTGAATAGATATTCCTATTTTTAACAAGTACCTCGCCAGTAGTGCGTGCCCCTGGAATTAGGTCGTTCATTCGATTGATTGTTCTAAGAAAAGAGGACTTTCCACATCCAGATGGGCCAATTAGCGCTGTAATTTCTTTTTCAGGTATACTTATGTTGACGTGCTTCAGCGCATGGAAATCATTATAATAAAGATTTAGGTCTCGGGTCGAAACAATGATTTCACGATTTACCAATGAATATGCCTCCTGAATCGGTATCTAATAATTGCTGCGGCAAGGTTTAGACCGAGTACGATAATGAGAAGAGTCAGAGCGGTTCCCCATTGCATTCGAGGAGGAGCATTTGGTACTTGGGTTGAGATTATATATAAATGATAAGGGAGAGCCATTACTTGGTCGTATATAGACTTCGGAAGACTTGGTAAATAAAATGCTGCAACTGTGAACAAAATTGGCGCAGTTTCTCCTGCAGCCCGTCCCATAGCTAGAATTATTCCAGTAATTATGCCTGAAAATGCGTTTGGCAGGACAACCAACCTTGTTGTTTGCCATTTGGTCGCCCCGAGAGCAAGGCTTGCTTCCCGAAACGTTTGCGGCACTGCTAACAAAGCTTCCTCAGAAGCAACAATCATCAGCGGGAGTACAAGTATTGCCAAGGTCAGCGAGCCTGACAAAATGGATGCACCAAACTTCAACATTAGAACGAATATTCCAAAGCCGAACAAGCCATACACAATAGAAGGTACTCCTGCCAGGTTTACTATCGATAACCTAATTAACCTAATAAGTGGCCCGGGTTTTGCATATTCTGCTAGATAGATTGCCGCAAGTACTCCCAATGGAACTGAAAATAGTATAGTACCAGCAATAAGGTAAAGAGTTCCCACAATTGCTGGGAATATTCCGCCTGATTGCATACCCTGAGATGGGTAGCTAAGCAAAAACTCAAGAGTAAGCCCCCTAGCTCCACGAACAACAATAAAAAAGATGATAAAAAAAGTAGGGAGGATGACCACCATTGCCGATGCTTTCAGAAAAGCAAATGCAATTTTCTCTATTGTATATCTACTCATCTCACTATTTCCTTTCGATGGAGCGCAAGGTCCGCTATTAAATTAATGAGAAACGAAATAATGAAAAGAACCAACCCAACGGCGAACAACGCAAAGTAGTGAGGTGAATATTGAACGGTTTCTCCCATTTCAGCTGCTATTGTAGCCGTCATCGTTCGCACAGGTTGGAAAATAGAGTGGGGGATCACTGCCGCATTGCCAGTTACCATAAGCACAGCCATTGTCTCGCCTATAACACGGCCTATTCCTAACATTACAGCAGCTATTATTCCGCTTTTTGCCGATGGCACAACAACACGGCTTATTGTCTGCCATCTTGTAGCACCAAGTGCCAATGATGCGCTACGATAATCCATTGGCACCGCTGTAATTGCATCTTCCGAAATAGAAATAATTGTTGGGAGAGACATAAATGCTAGCATTAGCGAACCAGTAAACGCTGTAAGACCCGTAGGTAAATGCAACAATGTTTTTACTGCAGGTGCAACTACAAGAAGTCCAATGAAACCAATAACTACTGAAGGAATCGCAGCAAGTGTCTCAACCGCCGGTTTCAAAAGTTCCTTCATGCGAGGAGACGCAATCTCAGCGATATAAACGGCAACTGCTATGCCTAGCGGGACAGCAATCACTAATGCACCTGCAGTAACTAAAAGCGAGCCTATTATAAGCGGTAATATCTCAAAACGCCCTGAAAGTGGAAACCACTCGCGTCCAAAAAGAAACCTTCCAACGCTGGTGTATCTAAAGATTGGAAGGCCATTTGCAAGCAACAAACCAAATATTGAAACTACAAAAACGACCGTTGCAATTCCGCTTAGCTGTAACAATCGCTCGATAATTTTTTCTATAAGCTTTCTACGCCTCTTTGCCATCACATCGCCCGTTTCTATTCTATCAAATTCAGAAATTGCTTAAAAGTTCAGAAGTTATTCTTCCTTTGAAAATATGTTTCTAATCTTCACATTAGCCGATTGGGTATATAATCCTTAGCAGAAATAATTAACACTTGAGGCGGTCATTGATGGCAACGCTTGGATATCGCGCAGAAATTGATGCAGGCAGGCGTTTCCTTGAAAAAATTGAACCCAGCAACACAATAGTTTTATTTTTTCATGGCGACGTTGATGGCTGTTGTTCGGGTGCGATAATGTATCGAACGCTAAGATATCACGGTTGCCATTTAACTTTCCCTGTTTTTCTTGAAAAGGGTGAGACAATATATTCGGATTCATTAGCCAAACGTGCGCTTGTGCGCGAACCAACCCACTTAATAGTAATGGATACGGGTAGTCGAAATCAAGCGATTCTGCCTGGCATTACAACAATGGTAATCGACCACCATAAGCCAGAGGGTGTTCCTCCCGTAGATGTTTACATAACTTCATTTGGTGTTTATCCGCCCGAACCTTCAGCTTTACTTACCTATAATATATGCCAAGAAATAACACCGTTAAACGGGCTGGATTGGCTTGCAGCAGTTGGTACGGCTGGAGATATGGGAATCAATGCTAAACTTGAAATACTGCGCGAAGCAAAATCGAGATATGGAGTTAAAACAATAAAAGAAACGGTTGCTTTAGTTGATGCCGCACGAAGGTCACCTTCCCATGACATTGCAACAGCTTTCTCAGCATTAGTGAGCGCCGACAGTCCGTTCGATATTACTGAGGGTATTATTCCGGAATCAGTTATTCTTCGTCAGTACAGAAAGATGGTAAGTGCTGAGATTCGGCATGCCATAAAAGCAGTGCCCAAATACAGTGGGAAATGGGCAATTCTGCAATTCAGCAGCCCAGCGCTCATACATCCAATTGTAGCAGCTGAGTGGAGCAATCGGCTGAATGAAAATATTGTAATAGCCGCAAATTATGGATATACCGAAAGTAACGTCCACTTTAGCATTAGGACTAAAATAAATATTAACCTTCATGAAGAAATAATGGGTATTAAACCTCCTGATGAGGAAGAAGAATTTGTTAGCGATTACAGCAAAGCAAGCGGAGGGGTGCTTCCTATCGTAGATTTTATAGAATTTTTGAGAATTCTCGATTTTCCGAAAGAAGTTGCTGAGTTTATTCCTATACAAGCCCAGGGGTTAAAAAGTGAAGCTATCGAAACTTGCTGACCATTTTGAGATTCTAGACAAAACTACTTCTAGAAACGCTCTTATAGAAGAGTTAGCCAAACTTTTTAAGGAAAGTAACGATCCAGAAGAGATTAGAAAGATTGTTTATCTTTCTGAGGGAATCTTATTGCCAGCATACGAAGGGGTAGAAATTGGCATAAGTGAGCAACTTATGGCGCGTGCAATTGCAGAAGCCACTGGTGAAAGCATCGAGCACATTCGAAAGCTTTATCAAAAACTTGGGGACTATGGCCTCGTCGCAGAGCATCTAATCAAATGGGATGGAAAAGGACTCACTATTGGGCAGGCGTATGAAGCTCTGCTTAATATTGCTCAAATCACTGGTAAAGGAAGCATAGAAGCCAAGGTTTCAGAACTTGCCTCCCTTATAAGACAGCTTAGTCCTAAAGAAGCAAGATATCTTATTCGAATCGCTATTGGAAAACTTCGACTAGGCATTGGCGACCCGACAATCATTGACGGTCTTTCTCTTGCTTATGGGGAAAATGAACAACTTCCGGCTCTCCTTGAGCGGGCCTATAACATTTCAGGAGACATGGGGCGTGTAGCATATATTCTCTACAAGGAAGGACCTGAAGAGCTAGAAAAATTAAAAGTGCAGGTGGGGAGTCCAATTCGAATGGAACTTGCAGAACGTGCACCCGATGTAGAAACAATCCTCAAAAGATTGGGAAAGTGCTCTTCAGAACCAAAATATGACGGCTTTAGAGCTCAAATCCACAAGAATGGAGATATCGTACAAATCTTTACGCGAAATCTTGAAAACGCCACCACAATGTTCCCCGACATTATCGAAGCAACACTCAAACACATCAACGCACGCCAAGCAATTTTTGAAGGCGAGGCGGTTTCTTTTGACCCAGAAACAGGCGAATTTCATCCATTCCAAATTACCGTCCGCCGAAAGCGTAAGCACTTAATCGAAGAAAAAGAAGAAGAACTACCACTCAAACTTATGGTTTTTGACTGTCTTTTTGTAGATGGCAAGGAAATGATAGACGAGCCCTACATCGAGCGGCGCAAAGCACTCCAAAAAATTGTTTCATCTAACCAGACAATCCAGGTTACCGATGCACTTATTTCAGATAAGCCCGAAGAGATTACTGCCTTTTTTAATTTAATGGTATCTTCAGGCTTAGAAGGCATTATTGCAAAAAGTCTTGAAAGCCCATACCGTGCTGGACGACGCACCTTCGATTGGCTAAAGCTCAAACGAAGTTATCAAGGAAAGCTCGCAGATACAGTCGATTGCGTTATAGTTGGCTATTTTGCAGGCAGAGGCAAGCGGGCAAAATGGGGCATAGGTTCACTACTTTGTGCTGTTTACGATGAAAAAAAGGACAAATTTCAAACTATCAGTCGCGTTGCAAGCGGATTAACGGACGAGGATTGGGTAAAAATGAAGCAAATACTCGATGAAATCATAGTTAACGAAAAGCCCGCGCGAGTAGAAAGCCTCATCGAACCGGACGTATGGGTTGAACCTCGATATGTGACAGAAGTCCTCGCCGACGAAATTACACGTAGCCCGATCCACACCGCCGGCCGCGACGACAGCGACACTGGTTTTGCACTCAGATTCCCTCGTATTATTAAGGCAATTCGAACTGACCGCCGGCCAGAAGATGCTACTACTGTGAGCGAAGTTAAAAATCTCTATGAAACCCAGCGGCAAGTAGCTATGAAATAATTTCACAGAACTCTTAGCTTCTTAAATCCTAATTTAGAAAAACGAATTGTAGCTGCCTTAAAAGCTGAGTTAGTTCGATTTGACGCAACTAGCTCAATAAGGGTTTATAGCTTCTCCAAAGGCTGGCGATTACCAAATGTATGGACGACTGTATTGACTGGAGCGGCCCAGCGCACAGCATTTTCGATTACTTTAAGCACATTGGCATCCCTATATGTTGGATAGCTTTCGTGGCCAGGTCGGAAATAAAACACTTTGCCCCTACCTCGATGCCAGCAACACCCGCTTCGGAAAACTTCGCCACCCTTGAACCAACTTATGAATACCAGCTCATCTGGCTGGGGAATGTCAAATCGCTCGCCATACATTTCTTCTTGCGGAAGCTCGAAATACTCGCCAAGTCCCTCAGCAATTGGATGACTCGAATCTATAACCCACAGGCGCTCCTTTTCGTCTGCCTCCCGCCAAATTAGATTACAGGTTGTTCCCATTAACCTTTTGAATATTTTCGAGAAATGCCCTGAATGCAAAACGATTAAGCCCATTCCACCAATTACAATTTTTTGTTGAAGTTTGTCTACCAACTCGTCAGAAACTTCACCATGCGCCATATGCCCCCACCAAATTAGGACATCTGTATCATCAAGAACGCTATCAGGAAGACCCTGTGCCGGTTCATCAAGGGTTGCTGTTCTCACCTTAAAGTCAGGCTGTGTTCGGAGGTGCTCGGCAATCGCCTCATGCATTCCCTTGGGGTAAAGTTTGCTAGCCGGATGGTCGGTGTTTTTTTCATGTCTGAACTCATTCCAGACCGTAACCCTTATTAATTTGCTCATTGCTCATTCTCTTCCTTATTAAAATTTAGATTGCCAAGGAGAAATTATGTATTTAGCACAGATGTTCCTCCAATTTGCGTATAAATACCAAATAAAACTTCAGGCATGGGCTGACTAAATTAAGTAGGAATTAACTCTCTACTCAAGCACAGGTATCCATACTTCCATATGAGATGGCCCTCGGTTTGCCCAAGCATAGTAGGGGATTAATGTTAAGTCTGCTTCTTTGACCTCCAACCTGATACTATCTTTGGCGCGATAAAGTGGACCGCGTTCTTGGCCTGGGATTGGATAAACACCTTTCGCCTTAACAACAGCTATACCGCCAAGCATATTAGGCATAATCTCAACCGAAATAGGCTCATTAATCATTAGCTCGACATCGCGAATCGGAACTTCTGGATTATCTACGCTCTCAATGCAATAAATAACCGGGCCACGTTGGACCGCCACGCATCCAAGATCTTCACGTACACGAGGGTCTGCTTCTTGAAGTGTGGTGTCTGTTGGCAGTTTGAGGTGGATGCGATCCCCTGGCTTCCATTCTCGTTCTATCTGCAAGTACTCTCCAGGAACCGCTCCTCGCTCAGCCTCGTCATTTATCGAAACCGAAGCAAAGCAACACCATCCTGGTATCCGAAGAAAAAGTGTAAACTTTGTCTCTATTTCAGGCGTTACTCTGATATTTACATCTCTCATCCATGGATAATTAGTCTCTTGTTCTAGTATTAACTTGACACCATTTTCTAAACGACAGTTGAGGACGGAATTATCATAAAAGTGCACCCAAACTCCTTCTTCACTTGTGCTGTAGAAGTATCCCGGTAGCGAGGCAATCATGCGCACCACATTCGTAGGACAACAGGTGCAATCAAACCAAGGAACGCGTTGGTACTCTTTGTAGCACGCTAAGGGATTGGTATAGAAATAATGTTTTCCATCAAGCGACACGTCAGAGAGAAACCCATTATATAAAGTGCGCTCAATTACATCAGCAAAGCGTGCCTCACCTTTTATAGCTAACATCCTCCAATTCCAGTATATACTGGCAATTGCTGCACAAGTCTCTGCGTACGCTTGCTCGTTTGGAAGCTCATACGGCGCTCCAAATGCCTCACCCGCGCTTCTAGCCCCAACGCCGCCCGTTATATACATCTTGCAACTAACCATATCATTCCACACATGCTCAAGGGCATCCATTATTTCTTTGTCACCAGTTTCTGCAAAATAATCAGCCGCACCAGATGCAAGATAACAAGCTCGCACCGCATGCCCTTCAATTGTTTTTCTTTCTGAGTATTTCTGGCTCGAAAGGAAAAACCCAGCCAGATCGAGGTATTTCTTTTCACCAGTTGTGCGGTAAAGTTCAACTAGCGCCATCTCAATCTCGGGATGCCCGTCAGCTTGCTCAATTTTCCCAGGTCCAAAAACTTTGGTTAAGTAATCAGCATATTTTAACGCTGCATCCAAAAATTTACGCTCGCCAGTTGCACGATAGTGTGCAATTGAAGCTTGGAATATGTGCCCTGCGCAGTAGAGCTCGTGTTCTCGTGAAAGATTTCTAAAACGCTGGTCAGCAAGCTCGCCTGCAAAATAGCTATTAATATAGCCATCAGGACACTGAATACTTATAAGCTCGTCAATAGCGGCGTCTAGCAGCTTTTTAAGATTTGCGTCATCCTCTGATTGCAGGACAAAAGCAACCGCCTCCATCCATTTTGCAAGATCAGAATCTGTCCAGACCGCACCTCGCCGTTCAACATTCTTTTTGCCCGAAATGCGCCGAAGGTTATCAAGGACTCCATGTTGTTCTAAAAGGCGGTAAAGTTCAGGGATGCCGCTTTCTCGGTTTGCATCCATCCTCTTCTTCCAAAACCCATCTTTCATTTTCACAGCCCGAATCGGGACGGGATGTAGTTTTGCGTAAGGACTTTTCGCTGTATCTACGACGCCTGCGTCATGCCAGGCTGAAACTGATGAGCCCATGTGTACGCCCCCTCCAAGCGAGAAAATAACAATCTTGGGCATTTTCAAAATGCGAAATGTCAAAATAGTTCACGGATATATTCTTACCCTTTGAGACCAGTGAGAGTAATTCCTTGAATGAAATAGCGTTGGGTAAAGAAGAAAACAAAAAGAACAGGAAGCATTACGAGCGTCGAAGCAGCCATTAGAAGGGCATACTCAGCTCCATGTGCCCCCTGAAAGAGCTGGAGTCCATAAGAAAGCGTCATCTTTTCCGGCGAATTTATATAAATCAAAGGACCCATAAAGTTATTCCAAGAACTCATGAAGGTCATAATAGTTAGTGCCGCAAGAGCCGGTTTGATAAGTGGCAGCATAATCTGCCGATATATTCCAAAGTAGCTACAGCCATCAATTTTCGCTGCGTCTTCTAAATCCATTGGAATTGTCATGAAAAATTGCCTGAGCAGGAAAACACTAAAAGCGCTTCCGAAGAATGCCGGCGTCCATAAGGGCTTGAGTGTATCCACCCAATTCAGTGCCCGAAACACGAGAAATACAGGCACCATTGTCACTGCGCCGGGAAGCATCATTGTTGCCAACAAGACAACGAAAAGCACATCCCTTCCAGGCCATCGCAATCTCGCAAATGAAAAAGCAACTAGTGAGCTTGATAGGAGAGTGCCAATGATGCTGAGAATGGTTACGTATACAGTATTCCATAGGTACAAAAGGCCTTTCTTTGTTTCCTCCGGAAGGAAGTTCAATGCATCGGTATAGTTTTCCCACTTCAAGCCAAATGCGCGAACTTTTTTAAGTTCGCCGCGTTCTACAAACGCAATTTTTTCTTTGCTAGAACCATTAGTAAGTAATCGCACTTTAATGCGTCCGTCATCTGTTTCACCAAGCTCCGCAACCCTCTGACCCATCCACTCGGAAACAGGATATTTGCGACCCTCTATTTCGATTTTGATTTGTCGAGTTGGAATCCATACCGGCGGATATTTAAAAATCTGGTCCTCCTCCTTTAGTGACGTCGTAACAAGCCAAATAAAGGGCAGCATGAAAACCCCAGAGCCAATAAGTAATACCGTATGCAAAATTGTTTTACGCACAAACTCTTTGCGCCTTCTTGCTCGTTTATGCTTCGCTAATTCTGAAGTGTTACGGTTGGCGCCTGGCACTTTCATTTTGCTCTTTCCCCTTCATAATGCACCCATCGTGGTGCTAGCTTGAGCTGGACTAGTGTAAGGATTAGCACAATTATAAAGAGAATCCAAGCAAGCGCAGATGCATATCCCATCTTAAAGTAGGTGAAAGCACAATTAAAGAGATAGAGCACGGGGACAAGGGTGGAATCAACAGGACCGCCTCCTGTCATTATGTACACAGTTTCAAATGTCTGAAGTACTCCAATTGTGCCCATTATGAGATTAAAGAACAAATAGGGCGTTATCATTGGGAAGGTTACGTTCCAAAATTTGCTCCACCAATTTGCACCATCAATTTCAGCGGCTTCATATAGATGCTGTGGAACACCCTGAAGACCAGCTAACCAGAGAATCATGCCACCCCCTGCACCCCATAATCCCATGAGAATCAGTGCAGGTTTGGCAGTCTTTTCATGTGTAAGCCACAGTGGAGCAGGCAGACCAAACCACTGGCCAAGAGTAGCTCTCCATGCAGCATTAATTAGCCCGTATTCGGGGTTTAGCACCCAAATCCAAAGAATTGCATTAGCTACGACTGGGACTATTGACGGAAGATAATAAATTGTACGATACCAAGTCATTCCGCCAACTTTAGTATTTAAAAGCATTGCAATTGCAAGTCCAGTAACCAAGCTTAGCGGCAAACCAAAAAGCGCTAAAAACCCAGCGTTGTAAAGCGCCTTCGAAGTATACTTGCCCCAGTCATCAATTAGTAATTCTCGATAATTGAGCAGCCCAACCCATCTTGCCGGGTGAAGCACGTCATAATCGCAAAAACTAAAAATTATTGATGCGATGATTGGACCGATAGTAAAGACAAGGAAACCAACAATCCACGGAGATGCAAATAAATATCCTGCAACGGTTTCAGCTTTCGCAAGCCTGCCCATCGGTCCATATTGCCTAAGTTTCCAAAAACAAATAAAGAACAAAATTACAACACCTATGCCTACAACACTTAAGGGATATGTCCAGTTCAGAAGGCCATATTTCGAGCGATTGAAGACTTTGTCTAGCTCCTTTTGGACTACCTTTGTTCCCTCGTCCATTGCTTCTTGAGCCGACATCTTGTGATGAGTTGCATAGTCGAATGCGCGCACATGTTCATCCCAAAGACGCTGACCTACAAAAGTTACTGGCCGGTATCTTGAAACAGCCATTAAGTCAAGAAAAACACGAGTGGCTTTTCGGAATTTCTGTTGTTTTGGGGCGAATTTTGTAAAGATAACTTCATTTACTTTTGAGTTCGCGGTCATCCAAGGTACATATGGTCGTCCCTTGCTCATGTTGTACTTTCTCTGCGCCTCATTCGCAATTACTTGTGCCTCTTCAGAAACCATCCATTTGATAAACTCCCAGGATTCTTCGACATGCTTTGCACCTCTAGGTATGGCTAGTGAAAATCCACCGCTCCAGGTAATAAATTTCGGCTGTCCAGTAAAAGGCGGCTTCCCTTCATAACGAGCTCTAGGCACCGGCGCTGGTGCAACAGCGAAGTCTAAATCTGGGGCATATCTCGCTATGTTATTGGTAAACCAATTACCATCTATTTTCATAGCAACTAGACCTGTAAGGAACGGGTCAAGTTCATTAGCTTTGAACCCCGATGAGAAGGAATTGATTGCGTCCACGCCTTTTAATGCGTCGTAAACCGAGACCATATATTCTAAGGCAGCGACGGAACGAGGATTATTCATCGTGCACTTCCTACCATCAGGGCTCATGAACTCGCCCCCATTTTGCCAGCTATACAAATAAAGCCACGAGTTACCAAAGTTTGGTATAAAGCCTATACGTTCAAAACCCCCGTCCTTTCGATACTTAGTTAACTTTTTAGCGTAAACCAATAGCTCATCCCATGTTTTTGGGGGCCTGTCGGGATCTAACCCTACCTCTCGAAAAAGTTTGCGGTTATAGTAAAGCGCTCGGTCATCAGTATTAAACGGAATGGCATAAACTTTTCCCTTATAAACTGCTTCCGCCCAGCATGCTTTGTAGAACTCTTCCGGGCGAATTGGGGGTATTTGACCTTTTTTGTTTTTAATTCTCTCCCAACGACGCAGGTCTCTTTTAATTAGCCCATCCAAAGGCATAAAAGTATCCCGCGAAGCCCAATCACCAATGGTAAAGCGGTCCTGGTGGATCACGTCTGGCGGAACCTTTCCAACAATCGCGGTCATTAGCTTTTGAGGATTCATGCCACCTGCCCCCATCGAGAGGACCTTAACATCTATGTTTGGATGGCGACGTTCAAATTCTGCTACTGCCGCTTCTATACCTTTTGACTCCTCGCTCATTTGCAGTCCCCAAACGACAAGTTTGATTTTCCCTTTTTCTTTTGGAGCACAACCTGCAAATGAAATGCATAAAACTGCAAACAAGAGCAAAATGACAAACTGAAACTTTCGCATTCTTATAACCTCACATTAAGTTCCGATATAGTTTTCTCATGTACGAATGACAATACCTGCAAATTAAATTCTTGCCATCGAGGTTTTGGAAAATTCGGGCTTCGCATAATGAATGGACAGGGCAAAAGCTACTTAGTTACTTAGCCATACCATTGCATTATGTGTACATACGAGGGCAACATATATATCTAGCACTAGAAGCGATATTACAGCAAAAAGGCTATTTCTTAACTCAATCTTTTCTACAATTTTCAACGCTGCATATGCCAAAAACATTTTTGCGGTAATAAGCAAAAGGGGAGTGCCGATTAAGAGGCTCATCAGTGGGTTAAGCTCCCTCACATTCCCCTTTGAAAGAGCTTGGTAGGTAGTAATTATGTCAAGGACATTGAGGAGGAGCCATATACACATTAAACAGATTGCCCACTGTGTGCTTCTTGGAAAGAGAAAAAAGTTGTTTTTCTGATTTTTCATCTTAGATCAAGATTAATGTTACCCTAAATTTTTTGCTAATCCTCCTTCAATTGCAAATGTTGAAGTTGAAAAGATTCCTTACATTCAATTTTTAAGCCCCTAAGTTTTAAAGTAACGTCTGGACAAACGCTGTTTTAGCTAGTAATCACTTGAAACCCCTATATTTTATCCTTCAAGCACCAAAATCTTTACTTTTTTTGCGTCAAAACTGGATTTTGGCCCAAAACTTGCAAGCATTGCATATGACACAAACGACAAGCCAATAAGAACAAATTGGCTTGAACCTATAACTACATCTTGCTAAGAAGGGGGTGACAAGTATGCTACTTCGACGCTGGCTATTGTTATCCCTGTGTGGGCTATTGCTAGCACTTCCGACCATCGTCTTTTCAGCGAAGGTCAAGATGCTGCCGGGCTCCTTTTTGAAGGAACCAGCATACACCCCACAGGACCTAAGCCGCATGATTCAGCAAGACAAGGTTGTGGCTCTGCGCTATTCCAAGCACTTTGGGATGTCTCCAGAAGAGCTTGCCAAGTATGTAGAGACATACACCTCTGCGAAAAATCTGACCCATTCTCACAGGTATGTTGTCTTCTACATCGGTAAGAATGGCAAGATTGCATCTCGTGCTAGGCTGATCAAAGCGGGGACACGAGTATTAATCAACTGGAAGGGCGAGCCAATAATGGACTTGAGATGTGGCAATCCTTTTACCAAAGAGTTGCCAAAGCGCCCGACAGTTGCGCAAAAGCCTCAGCCTCCTCCAGCTGCTGCCCAGCCAGTTGCATCCCAGCCAGTCGCACAAGTTGAGCCAGCACAGCCGGAAACCGTAACAGTTGTACCTGTAGAGACCAAGGTTTTGGACGTACCACCAGCAGAATTACCACCACCAATTCCTCCGCAGGTAATTACGGAGACAAAGGTCACAAGCTTCATTCTTCCAGCTTTGGTTGGTGCTGGCGCCATTGGTGCTTTGTCTGGAGGAGGCGGTAGTTCGCCTGTTGTGCCAGAGCCAACTAGTTTGGTTGTGCTTGGTTTGGGAACGGTTAGTGCATTATATGCTACTCGTGTAATGATTCACAAAAGCAAAAGAAAGTAAATAAATGAAAGCAAGGTGCATTGCGATGAAAAAGCTTCCGATGTATATGGTTACACTTGTTTTACTTTGTTTCGGGCTGTTAATTGGCTCTGCTCCTATTAATGCAGACCCATGGCCTGACTACATCTCGCACCCAGATACTGTTGACTATATTGATGTTTTGTATTCCAATATAAACAACCTGTGGTGCTACTACTTGACCATTGATACCAATGCGTTTGACCCCAGGTTCGGTGAGCTAATAGGTGTAAAAGGTCTAGCTGTATATCTCAACGCCGGAAATCCTGTAGAAGGAATCCCAGATGATTGGACCGGCTATGAAACTAGCTATACGCGCACGGGTTGGGACTACAACGGCGGCTGGGAACCTAATAAAGGCGCATTTGGATATATTACCGGCTCGCCGTTCTACTATGTCCTGCCTGGAGAAATTAATGCTTTGATTGGTGCAGCATTGTTTCCAATAGGATTCACACCCAACACGGAAACACAAGGATTCCTACTTCACGTAGCTTACCGAAACAACGATACAGTGAATACCCTTTGGGTTCGTCCCGAGGGTGGCGGCATTGCAGTTCCTGAGCCGGCAGGCGTTCTAGCTTTGATTGGCATAGGCATCCCCGCGCTTTGTGGATTCATTTATAGGAGGCGAAGCTTATAGAACGTAGAAGCAAGGCGTATCGGACGCGTACAGGGAGGTAAAAGGGGCACCTTCCGATAGACCTAGGCAAATCAGTTTCGCCGTTAGCAATCGTTGGTAGAATTCAAAGGCAGCAGTTCATCATAGGTGAGCAAAAGCAAGATGCTGAGTTTGCTCACACTTCCGGCCAGCCTCGAGTTAAAAAACGGCAGAAAAATGAGAACGCCGAAAAATCTAGGAGGAAAAGGTGCCATGAAGCGCATAGCACACAAGTTAATAATACAGCCTCCCTTATGGGTCGTTATGCTTGTTTTCGCGTTCCTAGCAGTGGCTGGCTCCATTGCTTTATGCGATGAAGAACTTGCAAAACGCGAAATTAGGATGGGCCGTGAAGCCGCGGCTGAGGTAGAAAAAGAACATAAGCTCATAACAGACCCACAAATAATAGAGCGCGTTAATAGCATAGGCCAAGCAATAGCTAAAATTGCAAATTCCGTGCGAGTTGACGCCAGTTACGGTAGTTCTGAAATATGCCAGTTTGAATACAAATTTAAGGTAATCGAGGATGATGACATCAATGCATTCTCATTGCCCGGAGGTTTTGTCTATGTAAATTCTGGCCTGCTTAATTATGTGCAATCCGACCATGAACTGGCAGCCGTTTTGGCCCATGAGATTGCGCATGCCTCACATCATCACATGACATATCTGCTCAAGGAGCAAAGCCGATTAGACGGGCGCATAGCCCTGGTGCTCCTTGCAGGTATGCTGACAAAAATGAACGCAACCGATCTCGGCAACGTTCTAATTGGTGCTCAATTGGTAAAAATTGCGCGTATGAGCGGGTACGGCCAAAAAGCAGAACAAGACGCTGACAGAACTGCCGTTGACTATTTAGTAAAAAGCAACTATAACCCAGTGGGCATGGTTACCTTTCTAGAACGTCTCGCACGCGATTACACTAATTTGCCGCAGCCAGAATTAGGAATACTTCGGACGCACCCGCCGTCAAGAGTGCGCGTTAAGAATACAATAGCTCGCATAGAGGCGCTTGGCTTGCCAATTAAAAGAAGGGATGTAACCAAAGCAGTAAAAGCCGAAACAGAAATAACTTCGATTAATGGGCAGCAAATAGCGCGAATAAAACTTGGTGAACGAGTTCTTTTTGAACCAGCACCAACAGCAGAAGGATTAAGCTCGGAGGAGCGTGCGCAGGCAATAGCTGAAAGAGTCAATCAATTGCTTGACTCAGAACCTCAGCTACGTGAAATAAAGGTTGACTTTGACAAAAAAGCTGTAGTGGCACGCGGAAACACGTTAATAGTTGTTACTGAAGAAGACGTAGCGCTCCAGAAAAAGTCCGCTGAGGAACTTGCAACGCAAGCAGCAAATACAATAAAGCAAGTCATTTGGCAAGAACTAGTCCAAAGTTTCTATTAATTAAAAACTAGAAATAAAATTCAATAACAACCAGGTTTCGCTTGAAACCTGGTTTTTATTTTTAAGTGCATCCCAGTAACCGTTTAGGTAATTAATTACAGGGTAATATAAAGCAAACACTGACCAACTCAATAGGAGGAGAAATAGAAATGCCAGAGTTTGTAAATCCATTTACAGGAATGACATCCCGCAAGATGACAGATAGTGAGCTTGTAAGAGCAATTATGCTAGATATAGCGGCTGAACTCGAAGCCGTTCATATCTACACTGCCCATATGGATGCAACTGACAATCAAGATGCTAAGAAAGTTTTGTACGATATTGCTCTAGAGGAGCTCGTTCACATGGGTGAGTTTACCAAGCTCCTATATAATTTGGATCCGGTAGCCGCGGAGAAGGCAAAAGAAGGCATGGCAGAGGTAGAAGCTTTACTTGCCGCCAAGGAGAAAGAAGAATAGACACCGAGTAAATTTGAAGATTATAAATCAAAGTTCCAACGTGCAGACTTAACAGAACTTTTATTCACCATGTTCCAGTGTAATTGCAAGGACCTTTATGCTCTCTGATTTTGGAAGGTGAATGGCTATCAGTTCTTTCGATGGGTCAAGTGGCATGGCATAATGATTTAGATAGCACTTTTCGCCGGGTCTGTCTCCATCCGGTGAATGCTTGTGAAGAGCAATTATACCAGATTTTTCGTCATGTTTTGGTCTTTCGTTCCATGCCGAGAAAAATAATCTTTGGCTATTGTTTCCTCCTGCATACTCAAAGCTAAACATTCCCTCTGCATCCTGCGATGACGCCGCCAAAAGATGGAGCGCTAAATATCTGCCTTGTTTCACTTTAATTCTCTGCCCTTTACAAGTAACAGCATTTTTCAACGTATCAACTTTTGGAGGGTATTTGAACGAGACGCGATGTTTCAGTTCTTCATTTGGCTTGGTTACAACCGTGAAATATTCCGATGGCCACAGGCCATCCGCTGGAGAAACTGGAGTTGCATCAGGGGGTAACACTTCCGCTGGGAAAGTTGAACCATTCCCGTCAAAATCTCCATCACTTCGGTTGGTATCGAAGCTGATGACATCAGCGTCAAACAATTTATCAAGATTTAGAATTTCTAATTTGCCCTTTTTAACCGAAACTGGTATAACAATGCTGTCGTTCCCTCTTGTTGCAGGAATAGTGGATAACCAAAGCTTGCCATCAATTACAAAATCCCAAACGACCAAGTAGTTCCCATCATACAGCGGCGGGGTAATAGTTGCTTGCAGAGTAATCTTATCCGCAGGTTTTAGCTCTGCATTTAGAGGAGTCAGCTTGCTTTCCGCAATTGCTTCAACACCGTCAAGGTAATACCAGCGATAGCCAATCGAAACTTGGCCAGCAGGATAAAAATTGGGACCAACATTCTCAACCGTTAAGCTTACTTTTGTAGGCTTTCCAGCTGTCATTTCCTTTGGCGTAGTGCTTTCGACAAAACGCAGTCCATAATCAGAATCAAGGTATACCAGTTGCGAAGCACACCCAAGTCCATGAGAACCTAGTCGATTCTGCTCCTCGAAAACGTCCCATTTTAAGACTAGCTCAGAAGGTCCGCCCAGCGAACTAACCGCAGGCGTTTCAACGGATGTCATTACTTCTACGGTTCTGCCTGGCTCAACATCCGACGTGATATTTGCCGCAGATTCTATTGTCAACATAGGTTGAGACTCATCTGCGGGATTAAACCATCTGTATCCAATATTGCAAGTACCTGCTTTCCATGTATTTGGCCCATCATTTCGAAGCTTCAAATAAACAGAATATTTACTGCGTGCCTTGGCAAAGGTTGGCATTGTTGAACTCACAACAGTAAATCGTGGGGCAGGGGGCGTTCCCACCTTGACAGGAACGCATAGAGGTGTGTCACCCGCGGCTGAAAACCAAGTATCGCGCAGACCTGTCATCTCCCACCTAAGCTCATAATCACCCTCAGGTAGTGGTTTGCCCTCTTGATCTACAGCTCGTATTCCCACTGTCTTTTCTAATGTCTGGCCTGCGAGAACCGTTGTTTGAATTGGCAACCGCGCACCTGTATCCGCAAAAAGTCTTCCGTCCTTATACCACCTGCAAGCAATGAAAAACCCTTGTCCAGCATACCACGGCTTCGTCCCCGCGTTCCGAACAGTCACGTTTATTTGGTAGAGAGCACCCGGCAGCATAACAGATGGGGTATTATGCTTTATAAACTTCGCATCATACGCACGCATGCCGTTAAATCGAAGCATGTTTATTCGAGTGAGACCAACGTATTTCACGCCATATTGTCGGCTAGGACATATCTCGCTCCCTTCATGGAAGCCATTCCAACTATCAACAACAACCCAATTGGGCTGTTTTGCAATCAATGCATCCCAATCTTTTCGATAAGCCAAACCGTCCATCCTTGAGCGAATTTTAGAGTTTTCGCCGTTAACAGCAGAATCATCGTAGCCTGGACCAATGCATGCAATATCAATCCACCCAGTATCATCATATTTAAGACCCAAACCTCCGTAGGGTGCCCAGTATCCATCAGCAGTTTCTAATTTGGACTTTAGGCTGTTGGTTGCTATCCATATAAGCCTAGTTCCATCAAAATCTTCAGCAAAACGCTTGTTGCAATATTCGATTGCGGTGGTATCTAAGTCAGCATTAGATAAGGATTGACCAAAGAAAACAATGTTAGCAGGGCAGGCCCCTTTTTCTGGTGGTAGTTGAACCGTTGCTCGAAACTCTTCGGGTACGCGGAGAAAGAAATCCCTGATTTTACCGTATAAAACTTCTTGAGCCTTGGGGTTTATTTTACCAGCGTTTTGTTTACCAACTATTGGTGCGTTTAATAGCAGTGCGACAAGCGGATAATCCCGATTTTCAGCTTTAAGTTCCTTCAAAGCTTGAATAAGAAACAGGATGCTACGTTCCTCTGAGCCTTCATATACTGGAAGTATTATGTCTATTCCTGCTCGCCTAACCTCTGAGCATTGTTCTTTATGCCATTGTACCCGATAACCAGAGAACCATGGGCCAACACCATAAAGCGGTTGGTCGGTTAACTGCATTGCCTCGCTATTTTTTGTCGTGGTGTTCCTTTGGGAAGCACACTGGAAGTTGCAATAATAAGGTGCAAACGAAAGCCTCTCGACAAAGTATTTTTGCTTTGGTGGCAAAAGGGCGGGCTCAGGCTTTATCATCTGGAAACTCATGTTAGGATTCCATTCTCCTGGGCTTAAGTTTCCATCAATCAATGGCGCTCGAGTAACCACTTTTCTACAGACGACAGCGCCATCTTGGATAGCAATCACCGTGGGTACATCTACCAGCTTGATGGTTCCCCAATTTGCCGGAACTTGTACATCCTCTTCTGTCTTGACTTTGGGGGAAAAGCTCACAAACCCAGTGTTCTCGCCCCGCATTCGACAGATAATATTAAAGCCCATAATTTGCCCAGCCTTTGGAGGACCACCCATCTCCCTCCAAGGCATTGCAAGTTCGATAACATACCCTATGTCTTTGTCCTCAGGCTTGTTAATGGTACCTTGTACCTTTTTTGCATACTTAAATGTATATATGGTCTTTGGCTTTGGCATGCCAGACTCGCCGACTACGAAACTAGAACCACCGCCCGCACTTACAGACATTTGAAACGTATTCGCAGACCTGTTGGGTGCTCGGTTGGCATCAGTTTCTAGGAATACTTCGATTGCATCGTCTTCCCAGGGATTGGACATGTGGGTGGTGTTAGTCGCTTCAATATCCGGATCCTGTATCTCAGCCGCTACGTAAAAGAAGGCGTTATCCCATGCTGTGTAACATGTTACGCGGTCTGCTGCTCTTACGGAAACCCCAACAGCAAATACTAATGAGAAAGTTAACAAAAGCAGTACCGACCGTCGCGTATTCAACATTTTTGCCAATCCCTTCTGCATGTGGAAACTTGATATTACCAAAAGCAGCATTTAGAAAAAAACTTGCTTGGTTACTATGAATTTCCAGCAAGTCTCTTAACAAACCGCTCCATTCGTTCAAGAGCCTGCTGAATATTTGAAAGGCTTGTCGCGTAGGAACAACGAATATAACCTTCGCCACATGCTCCAAAGGTATTACCAGGAACAACTACAACTTTTTCCTCCCGAAGCAATCGTTCGGCGAACTCCTCCGAACTTAGGCCAGTGTTTTGAATCGAGGGGAAAACATAAAATGCACCCTTTGGTTCGAAACATTTCAGTCCTATCTTATTCAGGCCCTCAACTATTAGCCGCCGCCGTCGATCATATTGCTGTATCATATCATTTGTGTCCGTCTCTCCATTCTTTAGTGCTTCTATGGCGGCCATCTGAGCGGTAATTGGCGCACACATCATTATATACTGGTGAATCTTCATCATTGCTTCGATAATTTCCGGAGTACCAGCAGCGAATCCAATTCGCCAACCCGTCATTGCGTATGCTTTCGACCACCCATTCAGCAAAATTGTGCGCTCGTATGCTCCTTTTAAAGTTGGAATGCAAGTGTGCTCAACGCCGTAGACCAGCTTATCGTAGATTTCATCGGATATAACCCAAAGATCATATTTATTTGCCAAATCGATTATTTCTTGAAGCGCTTCCCTAGACATCACAGCGCCTGTTGGGTTGTTTGGATAACTAATAAATATTACCTTAGTCTTTTCCGTTATTGCTTCCTCAATCTGCTTAGGAGTTGGAGCAAACCCTGATTCCGCACTTGTTGGAATTGAAACTGGTTTGCCATTCGCAAAGATCACACAAGGTTTGTATGCTACAAAGCACGGCTCAGGGATAATAACTTCGTCGCCTTGGTTAAGAATTGCGCGAAGGGCTAAATCAATCGCCTCGCTGACACCCACTGTAATGAGAATTTGATTTTGGGGATTATATGTCAATCCATAACATCTTTGGAGATTTAGCGCAACTAGTTCTCTGAGTTCAATAAGGCCATAATTCGATGTGTACGTAGTGTAGCCTTTCTCCAAAGCATAAATGCACGCTTCCCTGATACGCCAAGGGGTTACGAAATCGGGCTCACCAACACCTAACGAAATGACATCATCCATTTGTGAGACAATGTCGAAAAACTTTCGGATGCCCGAAGCAGGAACCGCAGCCATTTTTGCAGAGATATCTGGCATATTGTGAATTTACCTTTCAATCAGGGAGTAACCGCTAAGCGATGATCTTCTTCAGGTGGTGCAAAGATATCACCATCTTCCTTGTATTTCTTCAAAAGAAAATGCGTGCTTGTTGATTGTACTCGGTCTATCGTGGCAAGCTTCTCGGCCACAAAGAAGGCAACTTCCTTCATGTGCTGGCCGCCAACCACAACGCGTAGGTCGTGAGTTCCCGAGACCAAATAAACCGAATGAACTTCAGGAAATCGATATATTCGCTCGGCAATATCGTCAAACCCTACTCCTCGCTCAGGCGAAACCTTCACATCAATGAAGGCATAAACTCGCTCCTCGCCAACTTTTTCCCAATCAATTACCGTCTTATACCGGCGAATTATGCCCTCCCTCTCGCACTTTTCAATTATCTGCCGAACTTCCTCAACTGATTTGCCAGTCATCGTGGCAATTTCCTCGGGGCCGAGGCGGGCATCTTGCTCAAGGATTTTGAGTATTTCTTTCATTAGAAGGTCCTTTCCAAAATTGCAGCCAAAGAGTTTAGTAACTAAAATAGCTTAATTCGCAAAGATTCATCAACTATAGCTAAAGAGACTTACTCTTCGCCATTTTTAATTAATGGGGATCTGATGCCTAATTTAACATCCAAGAATCCCCTTTGTCAACTTAAGCGAGCGACGGTCTAGGAGGCTTTATCTTTGTTCCAACAACTTTGCCGTATCTTTCTTCAAGCTCCTGAAAGTTTTGCCTTAGAAATTCAGTCATCTCTTTGGCTTCGGCATTGGAAATATATTCTGCAATTAACGGTTGTAAAAGCTCATTATATTTCTTTCGCGAATGTCCATGTGCATAGTTTCTTCCAGGGAAACGACGTAAGTCGCCGTTAAACTGCGGGCTAATATGGTAGAGCTCGTGGAATATGGTTGTCAGCTTTTCTTCAAACCACAGATTAAGGAAACGAGGCAACGCAAAATAAATAATGTAAAGTATTTCCTTTCCGTCATGTCGAACCTCTGGCATGATGTAGGTCCGTCCTCTCCGTTTTATCATGCGCTCGCCATCTTTGAATCTCAAGGGTTGAACAGATGCATACACTCCATGCAAGCCAGGGGAGCGCGTTTGTAAAGTCGCAACGATTATGCGTTCCGAATCTAGATGGCTGAATTCAGGACACACCTTAGAAATATGTCTTATCAGCCGCTCCATTGCTTCTGTAAAGTTGAACGATTTACTTTGCTTTTCTTTCATGTAAGTTTCTCATATTTACCGCATAAAGCTCTAATTTTCAATAACCCTTGTCTAGCTTTAAAATTGCGGTATTTCCAACTGCCTACCACCTTCCAGTGCTGACTTATGAGCAATTATGCCTGGAACTGTATATGCCAGCGCTTCGTTAATATCAATCGCTGGCGTGCGCTCGTTTACAAGAGCATCTATAAACTCATGGGTGAGAAAAGTATGTGAACCATCGTGACCACTTGGATGACGCAGTGGTTCTGGTAGCATATCCGTCTTCCACCAGATTTCTTGTTCATATTGTTCAAGATGAGGAAGTTTCCGAACGCCTTCTTTACCATCCTTTTCGTCTTCCTCTGAAAAACGAACAATTACTGGTCCAAGCCCATTGGGGTGGGGGTCATAAAAACTCATCTTCGTTCCACACCACTGGCCTCTTTCGCAACCACGAACTGGCGCGTTCCAATAGATAGCCACTCGAAAAGCATGCCCTTTGTCAGTCTTGAAGAAAGCAGTCTCATTCCAAAACGGGTTATTATATGCGTTGTCTTTCAAAACCTGCGAATCGTCTCCCCAACCGACACAAGTTACACTGGTAAGGCGTTCACCTGTAACACCAATAAGATACGATGTACAGTGAGTAGGATAGTGCATGGGTGGGAAGCCATATCTCCATGTTCGCTGACCATTCTCAAAAAAGAGCACATCGAGGCCTGGGTGATAGTACTCGGCTTCAGTATAGAATATCTCGCCGAACTTGCCTTCTTTGTACCATTTGCGAGCCGATATCACAGACTGGTGATAGTAGCTGGTCTCTGCCATCATATAAATAAGGCCTGTTTTCTCCACAGTTTCTTTTAGTTCTTCAGCTTCTTCGAGATTCATAACCGCAGGGACAGCGCAAAATACATGCTTACCTGCCTTAAGCGCCGCAATTGAATGGTGAGCATGAAAGGGAGCAGGCGTAAATATCGCCACAGCATCTACATCTTTATCTTTAATTACTTCTTCTAAGGTAACGTATGACTTGTTGCACCTATACGTTTCCATTAGAACTTTTCGCTGGTCTGGATTAAAATCGCTAACAGCCTCCACAGTGCAATTCGGGTGTTCATGAAACTGAAAGGTGGAACCAAATCTACCGCCAACAATTCCAATGCGCACTTTCCTGCTTGACATAAAAGCCTCCAGAATACCTAGAATTGTGCCAAATAAATCTTTCTTACCTTACTAGAAATCTCCTGCAGGAGCTAGACACTTTTAAAATGAAAAGGAAATTAGACTGTGATTTTCACCACATTGTCAATGCAAAAATTTACCCAATATAAACAACTAGCAGAGGCATAGCGATGAAAGAATCTTGCAAAAACAAACTTCTGGTCTCATTTGTTATCTTTTTGGGCTTAATGGATTTTGCATTAGCGGCCCCTGTGTTTGATGCAAGGATACTCCAACGTATTGATACCATGGCTGAAGAAGCCATTGCAAAACATAGAACTCCCAGCGTTGTCATTGTCATTGGAACCGCAGACAAAACACTTTTCGCAAAGGCATACGGCCATTTGACCTACGATGATGACTCACCTAAAGCAACTCTTGATACAATCTACGATTTAGCCTCAGTCAGCAAGGCAGTTGGTACTGCTACCGCTACTATGCTTCTTTTTCAAGATGGAAAGCTAAACCTCGATGACCCTGTTTCAAAATATTTGTCTTCTTGGAACACAGACGACAAAAAAGATATAAAAGTGCGCCATCTTCTGTGCCACACTTCTGGGCTTCCAGCATATACCAATGTCGCAAAGACGGAAGAGCAACGCAGGCAAGGTGAACCTAAATCAGACGCTCTCATTCGCCGCATTGCCTCACTTCCTTTAGAATATAAGCCTGGAGAAGGATGGAAATACTCTTGCCTAAACTTTATCACTCTAGCTCGAATTAATGAAGAAGTTGCTGGAATGTCGCAGGAAACATTTCTTAGAAGGCGATTATTTGTTCCTTTAGGAATGCTACACACAGGGTATTACCTCAGCGAAAAGAAGAAATCGCTTGCAGCACCAACCATAGGAAAACCTAATTTTAGGCAGGGGGTTGTCCACGATCCGCTTGCAAATTATTACGAAAGCGACGGATGGCGATGCTGTGGGAATGCAGGTCTTTTCTCAAGCGCCAATGATCTCTCCAAATTTTGCCAGATGATTTTATCAGGAGGCAAATGGAATGGCAGGCAGATACTAACGCCATCGACAATTAGGCTTCTAGGAACAAATCAAGTCCCAGAAAAAGTCGGACGCATTTTCGGCTTGGGGTGGGGCTTAAGCCGTTCATACCCATATGCAACATCATTAAACCAGGGACCAGACAAAGCGGTTTTGAGCCATTCTGGTTACACCGGCACCTGGATTCGAATTGATCAGCTGGCAGGGACATTTATAATTATTTTAACTAATCGCGTATATCCAGACGATACATCACAGGGAGCCGGGATTCAACGCGAGATAACAAAAATTGTAATCGAAAACTATCCTTTTTACAAAAACACACCAGCACGCTGAAGAAATAGAAAAACAGACTTAGACTAAAACCCATTCCAAAGCTTGTTGGACATACTTTTCAAAGGGCAATGTGTCAATCGTCAGGACTCATAAGCGCAGATTATTCCTTCAAGAATCTCATCGGCAACGGTATCACGAGCAAGCATGGCGGCACCACGGGCTCCCATTAGGTCATCACCTTCAAAAAACTTGATTTCTGGAGTCATATTCCCCGTCCGAATTACCTCTTCTCTTACCGACGCCACAATCCTTTCAAGAATCTCCGCAGGCATACGGTTAAAAATCCCTTCGATAAGCACGTAGTTAGGGTTGTATAACATGATTGCCAAGTGAATTGCCTGAACGAAAGCTGGAACCGCATCTTCCAACCAATCACACGCAGGTTTCTGGGCGGGGTCTGAAACCAATTCCTGGAACGCTCTTTGGTCACCACGTTCCCGAGCAAACTTAAGAAGTGAGGCCCCCGTACAAACCTCTTTGAGTGGCCTCGTGGGCGAAACAGTACCACACGGTAGCAATCCAATGTCACCAGCGTAGTGGGAAGCACCAGTGTAGAGCTTGCCATCCCATACAACAGTTGCAGCTATACCAAATCGATTAAGGATGACCATCTCGATTCCTTTTTTGCGCGGGGCATTCATTCGATGGTGGCCAACAGCGAAACAAAACGTATTCGCTGTTGCAACAGTATGCACACCACATTTCTCTTTAACTGCTGGCACAAATTCTAGCGTTCCATAGCCAAACTGAAGGTGAGTTCTTACACGTCCGGCATCTTTGTCTATAACAGGCCCAGGAAGTCCCAAACCTATAACATGTACGTTAATTCCTCTGTCCCATGCAAGCTGTACCAATTCAAAGGCAACTTCAGTTACAGCTGCAACTATTTCATCAGGTCCATCTGAAGGGCTTATCGGCTTTCTTAAGACATCCGTTATCTCGTTAGAAAAATCGAGAACCACACCACGAATATGAGTAGCCTCCAGATCTACGCCAATGCTACAACCCAAATCACCGCGAAGGGCAACAGCCCTTGACCAAGGTCCGCGACGGCCGGTTTGCTGTCGTTCTTTTTCAACCAATAACCCAGCATTCTTGAATTCTGCAACGAGGCGGCAGACGTTTGGAAAACTCATCCCTAAATCCTCAGATGCACCCCTTGATGTAGCGTTTGGATGGTCAAGAATATATCGCAGAAGACTCACATTTGTGCGCCTAGCCGCCCTCTGCTCTCTTTGCAAAGTATTATTTAATGGGTATATATGCTTTTTCATCGATTTTGGAAGTTTCTCTCCTAATATACCTGCAATTTAAAAAACAATCTTATTGCTACACAATAACTGACAAAGCCAGTGTTATTCCTGCTAGCACGAGGACAGTATATACGAGCTTTCTAAACAGGATTTCATCCATTCTGTAGTGCCAGTGATTTCCCATAATCATGCCGATTACTGTGAATGGCAGGGCAAATGCAGCAACCTTGAGAATATGTGCATTCAGGCTCTTTGTAACAATCCATCTGCTTACAATTATTGTGTTTAATGTTACCCAGACGGCGCATAGAGTGCCTCTGAATGCAGTCTTGTCTGTAAGTGTTTGTGTTGCGTATATGACGGCAAGTGGGCCCCCTGAACCAAATGCACCATGAATTAATCCGCCTATTGGAAGCAAGAGACTCGAGAGAAACCTGGTTGTAGGGTTTACTGTCGGATTATTTCGTTGCTTTGCAGTTTGCTTCCACAAACCATGTATGCCAACCAATATCATGAACCCTGCAAGTATAAACTTAAGTATATCCTCGGGAAGCCTAGAAGACATCCACATTCCAATTGGCAATCCCAATGCAGCAAGGATAAAAATTCGCGCATATTCACTCCAAACAATTTTTTGTCGAGACTCCCATGTTATGTACACCGTCAGTACCCAAGCGTTTATTACTAGCATAGGTACCGCAGTTTGAAGCCCAAGAAGCAAAGTTATAAATGGCAAAGCAAGAACAGTGCATCCGAAGCCTGTGATTCCTTCCTGAACGTGAGTCAAGTAGACTATCACAGCAACTAGTGTGTAAATTATGATTTGTTCCACATCAACTTCCTTTCTCTTCTGTAGACTTACATTTGGAATGCAACTAACTTTAACTCCGTCATCTCTTCAATCGCATATTTTGGGCCTTCTCTTCCGAACCCACTAAGTTTTACTCCGCCATAGGGCATGGGGTCTATCCTAAAAGTCGGTACGTCGTTTATTATTACGCCTCCAACTTCGATTTCACGAGCAGCTCTGAGAGCAAATTCTAAGTTTCTCGTAAATATTCCAGCTTGCAAACCATATTTAGAGGTATTCGCTAGCTCAATCGCATGGTCAAAATCTCGGCACTTTACCACAGCAACTAGAGGGCCAAAAACTTCCTCCGACCAAACCTTCATATCCAGCGTGACATCGGTAAGAACCGTTGGGAACAAAATTGCCCCGTCTCTTTTTATTGGAAGAAGGCTTTTAGCACCCCCTGCAATTGCCTCTTCTATCCAGCTTTCAACCCGAAGAGCAGCTTTTTCGTCAATCATTGGCCCCATGTCAGTTTCAGAATCCAATTGATTGCCAACCCTAATGCCTGCGACAAGCGGGACAAGCTTTTCCAGAAAAACATCATAGACCTTTTCTTGCACAATAACTCTCTGCACTGATATGCAAACCTGGCCGGCAACTGCATAGCCACCTATTCGGACTCTCCGTGCTGCCTCATCAAGGTCCGCATCGTCCATCACAATAGCACATGAATTCGACCCTAATTCCATTGCAATCTTCTTGAGCCCAGCTATCCTTGTAATAGCCTCGCCTACCTCAGGGCTACCAGTAAATGAGATCAACCTTACTCTCGAATCTGAAACGAGCAGGTTTCCAATACTAGGTCCTCGACCCGTGATGACACTAATCGCATTTGGTGGCAAACCGGCATCCAAGAGAAGCTTTCCAAGCATTATATCTGCCAATGGAGTAGCAGTCGCAGGCTTTAGGATTACTGCATTTCCTGCTGCGATAGCTGGCGCAACCTTATGGCACGCCAAATTAAGCGGCACATTAAAAGGTGTAATGGCAAGGACGACACCAACGGGCACGCGAATATAGAATCCAAACTTTGATTCCGCGCCTGCCATTCCGTCGAAAGGTACTGTTTCTCCATGGATTCTTTTTGCTTCCTCAGATGCGGTCCTTATAGTTAGGCAAGCTCGCGTAACTTCTGTTCGGGCTTCCTTTATGGTTTTGCCTACTTCCTTTGCTATTGTAACTGCAAATTCATCCAGCCTATCCTGAAGCAAATCAGCAGCGCGCGCCAAAATTTCCGACCGCTCTCGAGCTGAAAGCTTGCTCATTTCTTTTGCTCCAACTACAGCGCGCTGAAGTGCCGACTCAACATTCGATGCATCTGCACTGGGAACTGTGTCAATAACAGAACCATCGAATGGATTAATGACTTCGATACTCTCATTTGTTTCAACCCATTCGCCGCCAATTATCATCTTCATAAAACGAACCCCTCGCTTTGAGTCTAATTAAATAGCTTATTTAGGTACCTTTGCCCAGTCTTCAAGAAATTTCGCCAATCCAACATCAGTCATTGGGTGTTCGAATAACGCCTTCATTATTTCAAAGCGCATTGTGGTGATATGAGCTCCAATTAAAGCAGCTCTCAATACATGAAGCGGATTCCTGACGGCCGCGACTATTATTTCCGTTTTGAAGCCGTAGTTGTCGTATATTGTTTTTATCTCCTCAACAAGTTCCATGCCGTCATGGCCAGCGTCGTCAAGTCTCCCGACGAATGGGCTAATATATGCAGCACCTACTTTTGCAGCCAAAAGGGCTTGGGCCGCACTAAAATTTAATGTTGCATTTATCTTAATGCCTTCAGGCGCAAGTATTTTCATTGCCTTTATGCCGTCTCTAGTTACCGGAATTTTCACAACAATGTTTTTGTGCATTGCTGCAATGCGTCTTGCTTCCTCAACAATCTCCGGTGTTGTAGTACTTCCAACCTCTACGCTAATCGGGCCGTCAACAATCGAGCATATTTCGTTAACGACTTCAAGAAACGGCCGTCCAGTTGCCGCTATGTGTGATGGATTTGTTGTAACGCCATCAAGAATCCCCCAAGATTGTGCCTCCCTTATCTCTTCAACCTTCGCTGTATCAATGAAAAGCTTCATTTGCTGCCTCCTTTGCCCTTGACATAAAAAACTATATTATGTTATACAGTATTGTGTTGGATGTCAAGTGTTTACCTAAGAAGCGGAAAATGAACGACCAGCTTACCCTTGACCAATTGACTTTTAAACGGGGCGTACGAATATGTGGAGCTACTATTGGGCTGGCTTCGAATAACAAGTTTTTAATTACAGATCCTCAGTACTTCGAGGCAATGATTTTACAATCGCTTCTTACGGATGTTTGGCGAATTGAAAATGTCCCATATGCAAACGTGGATGCAGAATTTTGGGTCTATGACGTGGCCGAGCGTGCAATATCTTTTCAATTTGAAAACAATGGCAGGCGTCTGATATTGGTTGGGGACTTCACCAAAGCAGAAAAGTTATGCAGTGACAATCGTTACTCACTATTTGGAAACATTGGTTTGTTTTTCAAGTATTTACTGGTCGTACTAGAAAAAAAGGGCATTTTTAGCTTCCATGCAAGCGCGATATTTAAAGATGGTCGCTTGGTTATGTTTGTTGGCCCAGCAGCAAGTGGAAAAACAGTGTTTATCCTTTCGGCAATAGAAAAGGGATGGAAAGTTCTTACTGTCGAAATGGCTCACTGTGAAATAAAGAACCAAAACTTAATCATACATAAGGGAGCCTTATACGACAACATTCGTGTGGGCAACCTCACGATTGACTTCCCTGGTGCAATAGAACCTTTGAAAATCAAGATACCAGATACAAAAGACATATGGGGTCATAAGTTCGCGGTTGACTTGACTCCTGTCGCAGTGGAACAAGACTACCTCGTAAACCCGAACATATCCGTTGTTTTCCCAAAGGTCGAGACGGGAAGAGGAGACCCTGAGTTTACTCAAATTCCAAAGGGTAGGGGGCTTCGACGCCGGCTATTTGATAATCTTACTGAGAAAATTGGCTCTACGTTGCTTTTATACGACGAATTGCCAATACCTGGCTTTGATTCACCCGAACTTGCGGCTGCTCGTCTTGCATTCATAGACGAATTCATGAATCGAATAACTGATGCCCGGTCTGTACTCACGGGACCAAAAAACTGCATGAAAGGAATCTAGAAAATGGCAAACGCTTGGGAGAACATCTGTGAAGCACCAATACAAGGCAGGTCACGCAAGCCACGAACCACAGGGTTCACAATGGTTATTGATAAATGCCTTGGATTAAGGCAAACCGAAGACCTAATGGAACTTGCGAGCGAATGGATTGACGATATCAAGCTAACTTTCGGAACATCAGCATTTTATGATGCCGACATACTTCGCCGAAAAAATGAGATCATTCGTGCGGCCGGCGTTGATGTCATGCCTGGGGGCACTTTCCTGGAAGTAGCAATCTGGCAACGACGTGTGCCAGAATACTTAAAGCGAGCAAAAGAATTAGGATTTACAATGATCGAAGTCAGCGATGGAACGATAGAGGTATCTCCTGAAATGCGTAGGGATGTCATTAAACGCGCATTGGACTCGGGTTTCAAAGTAATTAGCGAGGTCGGTAAAAAGGACCCAGACGAAAAGATTGCTACCGAATTGATGCATGAAGAAATCGCAAATGATTTAGAGCTAGGTGTATTTAAAGTAATTGTGGAAGCACGCGAAGCCGGCAAAGGCGTAGGAATATTCGATAAAGATGGAAAGGTCAAGGAGGATGAAATAGACGCTATTATAGCCGGAGTTAAGGACCCAAACGACCTAGTGTGGGAAGCGCCGCTCAAGAACCAGCAACAACATCTAATATTAAGGTTTGGCTGCAACGTCAACCTTGGCAATGTGCCACCGGAGGAAATTTTGGCACTCGAAGCTCTTCGCCAGGGTTTGCGCGGCGACACTTTAAAGAGAGCATACTGTGCAAACCCTAAGTACTGAAATAAAAAATTACTTACAAATTGCCGTTCAACAGCTAAATGAAATGTAAAAAGAAAGGAGCATTTATGAACAAAAAATTATTCCCAGGGCTAGGATTGGCTACTGTTATTGCAGTGGTAGCCTATTTCATAAATCAACTGCCATTTCCGCCATTTACTATGCCTGGTAAGGATCCTCAGCATCCACAGCATCCAATTGAGAGCGTGCTCATAGCAATAATCATCGGTTTTTTAGTAAACAACCTCATAAAGCTTCCAAAGGCAATCGAGCCTGGTGCAAAGTACTGCCTTAAGGGAGTGCTGGCGCTTGGAATAGTTTTTATGGGCTCAAGGTTAAATTTCTTTGATGTGGTAAAGCTTGGTGGGCTTTCTGCGGGTTTGGTAGTTATTGTTATTGGCGTAGCACTTTCGCTGTCTATGTGGCTTGGGAAAATTATGAGAATTCGGCAGAAGCTCGGTGCATTAATCGCTGTTGGATGCACAATTTGTGGAGGAAGCGCAATTGCCGCTACAGCTCCAGCCATCGAAGCCGAAGATTCAGATGTCGCATTTGCCGTTGGAACTATTACAATCCTTGGTGTTTTGGCAATGTTTATTTATCCAGCAATCTGCGGGCTGATTGGTTTATCAGATGTTGGTTTTGGTATCTGGGCAGGAACCGCAATTCACAATACACCTCAAGTGGTCGCCGCAGGAATTATGCATAGCAACGTATCGGGCGAAGTTGCTACAACGGTTAAAATGGTACGCAACTTGTTTATCGCCCCAATTGTAATACTTTTCGGCTACTTGTTCCGCAGCCAGCGCGTCCAACAAAGCAAAGTTAAACTTAACTATAAAGAACTCTTTCCCTTGTTCGTACTGGGATTTGTATTGATGGCACTATTGCGAACTAGTCTTTCTAGCTTTGGATTAGTTGGGTCAGCAAAAGAGCCAGAGGCGTTATGGCCGCTTTTTCAGGTTTTTGAAAAGCTAAGCATGTGGCTAATCACAATTGCCATGGCAGGAATTGGTTTAACAACCAACTTGGCAAGCATGAAAAAACTTGGCTTCAAAGGATTTCTAATTGGACTAATTACAACCGCGGTTGTTGCAATAATAAGCATCCTTTTAATTTTTGGATTCGACTTAAATAATCTATCAGTCGCAAAATAACTGTATTTACTCGGCGCCTACGCGTTAAGTTAAAAGAAATCAATAAAGCCCAGCTTTTCCATTTGCAATATATATTAGGCATTTTTCTATGCAAGTTGATTTTAAGTATGGGCAGGGGCATATTACGTTAGAATTGCCAGACAAACAGATCCTAGCTATTTGCCGTGCGCACGACCTTGACGGCGTTGAGGATCCAGTCTTGGAAATTAAGCGTGCCCTGCAAAATCCAATTGATTCGCTAACTCTCAAATCCCTCGCTGTTGGCAAGAAGTCTGCCGCTGTTGTGGTTGACGACGTCTCGCGACCCGTGCCTTACCCGCTTGTCCTTACGCCCGTTTTGGACACTTTGGTCATGGCAGGCATTCCCGAGGAGCGCATTTGCGTTATTGCTGCAACGGGACTCCACCGACCCATGACCAAAGAAGAGTTCGATAAGTGGGTGGGTCCCTACAAAGGGCGAGTACAAGTAGAAAACAACCAGCCCGATAATCCATTAGGATTATCCGAACTTGGCGTAACATCATTAGGCACTCGAATTTCAGTTAACAAAAAGTTTATGGAAGCCGAACTTAAAGTTCTTACCGGCGATGTAGATTACCATCAATTCTGCGGGTATGGCGGTGGCGCAAAGAGCGTCTTCCCTGGTCTAAGTAATCGTGAAGCGATTGAAGCAAACCACTCAAACTTGGAAATTCCTGGAACCGGCATGGGACGTATAAAGGGCAACCCAGTACGCATGGAAATCGATGAAGTCGGGCGCATGGCAGGCGTAGACTTCATTTTGAACGTGGTACAAAACTCCAAAAAGGAAATCGTTGGCGCCTTTGCTGGCGATATGATTTCTGCTCATAGAGCAGGCGCAGCTTTAGTTGACCGTATGTATAAAATGAGAGTTCCATGTCGGGCAGATATTGTAATCGCTTCCCAAGGTGGCTATCCAAGGGATATTGACCTTTACCAGTCTCAAAAAGCACTTCAAGCATCTAGGAAGTTAGTAAAAGATGGAGGAAAGATATTTATTCTCGCAGAATGCCGTGAGGGCCATGGAAACGACCTTTTCGATGAATGGATGCGAGAAGCCACTTCAGCAGAAGAAATCATCTCCCGAATTAAGAAGAAATTCGTTATGGGTGGCCATAAGGCATACCAATATGTTCGCGACATAAAAGGTGTAGAAGTTTTTCTCTATAGCGCTCTGCCGCCTCAGCAGGTTAAAACTTACCGATTAAAACCACTTGACGCACCTGAAGAAATCATTAGCCATATAAAACCATCAGATACCATTATTTGCCTACCTGATGCAGCGATGACCTGTGTGGAATGTAGTTAACGCCAACTATGGCTTTGAAATTAACGACTGTCCTGAAAGTTCAGGTCTAATCTGCTTTACCCTCGGCGCCTAGGGCCCGAATAATCTCTTTCATATCTTCCTTGAGTCTATCTTTAATGGCCTGCATAATTTTCCACGGATGATCCTTATGATCAAGAGTTGCCGAAAATTCATTAAAGTACTTGATATAATTCGCGCGAAATGGCTCACCAAAGTTCACTTTCGATATGCCAGCTTTTACCAATTCGCTTATTAATTCTATGGGGATGCCACAAGTACCATGTTGGACAAGAGGAACGGGCACTACCTGACGCAACTTTCGAACAAGATCAAAATCAATCTGGTCTTGAAGATCAAAAACGCCATGCTTTGTCCCATCTGCAATCGCAAGCATATCAATACCTGTCTCTTCTACTAGGCGTACAGCCTCTTCTGGGTCTGTTACAGGTGCTTCTTGACAGCCACTCGAATGAACACCACCTGTAACATGACCAACTTCTGCTTCTACTGAAATCCCCATCGGCTTCACAGCTTGCACAACTCCCCTTGTTAGCTTAATATTTTGCTCAAGCGGCAAGTGTGAATAATCAATCATAACCGACGTATATCCAGCACTAACTGCCCGAAGTATCGAGGACAGGCTTGAACCATGGTCGAGATGCAGGGCAATTGGAATGTTTGACGTCTTCGCAAGATGCTTAGCTTGGAGCACGCAATATTTTATGCCTCGATATTCAAGGTTTGGCTCGTAGGTTTGCAAGATTAGCGGCGACCTAAGCTCATCCGCTGCTTCGATTGCAGCGCGAGTAATTTCATAGGTTCCACCATTTGTGTTGAAAGCAGGAACCGCGTATCCCTCGTCTCTTGCTCGATCTACAAGTACTTTAGCATTAATAAAGTTCATGGTTCATTCCTCTTAGTTAATTCCATTTATAATCAGAAAACTGCCCTTAATCATCCAATTTTATCTTTTTTCCCTGCTCAGCCGATTCATAGCATGCCAACACTAAACAAAGAACGTCGCGTCCTTCTTCGGCAGTAGCAATTGGTGGGCGCTTTCCCTGAAGGAATTCTGCAATAGGGCAAGCCAATCCTGCGATTCTTTCGCCTTGCCCACGAATCTCAGGGAGACTACTTACGTGCCAGCTTCTATCTTTTTCCAACCACCATTTGAGTTGAGGAGCACCTTCCGGACGCACTGCATTGCTTGGCCCGTCGCCATAATTACCAATTATTATCCCATGTTCGCACAAAATTTCCAGGGTATTTTCACCAGCAACTGCCACAAAAGAACACGAAACTTCTGCCATCTTGCCATCAGGATACCTGAAAAGAACAATAGCGTTGTCATTTGGAATATTAGGATTGAGTAGCGTACCTAATTCCGCATATACACTTATGGGCATACCGAACAACCAATATATAAAATCAATGGGGTGGGCCGCGTCATCCGCAAAAATATCCCTGTTTAACTCAGGCTTGACATGCCAACTTTTGTCGAAATCCTTCATATACTGTGTGGTTAGGCAATGCCGGCGACGCACTTGGAATACCCTTCCAAACTCTCCGCTCTCAAGCAGGCTTTTCGCTTTCAAATTATGTGGGTCCACACGCATTTGCCAGGCAAGCGTGAATGGCACCTTATTTTGACTCACAGCGCCAACAATTCGATTAGCTTGCTCCATCGTGAGAGCAATCGGCTTCTGAAGTACAATAGCCTTGCCCGCATTTGCTGCTTTTTCCACGAGGTCGGCATGCATAGAGGTCTCTGCTGCAATCACGACTGCGCTAACATCACTTCGTGACAAAATATCCTCCGCCGACTTAGCTTGCTCTAATCCAAAATTGGCACAATATGCACTGGCGCGTGCTAAATCATGGTCCCATCCAGCTACCAACCGAATGCCCATTTCTTTCTTATCTAGCCATTGGGTGCAATAAAGCCCAACATGTCCGTGGGCAAAGCCGAGGATTGCAGTTCCAATTTCCATCATAGCCCTTATCCCAATGCTAAGGCGCTTTACAAGAAGCTAACTTCTGTGTCGAAATCGTATATCTTGCGACCTTGACCTTATTTCAGTTAATCTCTTTCGCACCAAACTCCTGCAAATGCCGCTAAAATGTTCACCTTCTTGCCTCAAAAGCAATTTTCTACAGAATACCCTTGAAAAAGATGGGCAACTACGTAGCATTTTTGTTATTATATAACCTGGTAATCACTTAGCTATCAATGGCCAATTTAAAAATAATTTGGTATTCGCTATAATGGCGCATCCATTGCCAAGCAAATTCGGCAGAAACTTTTTCCACTTGCATATAACAAGCGTTCGCTTAAAATGGACTAAAAGATTTTCGGAGAGTCAATTATGATTTCAAACAACAGCATTATTTACATCCAAGCAGTATTGATATTAGTATTAGCTTTCTCAACATCGTCAGGAAAATCTGCACAAGTAAAAGAAACGTGTATAGAAATTGCACCTGTATGGTCAGGACATCCTGTAGGCTTTTCGTTACTAAGTTGCCCAGAAAGACAATATGTCGCTTTCTACAACCCCGATAGACAATTGACCGTTGGCTGCCGAAAATATTCTGAGACGACATGGCATTTCGTGAAACTTCCTGAGACCGTCGGTTGGGATAGCCATAACTATATAACAATGGCTATGGATGACAATGGTTGCATACACCTATGTGCAAATATGCACTGCAGTCCTTTAGTTTATTTCCGCACAACAAAGCCAGGAGATATTGACAGCTTCGAGAGAATTCCTTCGATGGTTGGGCGAGATGAAACAAAATGTACCTACCCGTCATTTTTCAGAGGACCCCGTGGCGAATTCTTATTTACCTATCGCTTTGGAAGCTCTGGAAATGGCGACCAATATTTCAACATTTATGATCACAAGACAAAAACCTGGAAACGGCTAATGGATGCTCCCCTAACTTCAGGTGAGGGAAAAATGAATGCTTATTTCACAGGGTTGCGCTTATATGAAGATGGTTACTACCACACAGCATGGGTTTGGAGGGATGAGCCAGACTGTTCAACTAATCATGACCTTTCTTATGCAAGGTCGAAAGATTTAATCCACTGGGAAACGAGCGATGGCAAGGCCCTTAAGCTACCAATCACCTTGTCGACAGCCGAGATAGTTGACCCAGTACCTGTTAAGGGCGGCTTACTCAATGGGGGTGTGGCAATAGGCTTGGACTCAAAGAAACGCTTGGTTATAAGTTATCTTAAATTCGATGAACACGGATACAACCAAGTTTATAACGCCCGTCGTGAAGCAAATGGTTGGAAAATATATAAAACCAGTTCTTGGGAATATCGCTGGGAGTTCTCAGGCACTGGCTCGATTCCTTTTGAAATAAGGATAGGGCCAATTGTTGTAGAAAAGGACGGAAAGTTAAGCCAATCCTACAGCCATGTTAAATATGGAAATGGAAAATGGATACTAGACGAAGAAAATTTCCGCATATTGGAAGACATTCGCGCCACACCCGTGCCCAAAAGCGATACCTCTAAAGACTCAACCCGTATGTTAGAACCCCGATATGCTAATGATTTAGGTTCCAGCGGCGAACGCGGCGTGCGATACCAACTTAGATGGGAAACACTTAGCCTTAACCGTGACCGGCCTCGCGACTATCACCCTTCGCCTTCTATGCTTAAGCTATGTCGAATTGAAAGCGTACCAATAGATAAATAGCGCGTTCGTTTTTAATGGATACTCTGCACCGGCCATCACCGTGCTCCTAAGGCTTTCAAGCAAGCATTTAGGTATCCATAGCTCTCAGCCGCAATTATGCAAACTTCCGGCATAGACATTTCTAATGCGCCTATGACCTCCAGACACACTGGCCCCGAGTATCCATCTTCGACCATTACTCGGCAATATTCCATTAGGTCGATATCTCCACGTCCACACGCCTGTTCCTTCGGCGAGCCAGGGCTTGGCCCCCGTCCTTTGCAATCGCGGATATGAATATGTCTAACGCTGTTAATTACACGCCGAAGTGCCTCTGCAGGATTCTCTCCAGCACGGTAGATATGGCTTGGGTCCATATCTATTCCAAATGCTGGAGATTTGATTCTTTCAATTGCTTTAAGAGTGGTGGGTGTGTTGTAAATACATGCGCCAACATGAGCCTTCACACACAAAGTTACGCCAAAAGATTCCGCTTTCTCTGACATCTTTGCCATTAAGTCGGTCTGGCGCATGAAGTCTTCTTCTACATCCGACTTCCCACCTGGTCCTATGTTAATAATTGGAATGCCAATTTCCGCCCCCGCTTCAAATGCCTTCATCAGGCGATCTTCATCTAATGCTGCCTCTTCCATTGAAAGAAACTCGAGCCCATTATCCTTTACGATTTTACGAAGGTCGCTTGCTTGTGTTTTCCAATTATCTAGGTCCAAGTGCTCGCACATGCCTTTGATTGCTGAAATCTCAACTCCGTCGTATCCGGCGGATTTGATGTATTTGCATGCGGTTGCAAAATCATAACCACCAAAAAGAACTGAGTTTACGCCCAGTTTGATCATATTTGCGTTTCCTCCAAATCCTTAATTCCAATCTAAAACTACAAATCTACGATACTGTGCGTCTCCCACGATTTAATCGCCGCCTCGATGATAAGTTGAGCTTTCAGGGCATCTTCTCCGGAGCCGTCAATTTTATCGGAAGGAGTTTTTTCCTCCAACTGATCAACCCATTTTGAAATGCGGCTCTTGAAGGTCTCGCTGAAAGAACGCATCCCGCCGAGATAAGAGTAGGTTTCATACTCAATGCTATCGCGCGGATAGAAGGTTAGATGCTCGCAAGCATCCTCAAGAACAAAGCGCCCTTTGGAGCCTACAACTTCACATCTTTCCAATCCATAGCTTCCTCCAGCGTCATAACTCCCAGTCAGACAGCCGACAACGCCGTTTTCAAAATGAACTAGAATTTGCGCATTTGAATAGCAAATGCGCCCATCGCCTTTCTTTAGAAATGCTGCAACACTTTTTACATCACCGCAGAAATATCGCATTACGTCAAACGAGTGCGGATGGAGCGCTCTCAAATGAAACCAAGGTGAAGTCTCGACGGGGTTATTTATCCACATGCGCATATTTATCATGTAGAGCGTTCCTAGACGGCCGGATTCAATCCACTCTTTAGCTCTGAGAGCCGCTGGAGTAAAACGATGGTTTAGGTTGATTGCATAGGGGATTTTTTTCTTTTTTGCCAAGGCGACCATTTCCTTGCCTTCTTCGATATTGTTTGAAATTGGTTTTTCACCTAGAGTCGGGATGCCTGCCTCAAGAAGTTCCATCGTCGGAACATAATGATCGCCACCATTTTCCTCTCCTCTTGTGCACATTGAGCATGCATCAAGTTCTATACCACTAGCGAGCATTTCCTTTACGCTGTAAAAAGCCTTCCCACCAAATCTCTGGGCGCCCGCATCTGCTCTTTCAGGAATTATGTCGCAACAAGCCACTACTTCACATTTAGGGTTGTCCTTGTAGCATTGAGCATGAATACTGCCAATATTTCCAACGCCGACAATGCCAATCTTTAGAGGCATAATACCATCTCCTTGACCAACTTATTAAAAAATAAAATGTATTCTGAATTAGGATACGATAGAAGGTTCCCAATTTCCTTTTAACTTAACGCAAAGATTGTAAAAAGAATAAAAGTGGGAATTCCAAAGCGAAACCATACCTTGAGGTATAGGGGCTACTTAGAGGCGGTTGTTTCAAGAAGTAACTTTTAGGGTTATGCTTTAGCGCAGCCTTTTAGCTTGGCAATACGGCGCTCAGCTTCAGGATTTTCAGGGTCTATTGCCAGAACATTTTCAAGCTCCGATATACACAGGTCCCTATCGCCAACAGCATCGTAGGCAGCTGCGAGATTTAACCTAGCGCCAATAAAGCGAGGATTGATATCAAGTGCCTTCCGGAACTGCACAATCGCTAAGTCTGCCAAACCTTGCTTTAAGTAACATATTCCCAGATAGTTTCTCAAATCTGCATATTGGGGACAGATTGAAATTGCTTGAAGGAAAGCATCTGCAGCTTCCAGATACATTTGCTTATTCATCAGTGCAAGGCCCTTCTCAAGATGGTACTCTATCTCGTCTATATCAGTTTTTGCAACTTCCTCAAGTAGCTGGATTGCTCGATTGTGTTTGCCATGATTGTAGAGTTCGAGCGCCTCACGATACCTTTCATCACAATAAGCCGGTTCAAGTCTTACAGCGCTTTTTATATCATTAAGTCCCTCAGGTTGCCCTTTTAAAATTCTAGCAAGGCCTAGATAAAATATTGCTCGAGCATACTTAGGATTTATTTGAAGTGCTTTTGTTAGCTCTGCTTCTGCATTATCATAAAGACCCTGATTGTAATAAATCAAAGCAAGTTGAAAATGCAAATCAGGATATTCAGGGTGTAGCATTAGAGCGAATTTTAAGGACTCCTCTGCTTGGGCATAAGCGTTCATCTTTGCTTGAGCTATTCCCAGATTTGCATATGCCTCACCCATGTACCAAGCTGCAAGCTTCCGCTCAGGTAAGTTTTCATCGCAATCGGAGTCCAAAACCCTCTGAAATTCGCTTATTGCCTCGGCATACAAGCCATGGTCAAATAAAGCAATTCCTCGGTTGTAGAATTCGCTCACTGAGCTTGATGTTTTTACTTTCACGAGTAAAGGGCCTCCGCTCTAAGCATCTCAATTTAAAACTTATCTTTCAATGGTATTATCGGATTTCTTAGGGTACTACTTAAGGCGCCGTCAAAATTATATAGGACGCCTGCAGTTGGAAGCACGTCCGATGCAATAATATTCAAACCCTAATTTTTGCATGCGTTGAGGATCATAGAGGTTGCGGCCGTCAAAGAAAACTGGTCGTTTCATTGACTGCCGTATTTTATCTAAATTTAAGAAGCGGAACTCGTTCCACTCTGTTACCAATAAAACCGCATCCGCGCCTACCGCTACTTCGTAAGCATTGTCACAATAAGTAATGTTTGGTATAATCCGCCGGCAATTTTCCATTGCTACAGGGTCATATACTTGAACATTAGCTCCTTCGGCTAGAAGTTTGTTGATTATCTCAATTGACCTTGCGTCGCGCATATCATCTGTATTTGGTTTAAATGCAACGCCTAAAATTCCTATTGTTTTGCCTTCCAACCCTCCTAAAACATCTTTGATTTTATTTACAAAACGCAAAGGTTGTGCATCATTGACGCTAAGCACCCATTTGAAAAGGTCGGCATTGCACCCAAGTTTCTCAGATGTATGAATGAGCGCTTTTAGGTCCTTACCAAAACACGAGCCGCCAAAGCCAAGTCCGGCTTGCAAAAAGTGCTCTCCAATACGCTTGTCATAACCCATCCCTTTGGCAACTTGAACAACGTCTCCACCGGCCGCTTCGCATAACTCCGCAACCAAATTAATAAAGGAAATTTTCGCTGCAAGGAATGCATTCGAAACATATTTGATAATCTCAGCGCTTGTTACGTCAGTTATTAACATAGGCCGCTCGAGAGGCGCGTATAGCTCAATCAGCTTCATAGCGGAAGTTTGGGAGGGTGCTCCAATGATAATACGATCAGGATTTAGGGTATCGTAGATTGCCGACCCTTCTCTTAAAAACTCGGGGTTCGATACAACATCGAAGTCTACTGCGGAACGTTGGTTCTGTTCAATGACTTCTTTAACAAGATTTCCAGTACCAATTGGAACAGTGCTCTTGTTAACTATCACCTTGTACCTTTGGATATACTGTGCTATGCCTTTCGCTGCCTCAATTACTTGGGTTATATCCGGTTCGCCATTAGGACCGGGTGGTGTTCCTACGGCTATAAAGACAACATCCGCGGGCAATACTCCCTCGCCAAGATCTGTTGTAAAGAACAAACGGCCATCATCTACATTGCGAGAGACCATCTCCTCAAGGCCTGGCTCGTAGATTGGCATAATTCCATGCTGAAGTGATTTAATCTTTTCAGCATCAATGTCAACACACGTTACCTCATTACCGAGGTCCGCGAAAACAGTCCCAGTAACTAGACCAACATAACCTGTTCCAATTATGCAAATATTCATATGCCCGCTACTCTTTCTCAAAAAATAAAAGTTCTAGACTACTTTTAACGTTGCCAAGCTTAACATGCAGCCTTTCCGTTGTCAACGTTTTCTCTGTTTGCAGGAAGGCAAATTTTGCCTAGACTTGTATGAGTATTTACCCACCGCAAGGCATATAAAATACAAAAACAGGCACTTGGTTGGTAAAATTTTACTTGACAAAATTTGCTAAAAGTGCGAAACTTTTAATTGAGATAAGTCGTTTATATTTGTGGAGGATGGGTAAATATTTAACGGACTCATAGGCGGCGATTCCGATTAATCTTAATTGACTCATACGCCGCACCTCCAGTATTGTTAATACCTATAAATGCGGGTGTACTGTGCACCCGCATTTTGTTATTCAATGTCTTATGCGCCTGAAGGATTTCCAAGCGCTTTTTGTAATTTTGCATATGCGATGTTGTAGTCATAATTCGCTTGGTCAAGGTTAGTTCGCGCCGCCGCCAATGCAGCCAGTGCATCAGCAATTTCTACGGCAGTGCCTACACCTGCATCGTACCTTACCTGCGCAATCTCATATGCTTCCTCTGCTTGAGCAAGTCGGGCTTTGGCAGTCTCAAGAGTTTTTTGTGCTGTTTCAAGATTTAAATACGACTGCCTTATCTCCAGCTCAACTTCAAATTTTGTCTGCTCAAATCGTGAACGTGCTTCGTCAAGCATAGCTTTTGCCTCTGAAATTGCTGCTTTGATTCGGCCACCATCGAATATCTCTTTAGTTAAAACTGCAGCCAAAGTAAAACCGCTTGCCTGACCCGGGTTTTCATTGGACACCACCTGATAATCAGCATCCAATCCAAGTTGTGGGCGCTCGTCTGCTTTGGCTGCTCGAACTCCAGCTTCGGCAGCCGCAATTTGAGCTTTTGCTATGAGTACCTCTGGTCTCTGCGATAATGCAGTTTCAATTAGCGACGATATATCTTTGGCTGGAGGTGAGGGAGGTTTGGGTTCAGACAGGTTGAAAACTTGATTCAGTGGGGCTCCGAGGACTTTATTCAGCGTAATCCTTGCAAGTTGAGCCTGATTTCTCGCTTGGGTAAGGTTCTGTTCAGCCTCTGAAACCTGGGTTTTTGCTCTGATGACATCAAACCTTGGTGCTGAGCCAGCTTCAAATTTGGCGGTGGCAACTTCAAGGTGTTGTTTAGCTGCTACAAGGTTTTGCTCTGCACTGCGAACCAAACTTTCACTTAATAGAACATTGTAATATGCTTCCTTTGCTTCGAGAACAATTTGTGCCTGAACGGCCGCTAGTCTGCCCAAAGCAACATCATATAATGCAACAGCTCGTTTTATTTGAGCCGGTATACGCCCCGCTGTATAAAGTGCTTGCTGGACGCGAAGAATACCAATTGTGTTGTCTGCGGCTCCGATAGAAATAGTTCTAAGCGGAATATTGGGACCAAGTGACGGAATTGTAAAAGTTCCAAGGGCATCGGTATGGAGATATTGAGCGCTCATCAAAACTTGGGGATATTTCGCCGACTTAGCTATATCAATGCGCCACCTGGCGGCTTCTAGTTCATTTCGTGCGGCTCTTACTGCAGGATTCTGCGATACTGCCAAATTCACCGCATCTTGAATAGTAATAGACCGTACCTCTTCGCCAAAAATACGCAAGCAGGTGAGAACTTGAGTCATAAGAATAAGAAAAACCAAGCGCATCAAAATAGCATACCTCCTACTCCGTATATTCAATCCCAAGAGAATGACTTGCCACCTAGTCTGGAGGCTCAGAATATACAACAGAAGCGATTGTCTCACCAACAATTCTTAGCGAATCGGGGCTACACTTATCCACTGTATCCTGCAGTGTGTGCCAATAAGCATAATCGAAGTCAATTACGTCTATACAAGGTATGCCCGCATCAATTAAAGGAACATGGTCGTCTATTATGGTGTATTTTACTTGGTTGGAGAACACTTTATTAAAATTGAGTTTACTAGCTGTTGACCAGACTTTATCAACCACCCACCTGGCTCGCTCATTGGAGTTTCTCTCACGGTAAATTGTCAATTCCTTATCCCCAACCATATCAAGCAATATACCATAGCGTATTGTTGTTTTCCGAACATTTTTTGCAAAATGGCGTGAGCCTAGAAACATATGCTCAGAAGTAGGACCAAAGTCCTCGCCATCGAAAAGTACAATCATCACAGGGACGGGAGGAAGCTTTTTAGCAAAAAGCCTAGCTAATTCAAGGAGGACTGCAACTCCAGACGCACCATCATTTGCTCCTAGAATTGGTTTATTTCGTTGAGTAGGTTCAATTTCCTGGTCGGCAGTGGGGCGAGTATCCCAGTGAGCGCAAAGTAGAACCGCTGGTCGATCTTGCTTTCCAAAACGAGCGATGATATTTGAAAGCTTGTAAGTTTTCTCTGAGCGAGTATGTTCGAAGTCTTGGGTTTGAACTGAATCTGCACTCTTTTTGAGCTCTTCTAGCAGATAGGCCTTTACTTTTTCATGTGCTTCCGTGCCAACAGGCCTTGGACCGAATTCACACTGTTTTTTCAAGTAGGAAAATGCTCTGTTTGCATCAAATTGAGACGCCGTGCTCTGAGCTGAACAACCAGTAATCCCTACTGCAATTAGTGAGAAGGCTAGCAGGAGAAGATTGAGATGAACGGAATACGATTTCCTCATTGATTTTACTGTGCTTTCATGACTCTAATACGGTCTTTTTTGGAATAGTCAACAGTTTGCATTTTTTTCAAAAATTTCTCCACAGCTTCTTTTGTGGTAATTTTGCCAATTTCCTTTATATTAACACTACCCCAGATTGTAAAATACCCATAACCACCTTTGGCTAAAGGCTCAGTAGTAGCAACAGTATATTTCTTTTTCAAATCGATGGCAGAACCACCAATTTTCACACCAGAAACTCGAGAACCCTTAGGGGAATTAGGAGTGAAAGTAAAACTAAGGCCGCCGACCTGCAAGAAACCAAGGTTTTTTCTAGGAAATACCGAAACGCTTCTTTCCAATGCATTTACAACTTCCTTGCCAGTAAGCTCCAAAACTGCTACGCGGTCATTAGGATATTGAAGGCACTCAATAACTTGTTTAGGTTCAACTTTTCCCTTTGGAATGGTAAGTTCGCGAAGCGCACCAGCGGGGAAAAAAGCAATTTGCACATTCATTGCATCTTTGAGGGCATCAGACACAAGGTCCCCGAGTTCGGTTTCTTCTATCTGACAATTAACAGAACTTAGGGGAGATTGGCAATCGATGGCGGCTGGTAATTGAGTCGTCAGAGTCAATATAAATAGAACAACAGTAACAATTCTAGAGCGCATGTTGTAATAAAAACCCAGGCGGCAACTAGCGGTTTTAATTTTCACTGGAAGCAAGCCACCTTAGCCCAGCTCGAATAAACAAGTCGATTTCCCCATCCATAACAGCGTTAATATTCGCTGTTTCAACGCCGGTTCTATGGTCCTTGACCATTTGATATGGCTGGAAAACATACGAGCGAATTTGGTTGCCCCACTCGATGGAACGCAATTCACCCCTGAGTTGAGCCAGCTTTTTCTCGGTCTCCTGGCGCTCCAAATCAAGGAGGCGAGCCTTCAATATGTTCATTGCCATTTCGCGGTTCTGATGCTGTGAGCGCTCATTCTGGCAAGTTACGACAATGCCTGTAGGTATATGTGTTATTCGCACTGCCGAATCTGTCTTGTTGACGTGCTGTCCTCCAGCGCTGCTAGCTCGAAATGTGTCAATTCGAATATCATCCGGGTTAATCTCAACTTCGGTGTTTTCATCAAGTTTGGGGATAACATCCACCGAAGCAAAAGAAGTATGTCTTCGCTTGTTTGCATCAAATGGCGATATGCGGACAAGACGGTGTACGCCCTTTTCAGCCTTCAAGTAACCGTAGGCATTCAAGCCACTAATAATAACGGTGACATTCTTCAGTCCGGCAACTTCACCCTCTACTGAATCTACAATTTCTGAAGTGTATCCTTTCCGCTCTGCCCATCGCAGGTACATGCGAAGGAGCATTTCAACCCAATCACAAGACTCAGTTCCGCCTGCGCCAGCGTTTATCTCCATAATGGCATCGCTTGCGTCGTGCTCGCCACTGAGAAAGGTTGTTAGCTCAAGCTCAGAGAATTGACTGCGTATTGTTTCGAGCTCTGCGTTGATTTCCTTCAGCAATTCTTCGTTGTCGTCTTGTTCCTCAGCCGCTAATTCTATAAATGCCTGGAGATCCTCAATTCTTTTATCCAATGCTAGCCACGGCTCAACCGCTTGCTTTAGACGCGCAATTTTCTTCAACACCTGCTGCGCCTTATCCTGGTCGTCCCAGAACCCGGCCTCAGCAGTTTGCGCTTCGAGTCTTCTTATCTCATCTTGCCTGTCAGCAAGTTCAAAGATGCCTCCTGAGTTCATCAATCTGCTCTTTTAGAGCATCAACTTCCTTTTGAATCTCGATTACCATAGTGTCGTTGTTCTATCCCTCTTTTCCTAAACAACATTTCTTATATTTTTTTCCGCTTCCACAAGGGCAAGGGTCGTTTCTGCCGACCTTATGCTTTCGCTGAATTGTGCTTTGAGCAGACGACCTGCCATTATCCCTTTCTTCCGCAACATCCATGGCGGGAATGTATTCACCGCCATACATGGTTATGTTGCGGAATGGATTTCTATATGGTTCTTGCACAACCTTGACCTGCACACGAAATACCATGCGGAGTATCTCATCCTGGATGCTCTCGAGCATCTGCTGGAACATTTCGTAAGCTTCCTTCTTAAAGGCAATGACCGGGTCAATGCCTGCGTATCCTCTCATGCCGATGCCCTCTTCCAGATAGTCCATTGCATCCAAGTGATCTATCCACTTATTGTTTATCGCGCGCAGAGCAATTTGTCGCTCAAGGTCGCGCATAACTTCGGCACCGAGAAGTTGTTCTCTATCTTCATATGTTCTATCGCCTACTGCATTAAGAAACTCCTCTAGCTCATCACGCTTTTTGCCCTTTAAGTCAGCTGGCCTTGCATATACCGAAAGCGGGAATATCTCGTCCAGCACTTCGAACAAGGTATCTGTGTCCCATTCGCTTGGATGTACTCCTTCGGGACAGTACATATTAATTGCGTTGCTGATTGTTGAATGCAGATATTCGATTATTGTAGGCTTGAGATTAACTCCCTCAAGGATTTTTCTGCGCTGACTGTAAATGACCTCACGCTGGACATTCATTACATCATCATACTGCAGCACGTGCTTTCGGATACTGAAATGGTATGACTCCATTCGCTTTTGCGTGAGCTCTATCATTTTTGAGAGCGGCTTCCAATCAATCGGCTCGTCTTCCTGCCACGAATTTAGAAGCACGCTCTTTGATTTATCGCCGAAAACACGCCACAGTTCGTCTTCAAGCGAACAGTAAAACCTTGAGCATCCGGGATCTCCCTGACGTCCTGAACGACCTCGAAGCTGATTGTCAATTCTGCGGCTTTCATGTCGTTCACTGCCTATTATCGCCAATCCCCCAAGAGCCACGACCTTTTCCGCCTCTGGGTTTCGATTAGCAGTTGACCCCTCAGGTTTGCCGCCCAAAATAATATCTACACCTCGACCAGCCATATTAGTGGCAATTGTTACTGCACCAAGGCGGCCGGCCTCGGCAATTATCTGCGCCTCTCGCTCATGATATTTCGCGTTCAGGACATTATGTGGAACGCCTTCGGCAAGGCTTTGCCTTAGTCGTTCTACTTCTTCAGGATTTTGCACGCCGATTAATGAAGCAAATCGTTCTACATTTTCCGGCGCTAGCATGTCCAAGGAAACTCCAAGTGTCCTTGCCATCGGTAGCAGGCGTCCTAGAGTCAATTCGCCAAACTTTGTATTTAGCAAGGCTATGTATTCCCGCTTTTTCTCGGCTTCAATATCGCGAGCTTCATTAAGCTTTGATTTAAGCACAAAAACTGCTGCCAATAGCTGCAGACGTTCAGGTGCAAGTCGCGAGCTTAAAATTTCCGATTTTTCAATTGAGCGTGTGCCAACTAATACCGGCTGCTGTCGACAATATAGCCGAAGAATTTCTGCCGTGATGCCTCGGAATTTCGCTTCTTCGGTCTTATAAATTACATCCGGGTAGTCTACCCGAATCATTGGCTTGTGCGTCGGGATGACTACAACATCAAGTCCATATATTTTGCGAAACTCTTCTTCTTCGGTCTTCGCTGTGCCCGTCATGCCAGCGAGTTTTTTGTATAGTCGGAAATAATTCTGATATGTAATTTTCGCAAGCGTTTGGCTTTCGTGCTCAATTTTGACATTCTCTTTTGCTTCAACAGCTTGATGTAATCCATCGCCCCAACGACGGCCGAACATCAAACGTCCGGTAAACTCGTCAACTATGATTACCTGATTGTCTCGAACAACATAGTCAACATCACGCTTGAAAATAGTCCTTGCTTTAAGTGCAGCATTTGCATGGTGCATCAATGCTGGATCATCAGCAAGGTTCTCAACACCCATTCCTTGCTCTATTTTCCTGATGCCCTCATCTGTCAACATCGCCGTCCGGGCTTTTTCATCAACCGTATAGTCTTTCTCAGGCACCAGGCGTGCAACAATACGGTCCATCTTGTAGTAAAGGTCGGTCGACTGCTGGGCTTGCCCAGAAATAATTAACGGCGTTCGAGCTTCGTCGATTAGGATGCTGTCAACTTCGTCTACAATTGCGTAATGAAGCTCCCTTTGGACGAGCTCTTCTAGCGAGAAAGCAAGGTTATCTCTCAGGTAATCAAAACCAAAGACGTGGTTTGTACCATAGGTTATGTCGGCCATGTAAGCCGTTCTTTTATCCACACGACGCAGATTTGGGTAGACTGGTTCCTCTTCGTTAACGTAATTTCTATCAAAAATATAAGAAGCCTCCAGCTCGCCTGTTTCTGCATTTGAGCCTTGCAAAGCCCCAACAGTTAGACCTAGAAAATCGTAAATGGGACCCATCCACTGCGCATGGAATTTAGCTAGGTAATCATTAACTGTTACTAAGTGTGCTCCTTTGCCTTCAAGAGCATTTAAGTAAAGGGGAAGGGTGGCAACTAAAGTCTTACCTTCACCAGTTTTCATTTCCGCGATGCGGCCCTGGTGCAAGACTATTCCACCAATCATTTGGACATCGAAATGCCTCAGCCCAATAGTACGCTTGCTTGCTTCCCGAACAACAGCAAAGGCTTCTGGAAGAATGTCGTCAAGTGTTTCGCCATTAGCAAGCCGAGCCTTGAACTCATCAGTTTTCGCACGAAGTTGCTCGTCTGTGAGCAACTCATACTCTGGCTCATAGGCGTTAATCTTGTCGACTATCTTTCGAAGCCTAGCGATTTCTCGTTCATTTCCACTTAATAACCAGCTTATGATTCCCATATATTTAAAATCCATTAATGTGCTTTTGACCTAGTAAATGTTACCATAACCAAGCTTGATTGTCAAAAAGGAGCGCTAGTTATAAATGCTTGCATGTGGTTTCTATTCATACTAATTACAACCATCTATAGGAATTGCTTTTTCATACCGAAAATAATACGTGGAACGGAAAGTTTGGCGCTGCATTCAATCATTCGATGAACACGCTCAAAGTCAGCCATTGTTGTAATTATAAGTAATTACATATTCTGCAAAGTCTCTCTTAAAGGTGAAACAAACAGTGAGCAGGTTCTTAAGGTCAAAAGTTGGATTTTCGCTGGTCGAATTGCTAGTTGTCATCGTCGTCCTGGCAATCCTTGCAGCGATTGTACTACCAAAGCTGGTAGGTGCTAACACTAGAAACAAAGAACAAGAATTAAGAAGTTGTCTGCAACTATTGAGGAATGCTGTCCAGGCATTCTATGCACATACAGGAGTGTACCCAATCCGCCTATCGGATTTATCTGCTACATCAGCACCACCAATTGGATTATCTGAAGATGGTTACCCAAAACCCATTAACTCAGCTAAATGGAGAGGACCATATGTTGATTCCATTCCCGCGGATCCGGTTTCAGGCCGCCCGTTTATTTACATTACCTCCAAACCCAATGTAGGAAAGATTCAGAGCAGCGCTTTAGGAAACTCTGTAGATGGAAAACCCTATAGCGAATGGTAGGTTTTCCTTGGGATTTATTGGAGTATACAACCAGAAGGTATGGAAGAACAAAGAAAAGCTGAACTATTAATAGTAAGACTTCGTTGGATAGCGTTAATCGCAGCCGCGTTTGCAATAGACGATTATGCCAATTCGCCTTTTGCCGCGCTCGCAATTTTTGGAGTCTTTTACTATAACACAATAGCAGCTTTAATTGTTTCAAATAGTCAGATATACAGCAAGTATTCAAGATTCTTTGGTTTATTTACAAGAGGGCTCGATTTTAGCGCAATTTCGCTTGCATGCCACAGCGGCACCCCAGGCACGGAGAACTTCTTTCTCCTATATTGTTTTGTTATTGTAAGCACAGGTTACGTATATAACCACGTGCGGCCAATACTAGTTGCGCTTGCCATCAGCGTAATTCTCGATTTTTCAGGTAGTCTTATTAACATATTGCAAAACGGCAAACCCCATGATATTCCAAACCAAATAACCAGCCATATAGCAATTTTTGCGGGTGCGGCGCTTGTAACAGCTTATATTCTTGCGTATAGAAAACAGCAAGAAACAATGCGAACGAAGGAACGAAAGCTTTCGGCATTGTTTGAGTTTGGCACACGGTTCACGTCGGCGACTGATCTTCCACAATTCTTGAATCATATTCTCGACACCGCTGTTTCTGAAACAGGTGCAGCAGGGGGACTCATAATGCTTGTTAACTCTGACACGGGTGAGCTCTTCACTGCGGCTGAGCGGTGGTTTGACCCAACTTTTCAAAATAAAATATGCGACTTTTCAATTGAAAAATGGGTACAAACATCGGGACACCCGGCTTTTATACCAGGAATCCTTGACGATGATACAACCAGCGTGCCAATTCAAAACAAGGTAGCAATATGTGTGCCCTTGGTTGAAAGCACCCCAAACACAATGCTGGGAACACTAGAGAAAAGCAATTTCAAAGTTGTTGGAACCCTTAGTGTATACGGTTCCTGACTCACCGCCATTTGCGCGCGAAGATCTTAACCTTCTCCGAATGTTGGCGACCCACGCTTCAATGGGCGTCGTAAACGCAGGTCTTTATAAAGAACTCCATGACAGATTCCTAAAAACACTCCAATCACTTGCAAGAAGCTTGGAAGCACGGGACCCCTACACACAAGGTCATTCATATAGGGTATCAGAAATTTCAGTGCTTGTTGCCAAACAACTTGGTTTATCTCCCCAGTCTACAGAGGCACTACGGAATGCTGCATTGCTCCATGACATAGGAAAGATTGGAGTGCCAGATAATGTGTTGCGTAAGCCAGGAAAACTCACTGCAGAGGAACGCCTAATAATACAAACTCATCCTATTACCGGTGAGAATATTTGCCGTCCGCTTGACATGGGGGAAGAGGTTCTTTTCTTAATTCGCCACCACCAGGAACGCCTCAATGGAACAGGGTACCCAGACCAGCTGCCCGCATATCAGCAACCCTTATCGCTTAGGATACTCTGTGCTGTTGATGCGCTTGATGCAATGAGTTCCGACCGCCCATACAGGAAAGCATTGAGCGCAGCGGAGAGGGTAGAGCAATTAGATAAAGGAGCAGGGATTGAGTTTGATCGCCAAGTAGTAGAAGTCTTGAAATCTTTGCTATCATCAGGTGAACTTGACCGCTTTTACTCCTCAATCAAGGATGAAGAAATGCTCAAGGCCGCTTAACAAGCTACCCCCAAAAGAAGCCAAAGTCGTATGCTCCAGAGTTAGTTATTTTGAAGCTGTAAGTTCATAAACTTTATCAAGCGAGCATGACATTCCTGACAGAATTCGGCTGACTTACGATCAGTATCGCTTATGCTATTCGAGAAATACATTACACATTTTGGGTTCACACAATGGCCAAGACCAAAAGTATGTCCTAGCTCATGAACAGCCTCCTTGATTGCGCGCTCTTCCAGAAGTTCTTCGTTTCCAGGAAGTCCATAGAACTCTGGATAAAGACGATGAAGGGATATTATTGCAACCTCGCCTTCCATCACTGCTTCACCAAAAACGAAGTTCAGTTGAGGAACATACAAATCAGCTTCTGTTATTCCAACAAGCCTAAATGCATCAGGCGGTAGATTGTCCTTAAGAAAATGAAGTATTTTAGTTGAATGATATTGTCTTCGCGTAGGATTGAATGCGCCGGGAGGCATCGGTATTGCATCGAGCACCTCAATAGGCATGTGAAATACTGATTCCAATGCGCTCACAAGCCTATTGAGCACCTTTCGGTTGGTACTATTAATAGGCTGTAGATATATTTTTAGCACCATGCTTCAGAGCTTTCAATCAATACTGCTCGTGCCGGACTCCCATCGCCAGCCTCAATTTTTAGAGGCAGGCAAATCAATGTGTATTTACCCGCTGCGACGTTGCGTAAATCCAACCCCTCGATGATTACTATGCCAGCGCTTAGCAATGTCAAATGAGTAGGATGTCCCTTGCAACGAAACTTTTCGATGGAGAGATAATCGGTTCCGATAAGACGCGTCCCGCGTTCGACAAGCCACTGAGCAGCATCCGGAGCAAGGTATGTAAAATCTGTTCGGAATTCTTCCTCGTACCAGAAATCGGAATTTCTAGTTTTGAGCAATAGCCTGGTTGTGTTTTCTGGTATCTCTGAAGCCTGTAGCACCGACAAATCTACGACTGGCACATCCCCAACATCGCACACATAGCATTCCCCAATCAGCATATCTAGAGACACACTATCCAAAGTTGGAGCACCTTCAATCATGTGAATAGGTGGGTCAACATGAGTGCCCGTGTGCGTCCCAAGCTTAAGAGCCGATAAGTTCGAGCTAGCACCTTCAGATATTCGACCGATTGGCGTAATTTCAACACTAATGTCACCTGGATAAACCGGCATTCCAGGCCTAATTGGAAGGGTAATGTCAATAATCTTCATATTTCCTCCTTGCTCTTTAATTTTGAGTAACTTCGAAATAAAACAAACAATCCGAAGACGATTGTTATTCCAAAACAAAAATAAACGAACCAATCCCCCATTCGAGTATAAAAGGTCTTTTTGTCTATTGGACTAACATCCGCTATGATTGTGCCCGGCTCAAATATCCCTTTTTTGGCAAGGATTCTCCCGTGCGGGTCAATAATACAAGAGACTCCTGTCGACGCAGCACGAATTAGGTAGCGCCTATTCTCAATGGCACGGAATACCGACTTTACAGCATGTTGTTCAGCAGCAGCAGTTCGCTTGAACCATGCATCATTTGTTATTACACACAAAACTTCTGCACCCGCAGAGGCAAGTTTTCGAGAGATTTCTGGGAAAATGGACTCGAAACAAATTGCAAGCCCCAATTTATGAGGTCCGCCTGTTAATATGTTGAAACCTGGCCCAGGCGAAAGGTCAACAGGCGTCACCCGGTAGTATGAAAGAAAAGGCAGATACTTTCTTGCCGGAACAAACTCGCCAAACGGAACAAGATGTACTTTTGCATATTTTGCTATAATTCCTCTTCCAGGAGCAATCAAGAATCCACAATTAAAACACTTGCCATCTTCATCTTCATTGTGAGCGCCAACAAGCAGATATGCATTGGAATCGGCTGCCAAAGTAGACAGAAACGCCTGAAGATAGTAATCAGTCCCCGGATTGCCGGGAACGGCAGTTTCAGGCCATACTATCAAACGCGCACCTTCACGGCTAACTTGCCTTGTGAGTTCACGATAGGTACGCAAAGTTCGCTCAATGTACAAGTAATCCTGAGGTACATCTTGGTCTATGTTTCCTTGAACCGCCGCAGCTCGAAACTTTTTTGAGGAGGTTTCACCTGTTTGCAAAATAATAACTCCGTAAGCTAAAACTGCGGCTAACACCACTGCCACGATAACAGCCTGGGCTTTGAACAGCTTTCCATTTGCCACATTTGCCAACGTGGAGTTCACTAACGCAACAAGAAAAGAAACGCCCCAGACTCCTGTAATTGCGGCGATTTGTATAAATGGGAGGAAAGAGTGTTGACTATAGCCAATGTCGCCCCAAGTGAAGCCCATCATTCCTATTGACCGAAACCATTCGCAGCAGATCCAAAGCGCTGGTAGGAGAAATAATCTTCCCCATGCGCCAAGAGGCCTTCCTAAAACGTTCGCTAAAATGACCCATAATAAGACGAAAAGCGACTGAAAAATAGCAAGTAATGCCCATGGTAACTTTCCAAAAATTAAAATCCAATACAAATGGCTTGCAAAAAAACCAAAACCAAAAGCAAATCCGCATGCGAGTGATGCGCGTAATTTCGAATTGCAGACAAAATACATGAGAGGTGAAAGCGCCACCCACGCCAGCCAATGTTGATTTGCTCTGGGAAATGCAAGTGACAAAGCCACTCCCGACAGGAAGCATGCAAATACCCGAAAGACCCCCATATACTTGTGCCTGTTGTAACCCATATCTGCTTCTGTTATAATCCTCCTGTGAAAAGGCTCAGATTCATTTTTAAATATTTATTTGCATTTCAGGCTGTTATTTTGATATTGCTCATCGTCGGATGCGCACGAACTCCCTCGGGCATTTTGTTAACGCAAAAGCGCGAGCTGACCTTTCAAATCCAATTCGACGCCCCAATAAACGAAGCATACTACTACTTTATTGCCATTGACACAAACACCGATAATGGCAAGTATCCAACGCCGATTTTTCCCTCGCTATTAACAGGCGACAGATGGGTTACCGGCGGGGTAACACATTTTATCAGATACTACCAAGGCAAATACACCTTATACAAAGTAAATAATCTTGATACTTTCGACGTCGAACCAATTGGGGCACCGATACGTTTTGACAGAAGTGATCCGTCCAGCCTTGTGTTCACCATCGACCTAAATGACATCCAGGCAACCAGCCAATCAATAGAAGTCAACTTCATAACCGCAAATCAACTAGGAACGCCAACCCGCTTTCTTGATGCCCTTGGTAAGTCCGGCACCGAATTCCTAGAAATAGGCATTACAAATGATCAAACGATTATAAATACTGGCGTTGAAACAATTGGCGATGTTCTAAATGAAAATCGTGAGATTCAGCCTTCGACTGACCTCATCAAACCTCTTGACATTAAAGACTTCCGCATTCAGGTAGACGTCTGAAAGCCTTTTGTTATTGGATACGACGCACGAGCATCTACTTTGCAAGAATACCAAAATTGGTTTTCCTTAGCAGCTTAGTAATAAAATTCTCCCATACTCGGGTCGATAGCCTGGCCATACTGACCAATGCCAAATCTCTCCTTGAATGGAAATGCCTTAATGCGAAAATCGAGTCTAATGCCGCGGTCTTTACGAAAACCAACTTCATCTGTCCAAATCAAAGATGCCTCCCAGCAGTGTAGGTCTCTGGTCAGCTTAATACTTCGATAATCAAATTTCTTCTCAAAACCGTTCCATCCTATTAAGCCGCTAATTCGCCATTTGTTGCCCATTGGTATATCGAACACACTTCGAAGTAGCGCTATTTTTCCGAGCTCAACATCATACCGACAACCTAGGTCTAGTGCCAAATTATCTGGTTGACCTAGCTGAATGCGAGTAACGAGATTACGCCACTTAGAAATATTTAGATTATATCCCGCAGAAATAGAATAGCCGATTATGTCTTTCGGGCGGGCAGTCAGCCTTAGAGTCAAATCATGCCAAGGATACTGCCGCTGACGAAAATCGTAACCTGTTGCTAAACTCCATCTAAGCTCCTCATCATCCTCATAATCCATAACTAACCTGAGGTAGTTGTAGTTGCCAGAATAGTCAAATCTAAATGGACTATACCCTTCAGGATCTTGGTAGTTGTATGCTAACCTAGTTTTAAAATAATCGCTGAACCTAGTCGTCAGGATAGCATTAGTTCTCAAAACGTACTGCGCCATATCACTAGCGTAGAAAGCCTGTCGAAACCCAGCGGATATATTTAATTCATTCTTTCCAAAGTCATACGACTTGCCAAGTATATCCATCTCAAACATAAAGCGGTCGCTTGTAACGCCCGATGGTTCCTCGTGATATCTCCCTGTGGTGAACCTAAGCCTTGCTGGAAATGGCAACTTCATACCGCCACGGTATGTGTCTGTTTCGACCGAAATTTCAGGCAGTCGGTCAAGACTGCTGTAGAACTGGTCTCCGGTGAATTCGTCACCATCAAGATCAAAGCGCTTGCTTGCAACCAAGGAAGCCGAAAATTTATGGTCATCAAAGCGCAGGTCAAAGCCTGATTCCATCTCACGATCAGCAATTCCCTGGAAGCTTGATGACTTGTACGTACGAAGATCGGTCGAAAACTGCCCGCTGAGCTTATTTGAAAACCTTCGGTCATGTCGAAATGAGATTGTATCTGACGAGTAATTTCCATACCCACTGCTCATGTTTCGTCGGATTGAAAGCGAAGTGCTCGACACATTTTCAAAATGACTAAAGGTTGCATTGTAATCCTGTGAGGTTGTACCGGGGAAGTAGAGATAATTGTTCTGCCGATAGTCACCGGTAAAATTAAAATTAACCGATCCAAGCTTCTGCTGATGTTGAATTCGGCCTGAAAGGTTGTTGGCATCCACTGTTTTGTCGAATAGATAATAAAGAGAAATTAGACCAGTGGTATCGGCTGTTTGGTACGAATGTTCGATGCCTGTGCCGATTCCCCGCTTTGACATAATATCTAACTTCAGAAAGCCTTGGGCATTTTCTGTTGCAGTATATGCATACGCGCCTTTAAGAAACATGCCCTCTTCGGCGCTAGACCCCACTTGCGGCACAAAACTTTCACCAAAGCCTTTTATAGGAATTACAAGCGAGTTCAAAGTGAAAATTCGCTTATTCCATCCAACAAAAGAAACTTTACGAGCTACTATCTTATTGCCTGGGTATATTGCCAACTCTTGTGCGCTAATACTGTAGTGAGGTTGCTGAAGATCGCAAGTGGTAAATGACCCATTGCCCACAAAAAGGTTTTCATTATGACTGCTTAGGACTAAGCTATGGATAAATGCAGAACCCTGGAGATTGCCTTGAAGCGAACCTGGTTCGAGTTTACTGCTAGCCTTTTCAATTCTCCAATCCTTGGTCTTCATATTTAGCGTTAGAAGTTCGCCTTGAGCGTTATACTCGCCCGTCGAGATTTTTACATTTCCTTTGAATATAGCAATATTGGTCTCTAAATCAGCTTCAGCCTCGTCTGAGGTAATCTTAAAGTTTTTGTATGAAGCCTCTACGCCTCCTGACGCTACCACTTTTTTCTCTGGATACCAACGGGTAATCCCCGCCGACAACGAGATTGCATCTTCATCCTCAGTAAACGCCGGTGAAGCCAATGCGCAACTAATAAATAGCAAAAGCAGAAAATAAAGCTGCTCTCGATAAGGGGCTTTCTTAAATTTGAAAAAAACCGAGAAACTCTTCATGTGAAAAACGTTTGTATGAGGATATTATCAGTATTACTAGAGAAGAAACGCTTCACTCTTCCCGCCAAATTAGGTAGATGCCAATTAATCCAAAGATTATATTTTGTGACCATCCAGCAAGCACAGGATGAACCATTCCACCTATTCCAAGCGCCTTACCAAGCCATATGTTATTTTGATAAAGGAACATAATAATAATCCCAAGTAGGATACCAGAATAACTTCCAGAACGAGCAAACTTTAAACTCAAAGGAGCCGCGCAAAGTGCAAAAATCAAGCATGAGAAAGGAATCGAAAGCTTAAAGTGCAAGTTTACTTGCATTTCGTTTGCTTGCCTACCAGTTTGCGAAAATAATGCAACTTGCCTTCGAAGGTCACGAAAGCTCATTTCTTCGGGAGTATATTGGCTTTCCCAAAAGTCGCTAAACGGCCGCTTCAAATTCAAGCATACTTCTCGAAATTTTGTCTCATATTCTGTAAAGCCATCGGGACCTATTTTGCGAAGTACACCATCGTGCAGAGTCCACAAATTATCTTTATTTGTCGCCCACGACGCCGTCATTAGCATTGGATACCCACCAACAACTGGAGTCTCATAAACCATAACATTGCGTAGAATTACCTGCGATTGACTTGGTCGCTCAACTTTTTGCACATAGAAATAATAATTCTCGGAATTGAAAAAGACGTTATCTTGAATTAAGGGCGCATTTTGGAGTCCCCAAATCATGCGTACAATTCGCTGCGCCTCCCTATTTGCCCATGGGGTTACAGTTTCGCCAAACCAAAACGCAACCAAGCTAGTAACAAAACCAACCGCTAGTATAGGCAAGAATATTCGCCTGAGCGGCGTGCCTGTCATGCGAATCGCAGTTATCTCACTGTCGCGGCCAAGACGGTTTACGGAAAGTGAAGTGGCGAAAAGGGTAGCAAGAGGCAGTACAATTCCGATAACCCACGGCAGTTGGAATGCTACCAAGCGCAAAACCAACCCCAATGGTACTCGCTTCCCAACAATAAAGTCGAGGTTGTCATAGATAACCCGTCCGATCAGCAGTACAATAAACGCAAATATGCTGACCATAAACGGAGCTAGCATCTCTTTTAGGATGTAGCGGTCTAGTGTTTTCATTATTACTCTAATATACTTACTGCTAAACCTAAAGCTGCAAGAGGAATTATAGCATGGGAGGCAAAACACGGCAAACGTGTTTCTTTTTCATTTTGGGTGATGATATTTAAACGAAAAATCTTGTGTCAAAATCCTACAAGATTATAAACCATCAAAGTTTGCCTTCGAGTAATTTTCGTTTGGCATTCATATAATCGCAGAAGTTCTGCCAAGAAACATCAGGAGGTACAGTATGGTCAACAGTGGGGATGTAACCACCTTCTTCAATTAGTGGGAGGAGTTCACGAAGATGTTCTTCAATTGCAGACTTACCCTTCGGAAGCACTCGCTTGTCCACCCCGCCCGATAAACGAAGTGACCGGCCATACTTCGCCCTCAAGCAAACTGGATTCATGCCAGCTGCACGTTCGAGTGGCCAAACCATATCAATTCCTGCATCCATAAGCAAAGGAATCAGCGGCTCAAAGTTTCCATCGCTATCCAATATGACATAACGAGTGCCCTTAGATTTGAAGAACTCAACAAGCCTCTTCATTGGCTTAAAAATATACTTTTTGAACGTCTCTGGTCCAATGAGCGGCCCACCTTTGCCAGCAAAGTCTTCATTTAAATTAAAATACTCCACATCAATTTCTTCGAGTATTGGGCGCGCAACTTCTATTGTAAAATCAGCGTAAGTCTCCATCATCTCATGGCAAAGCTTTGGCTGGTCGTACCATGCATATGAAAGGTTTTCTGTCCCCATCCACTCCCGCGCCCGCCAGTAAAAGCCATCCGCTTGGCAATTGCGGCCTAGCACTAATACGTAATCACGAGAGCGCCAACGCAGGATATTTTGTCTCCAATCTTGCGGATATCGCGAAGGGTCGCGAGGGTCATAGCGTTTTTTAAGCTGACGAAAATCATCCAATGTTTTCACAGGAAATTCGATATATGTATCCATGCACATCCGACTTGTGCCAATACTCCCTTCGACCAATGCCCGAGTTATTATGCCAAGCTGATTTCGAACAACCTCGTATCGCTCTGTTCTCTCCAATACCTCGACTTCGAAAAGCGGAATCATGTCGAAGTTCAACGAAATAAACTCGCGTCTGTCAAAACCAAAATACGGCTCGCCCGCAAACCAGTCAAATTTCAGTTCATCTCTCGGCATTCCCTCGGACTGCCATCTCTCAATCGTCTGAGGCCAAACGCCAAGTTCGTGGTTTGGCACCCTATCAACCGGTTGATACTCCATTATCCCCAAAAAGCGTTCTAGATCCGTCATTAGTAAGCACCGTCTTAGTTAAGTCCTATGTTGTCTTTATACAACACAGATTGTCGAAGTCGGAAGGATAAATTACTTCAATCGAAGACGTTCTGTGAATGATATTTTTAATCGGCTTTTGACGATTCTTTCCGAACCATCAAAGCTAGTTCAGTTTAATCTCCAGCGTCTTTTATTTCCTTGAAACCAAGGGCGAACGCAGGGGATTCCTTTTTAAGTCGAAAGTCGTGTTTTTCGGGATTCATGAAAAGTGGGTCAGCGATAATAGAATGCACATCCAAACCGCGTTCCTTCCAGTCTTTGGGGAATTCAACCGGTTTCCCACTTGCATTCCAATAAACGTTCTTATCAAATTGGAAACTTCCATCCTTCATGTTGCCGGCAAATAAATTGCCCTCCGTCCAATAGACAATATTATTCTCAAAAATAAAGGAGATGTGTCCCTCTGCCCGCGTGCGCTGAATTTGCGCTTCTTTTCCAAATGCAAAAATGTTATTTCGAACAACATTCTCTCTACCATAGTGCTGATGAAACCCAGCGCTTTTACAATTGTAAACTATGTTGCACTCTGCTATGATGCCGGTGCTTCCTTCGTCGAAATAAATTCCCCATCCGCCATAACTATAGGAGACAACATCATGAATCAGGTTATTACGAAGGACAGTCCCTGGCGAAACTCCTAGCGTATATATACCACCCATATCACTTAGGAGGCCCTTGCCAAGATCATGTATATGGTTGTGTTCTATAATATTTCCGACCGCAAGGCTTGGACCATAACCCCAGGTCCAACCAACAGATATGCCTGAGTAGTTTAAGTCATGTATGTGATTATAGGCAATGCGATTGTTTCCACTACCGCCAATCCAAACGCCAACCGCACAAAGGTATGTTTTCCCCAAGTCATGGATATGGTTGTTCAATATCTCATTATTTTCTGTTTTCTGTGAATCTTTCAAATTGTTGGTTGGCAAACCTATCTTTATCCCGCCAGCACCCATATCATAGATATGGCAATCAGCAACTTTATTATTCTTGCAGCCGCTACCAAAATGGATGGCATATTTACCTAAATGGGTAAACTCGCAGTCGAGTATCTCGCATGATTGTGCGCCATTTGCTACTAGAACTGCGCCAACAGAATACTCCGCCTGGATAGGGATATGCCCTTGTGCTGGCAGGTGCCATCCTGTATATTGAAAGCTCAATCCACGAAAGACTAAATTATTAACCCATTTCTGATTTTCAACATCGCCATCAATTATCACAAGCTCTTCGAGAATAGGGGCAATAACCTTAACTTTCGACATACTCTCGCCAGGAAGCGGATAGTAATAAAGTATTCCCTCCTTTTGGTCAAGATACCACTCGCCAGGCTCGTCCAAAGCTTCGTAAACATTCTCTATATAAAAGCGATTAGAACCTTGCCCCCATGCACCAAAGGGCCAATTGTTTGAACCTGTAAAAGTAACTGTTCGCGTCTGCTCATCTATGCTAGCAATCCGTAACCTAAGCTCGTCCCAAGCGTTAAAAACAATGACCTCAACGTCATCCAGGTTCTTCCATGGTTTAATACTCCCCTCGGGGTAAATAAATGCATCCTTCACTTCAGGCGAGATGGGCTTTTCAATGTGAAAGAAACCCTCTCTAGGAAGTCGAGGACGCCTACGTCGCTCGCCATTAACATATAAGTCCCTGAAAGACCATCTACCCGCCTTAACGTCCGCTAATTCAACTTTCCATAATTTTTCTTTCACCTTCTTCCAACCTGTAATCTGCCTTCCTCCACTCAACACCGGCTTTTCGCCAGGATAAGCGGCGTAGATTGTGTTAGAATCTTCTGGTTTGAAAACAAGAGGCTTGTCTAAACAGTAAGTGCCGCCCCGAATCATTATCTTAACTGAGCATTTCGGGTCCTTTTTCTTTTTTAGTGCTCGAGCGGCTTTTTGGGCATGCTCAATTGAAGCAAATGGCCCATCAGTGTGCATATCATTTGGCGCAGGAAAGGTCCCGGACCACAAATCGTTGCCACATGTGGAAACATAAAAATCAGCTTTCGGCACAGCAGACGTCTTGCTAGCCATCATTAACCCCCCAAACATAAATACTCCAAGAAAGAAAAATAATCCAAACAAGCGCTTGTCCAATTAAACCTCCTAATATCCAATTGAACATTCAATAATGGCGTATCACCTCTTAGGTTAAATGCAATTGTTTGCTGAAGACTTCACCCATGTGTTAAACTAATAGTCATGCGAACATCATATCATACACACTCACGTTGGAGCGATGGAGAAGGTGAGATAGCCGACTTTGTCCATTGGGCAAGCAAATTGGGACTAGACGAGCTAGGAATATCTGACCATTGCGTTATACATCCAAACAATTCTCTAATTACCTGGAGCATCCCTCCAAACATGCTCGAAGTCTACGTCGAAGAGGTGCAAAAAGCTGCAAAAAAAGCAACCAGCAACCTAACCGTCCGCTTGGGCATCGAGATGGACTATTTCCCTGAAACTGAAGATCTCATCCGCAGTGTGCTCGCCAAATATCCTTTCGACTATGCAATAGGGTCGGTTCACTTTTTTGGCGATTTTCCAATTGACGAAGCTGCTGAAAAGTGGGATACGCTAAATCAAGAACAGAGAAATGAAATAATACGTGGCTATTGGAAAAGCGTTAGAAAAATGGCGGAAAGCCGTTTATTTGACATTGCCGGGCATCTCGACCTAACAAAGAAATTTGGACACTATGCTTCGGTGGACCTTAGCAAGGAGATTTCGGCGACCTTGGACGCAATTGCCGACTCGGGAATGGTTGTTGAACTAAATACTTCCGGCTGGCACAGACCCTGCAAGGAACAATACCCATCACTTTCAATTCTAAAAGGTTGCGTCAGTCGGGGGATTTCGGTTGTTGTAACGGCGGATGCACACTCACCCTTAGAATTAGTTAGAGACTTTGATAAGGCATATGCACTCCTCCGAGAGGTTGGCTATACTGAAAAAGACCTAGAGCTTCGAATTATACGGAGAAACTTTTGTAAATTGAAGTAACTTATAATTTTGGGTTTGTAAAATAAGCCAGGTTTTGGAGGCCCTTATGGCAGAAAAAGTTAGGATTGGAATGATTGGATGTGGAACCGTAGCCTGCTATGGACACATACCCGCAATCTCAAACTGCGAAGAAATCGAGCTTGTTGCACTCTCTGACCTAAATCAAACAAGACTTGAGGAACTAGCTGAAAAGTACAAAGTCGCGGCTATATATACCGATTATCGAGACCTTCTTGCTCGCGATGACATCGACGCCGTCGGAGTTGCTGTCCCTCTCGACCAGCATCATCCTGTAGTGTTGGATGCCGCAGAAACAGGCAAGCATGTCTTATGCGAAAAGCCAATCGCACAAAGCGTTGAGCTTGCTGAAGAAATGATTCAAGCGATGGAAAAAGCTAAACGCCTTTTTGCCATCAATTTCGAGCTACGCCACACAGAACCAATGCCGCAGATGAAAGCATTACTTGACCAAGGCGTTATCGGTGAGCTAAAAGTAATTCGAGGAATTGGAAACTGGATGGGCGGCAGGTGGGCAGGGGAAGACCGCTATAGAATGTTGATAACCGTTGGATTGGGCCCAATTGTTGACTGTGGAATCCACCACTTTGACCTTTGCCGGTGGTTTAGCAAATCAGAGTTTGCCGAAATTCATGCCATAGGCACACATATCGAGGATTACCCAAACCCCGACCATGTGATAGCTACAGGTAAAATGGACAATGGCGTATTGTTTATAATTGAGCAGGGTTGGGCGTATACGCATAATACGCCTGCGCATGAAGCTAATTTGCGGCACGACTTAATAGGAACAGAAGGTTTGATAAGCTATGCAAACCTGCAGTGTAGCATCGAAGGCCAGGAGAATAGACGAGAGTTTAGCCTTTACAGCAAGAATGAATGCTTCCGCAAGACAATTACTTCACCCGCAAAGGCTTTCGACAAGATGTACTCTCTATTCGCCAAGAGCATTAGACAAGGACATTTGATTGATTTGCCTTCGGGTTATGATGGCCTCCAAGCACTTAAGGCATCTTTAAAAGCATTGGAATTGGCTAAATGCAAATCAATTTAAGCGTTATATTGCTGTCGATAATAGCGAATTATTAGCATTAGCCGCTCGCTATTCGTAGCCGCCCTCAGCTAAATGTTATTGAACATTACACTTTCCGAAAAATAATTGCACTTACCTTGGCCATAATACTTGGTCCAGCCTTATCACTAGAACACCAAGCACAATAAGCACAGCGCCAATGATTTTCCCAGGTGTAATAGGTTCTTTGAGAAAGACGACAGCTACAGCGGCAGTTACAAGCGGATAAGTAGCCGCTATAGGCACAACCCATGCGGCTTCACCGGCTTTTAAAGCGTAATAATACACCAGCTGACCTATCAGTCCTGCCGCAAGTGCACCAAGGATTATATACATTACAGAACGCCTATCAATTGTAACTAGTTCGCTCCAGCTACCTGACGCACCCAAGAACACCATTAATCCAACGGCTATTACAATAGTCCTAATAGTTAAAGCAGCATGTGGAGTTGCTTTTTCCAAGCCCAGCTTATCAAGTACAGGCGTTATACCCCAAAGAATTGCGGTAAGCATTGCAAGCCAAAAAACTTTCATCTTATCTTCTCCCCCAAAAAGGAAACATAGAAAATTCTAGGCAGGTAAGAAGACGGTGTCAATGCAACTTTATGACTTGGGAGGTGTTAACATTCAATAATAAGCGCTTGCTTTTCACAGATAAAAAATGCCAGGCCTTAGCACAGTCGCCGTTTAACTTACGCGACGCTCCTTGCCTCTTGATGCTATCGCGTAGGCAGGTGGCGGCGCTTTCGTATCACGACGTGCCCTTCGGTCTCCTTACCGCCCCGTATGGAGTTTCCTCCATACGGAGGTTAGGGTTCCCTACGGACAACCTTGCAGTCAGTTCCTGAGCCGTTTCCGGCCAGGTTCAAACTGCAAGGCTCGTGGTCTAGCCTGGCAAAACTCAAAGTACCGGGGGCACTTTCGGGTACACAAAATAAATACCCTACTGTAAAAAACTTAAACATCGGTCAAAAAAATTTTGCATGCATTTTTTATTAGGAAAATTTTAAGCAAGTAACACGGTGTTTAAGGATAATGGTGGTTTGAGTAAAAGCGATAGTGGCATCCATTTGTCTACAGCGACTAATCCTGGAGGTTTGAAAAGATGTTTCCTATACATGTAGCTGCAGTACAGTACGCCACGGAAATGTATGATAAAACACACAATACAGATAAGGCAATTCACTTGCTCGACAAAGCGGCCCACTTAGCCGATTTAGTTCTCTTGCCGGAAATTTCTTTTACAGGCTATTGGCTTGGAAAAGATATGAAGCGTTTTGCAGAACCTGTTCCTGGACCTCTAACAACAATTGTCTCCCAGATAGCGGTTACGAGAAATGCGTGGATATGTTTCGGTCTTGCCGAACGTGAAGGTGATAAGATTTACAATACAGCAGTGTTGATTGGAGCCGATGGAAATATTGTTGGAAAACACAGAAAGGTTCACTTATTTCAAGCTGACCTTGAAGCAGGATTTTCGCCGGGAAATGAGCTTTCTGTATTTGAAACAAGTCTGGGGCGAATTGGAATCTTGGTTTGTTATGACGCCTTCCATATCGAAAGCATAAGAGTCCTTGACCTAAAAGGCGCACAAATCGTGTTAATGCCAAGTGTAGGTCTCTCTGCCCCAGACGAGATTGAAGATACAATGCGGTCATGGGAAATCGTTCTAACAGCCAATTCAAAATTTGGCAGATGTTATGTCGTATGGGCAAATAAAATTGGCAAAGACAATAATCTTATTTGCATTGGCAATAGCATGATTCTTGACCCAAATGGCAATATAATTGCAAGGGGTGGAACGGAAGAAGAGATAGTCCGCGCACAAATTCAGCTTGAACCCAAAATGCCACGTGAAGGTCGCCGCCCTGAGCTATACACACCAATATGCACAGTTTAAATTGATTTAAGGTGACGCCATGAAGAATCGGGCATACATTGGCACATCAGGATGGAATTATAACCACTGGGTGGACGTTTTCTATCCGAAAGGCTTGCCTAGTAAAAAATGGCTTGAGTTTTATGCTCAATATTTTGATACAGTAGAAATTAATTTCTCGTTTTATCGGTTGCCCGAGCGCGAGACTTTCGAAAAATGGCGCAACGAATCACCAGAAGGTTTTACCTTTGCAGTCAAGGCAAGCAGGTACCTAACTCATCAAAAAAGATTAAAAGATGCAAAAGAACCACTGGAAAGGATAATTAACAATGCACGTGGATTAGGCGAAAAGCTAGGCCCAATTTTGTACCAGCTTCCGCCAAGTTTTAAAATAGATTTGGAAAGACTTCAGAGCTTCCTTGAATTGCTCCCAAAGGACCTCCGACATGTAATGGAATTTCGTAATCCGAGCTGGCAAGTAGATGAAGTTTTCAATTTGCTGAAAGAATATTCTGTAGGTTATTGCATTATGAGCGCGCCTGGTTTGCCGCGGATTATCAAAGCGACAGCACCTTTTGCCTATATTCGCATGCATAGCGGCGGTATTGAAACCGAAGGCAACTATGAAGAACAAATGCTTGAATGGTGGGCTGAACAAGTAAAAGAAATGCTCGAGAATGTGGACGTTTATGTGTACTTTAATAATGACTATAAAGGCTTTGCGATACAAAACGCAAAAAGACTCAAAGAACTAGTGGGGTTTTAAAGTCTCTTCTTTAGTGAATGCCCTGGTCCAGTAGCCACCTTTCTGCCAATTGACTCAATCCTAGCACGTATGTCCGCCAAAGCTTGCTGAGGATCTTCGGTAATGCACCGCTTAGCAGGATAGATCTCATAGTGAACGCGGTATTCGAGCGGGGTAAAGTTTGGCATAACAACATTTGCGCCAGCCATTAGAGCCTTTTCTCGTCCAAATGGGTCGACTGTTCCCACAGCTGTGGTTGCAGGTATAAGAGCATTTCGCGTTACGATTCGAACAACAGCAACCATTTTTAGGCTCATCCCAAGGCTTCCGCCAGGATAGTTGGCTAGTGGTGTGTTGGGGTGGGGAATAAAAGGGCCAATTCCAACCATATCCGCATCCAATTCTTTCACGAAGAGTGCATCATCTGCTAGGTCGGCTACAGACTGACCTGGCAAGCCAACTATGTTTCCAGCGCCAACCTGATAGCCGTGCTCGCGCAGATTATTCAAACAACGCAATCTATTTTCAAAAGACATACCGGGATGAAGCCGCCTATATAACTCCGAATTTGCTGTTTCGTGTCGAAGAAGGAACCTATCTGCGCCGGCTTTTTTCATTATCCTGTAGTCTTCCGATGAACGCTCGCCAATGCAGAGAGTAACAGCGCAATCCACCTCGGATTTAATTTTTTGAATAATTTCAGCCATTCGCTCGGCAGTGAACCAGGGGTCTTCACCAGATTGGAGAACTACAGTGCCAACGCCATATTTTCCAACCTTAACTGCGGCCTTAACAACTTCGTCAATGCCCATGCGATATCTTCGAACTTTGGCATTTTCTAGCCTCAGTCCGCAGTATAGGCAATTCCTCATACAAATGTTAGAGAATTCTATCAATCCCCGAATATGAACATCATCGCCACATTCTTTTTTTCGCACCTGATCAGCAACTGCAAAAAGGCGGGCTACACTTTCCTTATCGTCAAGTGATAAGAGGCGTATAATCTCTTCTCTGCTTAGATTGCCAGTTTCAATGGCTTTTTCAAATAGGGAATCCATAGTTTTGAGCTGACAAAGTGGCCTTATACGTAAAGATCACGTTTTCCTGAGCGAAGCTCTTCAAGGAGTCGTCGTGTCCGCGTGCGCATCTCTGCCGGTAACTCTTCGAGCGATTTGTCTACAACTTTTTGACCTGCAGCACGAGTAGAAGGGGTCGCATGATCAAGTAGGTATTCTTCAAAAGACAAGATTGCGTTCGGCAGGCACATTTGTCCAATATTGCCCGTTTTTGCCAAAGACATAAACCTATCGCCAGTTCGCTTTAGTCGGTAGCATGCGGTGCAAAAGCTTGGAATATAGCCTTTTTTAATTATTGTCGCCACAAGCTCCTCAAGCGACCTAGTATCTCCTATCTCGAATTGCTCAGCCTCTGGAGCATGTTTTTGTCGCCGTTTGTATCCACCAGGAGAGGTTACAGACCCAGCGCTAATTTGCGATACCCCTAATGCGAAGAGTTCATCACGAAATTCGGGCCTTTCTCTGGTAGTAAGAATGATTCCAGTGTATGGAACTGCTAGTCTTATGGAAGCGATTATTTTCCGAAATTCGAAGTCAGTAACAGGGTAGGGCGGCTTTGCTGCAAGAGGAGCATTAAGCGCAGGTTCAAGTCGTGGTACTGAAATTGTATGCGGCCCGATTCCAAAATTTTCTTCTAAACTCCGTATGTGAGCTAGCATCGCAACACATTCATATTTGTAGTCATAAAGTCCAAAGAGAACGCCAATGCCTACATCGTCAATCCCCGCTTCAAAAGCCCTGTTAATAGCTGTAAGCCTCCACTCATAATTGGCTTTGGGACCAGATGGGTGAACATATTTGTAAATGCTTGGGTGGTATGTCTCTTGAAATAATTGATACGTGCCAATGCCACACGCTTTCAAGCGGCGAAAATCTTCTACGGTAAGCGGTGCACTGTTTACATTTACTCGGCGAATTTCTCCATCAGGGGTGCGAACACTATATACAGCAGATATGACTTCCTCCATGTAGTCTATTCCCGAGTAATGAGGATGTTCTCCAAATACAAGGAGTAATCTCTTATGACCTTCTGCCAGAAGAATTTTGACTTCCTCGCGAACCTCATCAACCGTAAGGCATCGCCGCTCAAGATCCTTATTGTCCCTTCTGAACCCACAGTATAGACAGTTATTCGCGCAGTAGTTTGAAACGTAGAGTGGTGCAAAAAATACAAGCCGTTTCCCGTATACTTTCTCCTTTACTTCTCTCGCCGCTAGAAAAACTTGCTCCAAGAGGTCTAGGTCTTCGAGGGCAAGCAGACTGGCAAACTCCGATAAAGAAAGACCCTTCAACGCACGAGCTTTGTCCAATATTGACTCAATTTCGAGTCTCGAGGGCTTTGCAGAGTCCTTGAGGATTTCCTCTATTTCATTCCTTTCGATTACTTCAAGCATACCCTTTATCCGACGAGAATGCTTTTCCTTGAAATCGCTGGTATCTGGAGTATGAAATTTATAGCTTATTAAATAAACATGGATTCTTTGATGAGCAAAGCCTCAGCTTGTCGCCAAAGCGGCTGTCAAACATCACTGCCAAGGCTTTGCTCATGTTGATTTATTTAATTTAACCTCTTCTGCAGAAAAAGTGTTTTGCTATGTTGAATGAGTTAACTGCTGCCTAGATTCTTTACTCTTAGGTGCTAGCTTTTTGTCCCTTCGAGTATAGTGAGTATGCAGAAGCTTGTGTGACATTTCGCCCAAGGGCTCTTTAAGGAATGTCTCATATAGCTCGATAATTGCCGGGTTCTCGTGAGACTTCCTAATAGGCATTAGGCGATCTGCAAGATAGATTGCTTCTGCCCGAGCCTTTCGTATCTCAGGCGATGTTGGGAATGGCTGACCGCCACCACCAAGGCAACCACCGGGACACGCCATTATTTCTATGAACTGATGGTCCGATTTGCCTTCCTTTATTAGATCAAGTAGCTTTCTAGCATTCCCTAGGCCATGTGCTACTGCAGCCTTGACTTTAACCCCATCTATATCAACCGTTGCCTCTCGCACGCCTTCCATTCCGCGAACGGCTGTAATTTCAATGTTTTCCAATGGTTTGCCAGTGATGACTTCATAGGCCGTTCTCAGCGCCGCCTCCATGACGCCTCCTGTTGCACCAAAAATTACTCCGGCGCCAGTAGATATACCCAAAGGTACATCAAATTCGCTATCAGGCAAGTTTGGAAGATCTATGCCTGCCTCCTTGATCATTCCAGCCGCTTCACGGGTTGTCAGCACATAGTCAACGTCTTTATACCCACTTGCACGCATCTCAGGCCTTTCAGCCTCGAATTTCTTTGCAGTACAAGGCATTATTGAAACCACAACCATTTTTGCAGGATCAACGCCTATCTTTTGAGCATAATATGTCTTCGCTATCGCGCCAAACATTTGCTGTGGCGATTTGCACGTTGAGAGATGCGGCAGTTGGTCGGGATAGAAATGCTCAATGAATTTAATCCAGCCTGGGCTGCAAGAGGTAATCATTGGCAGAGTTCCGCCTTTCTTCAACCGCTGGATTAACTCATGGCCTTCTTCCATTATTGTTAGGTCAGCCGTAAAGTCTGTATCAAATACCTTGTCGTATCCAAGCATGCGTAGTGCTGTTACCATTTTGCCAGTAACCAAGCTACCAGGCGGCATGCCGAACTCTTCACCAATTGTTGCCCGAACAGCTGGTGCAACCTGCACAATCACAAACTTATTAGGATCATCAATGGCCTGCCAAATTTCAGGGGCCGGATCCTTTGCCTTCAGTGCACCGGTTGGACATCTATCAATGCACTGACCACAATAAACACAAACGACCTCTGCTAGTTCTTTATCGAAAGGAGGACCGATTTCAGTATGCCAGCCGCGGTTGTGGGCAAAAAGGGCACCAACAGTTTGGATTTCATGGCATACCCGAACGCATCTCTTGCAGAGAATGCACTTTTCAGGATTCCTAATTATCGATGGATTTGATTCATCTTTCTTGTGATTATGGCGCTCGCCTTGGAAACGAACCTTCTGAATTCCAAGTTCTTTCGCAAACTTCTGGAGTTCACACTTCTGATTTGCCGAACAAGTAAGGCACTCTTGCGGATGGTTCGCTAGCAAAAGTTCTACTATCATGCGCCGTGCTTCTCGAACTTTTGGAGAGTGTGTATTGACATTCAAGCCCTCCGACACTGGATATGCACACGACGGGCACAATAACCTCTGGCCTTCTACTTCCACAACGCAGATTCTACATACACCTTCTACGCTTAAATCTGGATGATAGCAAAGAGTAGGAATATAGATGCCTGCCTGTTGTGCCGCCTGAAGAATAGTCATTCCTTCTTCAGCCACAACCTTTTGGCCATTGATTGTCATGTTTATTTTCTTACCCATCTTTTCCATCCTTTCCGTTGCCCATTGTGCATACGCCGGTTGGACATTCTCCGTCAGCTACATGGGCAAGATACTCATCGCTAAACAGTTTATAGCTAGTTGCGAATGCCGTTCCTGCGAACTGGCCAAGCCCACACCTGGATGAGACAGCTAGGTTATTTGCGAGCTCCTGCATCAGTTCTACATCCCCAGGCTTTCCTTCGCCATTAATCCAATTGCTCGCAATTTCAAGCATTCGCTTCGTGCCTTCGCGGCACGGTATGCACTGCCCACACGATTCATGAACGAAAAACTCAAGGCAGTTGTGCACAAGGTCAACAATGCACTTGTCTTCATCTATTACTATAAGAGCGCCCGCACCCGGAGGAAGATCTTCATATGCAAAACGCCTATCGAGACTTTCTTTACCAACGCAAATGCCTGACGGCCCACCAATTAAAACAGCCTTAATGTCCTTGCCAGACTTAGTTCCACCAGCCATCTCGTAAAGAATTTCTCGCATAGTGGTTCCAAATGGAACTTCTATAACGCCAGGCTGGAGAACATCGCCACATGGCGTGAATATCTTCGTACCTTTGCTTCTTTCTGTGCCAATGCTGTTAAACCAATCGGCACCATTTAATATAATTTGAGGTATATTGGCTAATGTCTCGACGTTATTTATAACCGTAGGCGCTCCCCAAAGTCCTTGGGTCGGCGGATAAGGTGGCTTTACCATTGACTCGCCCCTCCGCCCTTCGAGCGACTCAATGAGTGCGGTTTCCTCTCCACAAACATAAGCACCGGCGCCCTTGAAAACTTCGATATCGAAATTGAAACCGCTATCGAAGATGTTTTCGCCAAGAAGGTTCATTTGTTTCGCATCTTCAATAGCCTTGTTCAATTTTTCTATAGATTGCTTATACTCGCCTCTTACGTAAATATAGCCTTTGTTAGCGCCAACAGCATATCCAGCAATTATCATCGCTTCGATTATGCTATGAGGGTCGCCTTCCATTATAAGCCGGTCTTTGAAGTTTCCAGGCTCGCCCTCATCTGCGTTGCAGATTACGGTCTTCGGCTGACCGGTTGCATTCCGTGTTGCCTCCCACTTGATTCCTGTAGGAAATGCTGCGCCTCCACGGCCTCTAAGATTCGATTTCTTTACTTCTTCTATGACATCTTCGGGCGACATTGAGGTGAGCGCCTTGCCTAGTGCCTCATAGCCATTATTTGCGATATATTCCTCAATTGATTCGGGGTTTATAACGCCAGCATTTCGAAGAACTATTCTTTGCTGACGTGCTACAAAGGGAATCTCTGGTGCTTTAAAGGCTTTCTTAGCCAACTCTGGAGCACGATAAAGCAATCTCTGAACAATTCGGCCGTTCAGAAGGTGCTCCCTAACTATTTCCCCTGCATCCTGAGGCGTTAAGTTACAGTAGATTGTGCCCTCAGGGTAGATGACTATTACCGGTCCGCATTCAGATATGCCGAGGCAACCTGTCTCTACAACACGGATTTCGTCTTCCAATCCGTTTAAGCGTATTTCCTCTTTGAGAGCGGCCTCAACTGCTCTACTTCCTTTAAGTACACATGGAGTAGCATTGCAAATTAAAATATGTGATCTATAGAATGGCATTTAGCTTTCCTCCTGCCTGTATCTTGCAAGAATCTCCGGTATCTTCTCAGGTGTCAGGTTGCCGTAAATATCATCATCAATCATAATTACTGGACCAACACCGCAGACACCAAGACAGCTTGTCAATTCCAGGGAAAAATGACCATCTTCTGTCATCTCACCCGGCTCAATATCAAGCTCATCCTTGATCGCCGAAAGTATGGCTTTTGACCCTCCAATATGGCACGGAGCGCTATTGCATACCTTGATTACGTGCGTGCCTTTAGGTATTATGGAAAACAACGTATAGAATGTCGCCGTGCCATATACCTCGCTTACAGGAATGCAAAGTTCATCGGCAATTATTTCTAATGCACTTTCTGGCAAATAGCCATACTTTGCCTGGACTTCGTGAAGTATTGGCAGTAGATTGCCTCTAAATGCATCGTGCTTTGCGACGATGCTCTTCACATCTTCAAGGTTTACGTGGGAAAAGCGCTCTGCAGACTTTTGCGTAGATTTCAAATTAACACCTCCATAAGAATGTTTCCAGCAACTGCTAGGCTTCGGCCGTTGTGACTACCCATTCACCGACGATGTTACCATTTACGAGGTGCTGACTAACTATCGTTCGCGCTCTTTCAGGAGTTACGTAGCCATAAGTAACTCCCGGCTCGCCGGCTCTGAAAACATCAACTAATGGTTCCTGCGAACATAAACCTTTGCAGCCAGCTTGGACAACCAATACATCTTTGATTCCGCGCTTGTCCAGTTCGTCCAAAATTGCATTTAATACGTTTTTCGCGCCGGCTGCTATGCCGCAAGTCCCCATAGCAACTACAACTTTTGCTCTCTGCTTGCCATCTCGAATTCTTAAATCTTGCTGGGCTTTTTCTCGAATTCTATGCAGCTCATCAAGAGACTTCATTGGAATCTTTCCTTTCTACGTTTCAAAAACAATAAGCGCACAAGGCATTCATTCTACAATTGCTTCTCTAATTTTTGCTCCCCATGCCTCCGAATATGGTCGTTCAAAATTTTATCACACATGAAGTGAGTTTCGCAATGAAAGACCGCTCCACGAGCAACCAGCCTTACTAACTTGCGTTACTCGCCCCTTTTTTCCAGTAAAATAGATTAGCAGCGGTGGATTAAAAATGGGGTAAGAAACCGTTAATTTTGCTTTAAATTGTAATAATAAAACGCCCTAGCAAAATAAATATTGACGAACTACGGGAAATAATGGTAGAATTGCAATTGAGATTGAGTCTCAATTGCAATTTGGAGATAAAAATGACCGACGAAGAAGCAAAATTCAGACATTTCCTAAGAGAAGAGGGAATGAAGACAACCCGCGAGCGCAAGCTAATCCTCGAAGAAGTTTTCAGAAATCATCAACATTTTGAAGCAGATGACATTGTTTCCGGTCTTCGAAAACGTGGAAAACGCGTCTCGCGCGCAAGCGTATATCGCACACTTCCTCTTCTCGTGAATAGCGGACTACTTAGAGAAGTTGATTTTGGCGAAAGGCATGGGCACTATGAACATGTTCTTGGCCATGATCATCATGACCATTTGATTTGCACAAGTTGTGGGCGAACTTTCGAGTTCAATGACAACACGATAGAAGAGCTCCAGCAGAAAATTTGTGAGCAATATTCGTTCAAAGCACATACCCATGAACTTCGAATCATGGGCCTATGTTCCGAATGCGCGAATTCGTAAAGGAAATAAATATGACTCTTGATCAAACAACAATTGGTTCGGAAGTGCAGATTATCTCAGTTCCCGATGCCATACGTTCACAACTCATTAGGCTGGGGATTGCCGAGGGAAGCCGCGTAGTATGCCTTGAAAAAATCCCATTTGGACCAGTAGTTTTGAAGTCGAGGCGTCAAGAAATTGCAATTGGCAGAGACCTTGCTCGACAAATAGAGGTGAGGTAGTGAGAAAACCGCGACATCGGCAAAGAATGCCACCTTGGGCTCAAATAGAAGCCCCAGCGCGAAAAATTGCTCTTGTCGGCAATCCAAATGTAGGAAAATCGGTTTTCTTTGCTTATCTCACAGGTGTATACGCTGAAGTCTCAAATTACCCCGGCACCACAATTGAGGTCTATACTGGCCGCTTTGGAAATAACCTTATTATTGACACTCCTGGTATTTACAGCGTCTCCTCATGGAATGACGAAGAGCGAACTGCGCGTGATATTATCCTTCAAGCTGACATCGTTATAAACATCGTCAATGCCCTTCATCTAGAAAGAGACCTATTCCTCACTCTGCAGCTTGCCGATATGGGCATCCCAATGATTGTTGCCTTGAACTTTATGGATGAAGTGAAGGAGCAGGGCATAAAAATCGATATAGAAAAGATGTCAAAGCTCCTCGGCGTTCCTGTAATTCCAACAATTGCAACAAAACATGTGGGGCTCGATAAAGTTCGCCTATCTATAGACAAGGCATGTGTCGGAAAACCTGATCCCTTCGTACAGAAGCAGGCAGGAAAACTGAACTGCTCTCAGCGAGAAGCGGTGTTAATATTGGAGGGCGACGAGGTAATATCCAGCCGCCATGGCTTATCACCAGGCTTACTCCGAGAAGATATTTACCTTCGGAGACGGGCTCGTGCAAATGATATTGCCGACCAGGTGGTTAGTGAAACTGGACCCAGCCGCAGATTTGCCCATGTTCTAGGTAGATTAATGTTGAACCCCTTAACGGGCATTCCAATTTTAATGGTTGTTTTATTTATTGTTTACCAGTTAATAGGTGTCCTAATTGCACAAAAGCTCGTTGGATTTACAGAGAAAACAATAATGCAGGGATACTGGGAGCCTGCTATCAGAAAGGTTATTAGCCATGTTTTACCTGCTAATTCTCCAGCGTGGATTATTCTTGTTGGACGTTTTGGAATATTGACAACCGGCATAACCTATTTGGTTGGTCTACTTCTGCCATTGGTCGTTGGATTTTATATCGTTCTATCATTCCTTGAAGACACCGGATACTTACCAAGATTGGCAGCGTTAACTGACCGATTGCTCAATTGGATTGGACTAAATGGCCGCGCAATAATTCCAATTATCCTAGGATTTGGTTGCATTACAATGGCAACGATTACCACACGACTTCTTGGAACAACGCGAGAAAAAACAATTGCAACCTCAATCTTAAATTTCACAATTCCGTGCTCAGCCCAGCTTGGCGTTATAGCCATGCTAGCCGCTAGGATTGGATTAATTCACACGTTAGTGTACATTCTGGTAATTGGCACATGCTTTATTACAGTAGGGACAGTCCTCAACCACTTCTTACCTGGAAAATCATCGCCACTTATCATAGACCTACCCCCGGTGAGACTTCCAAAGATTGAAAACTTATTAAGGAAGACATGGATTCGCATAGTTCATTTCTTGCTGGAAGCATATCCTTGGTTTCTAATTGGTTCGGGGCTTGTCGGAGTATTGGAAGCAACGGGGCTGCTTAAAATATGGCAACGTCTACTCGAACCATTAACAGTCGCTTGGTTGGGGCTACCAAAAGAAGCGGCAAATGCCATAGTTATGGGAATGATTAGGCGTGACCTTGGAGCTGCTGGGTTTGCATCAATGACCCTTACCCATGAACAAACGTTGGTAGCGCTTATCTTGATGACTCTATTTGTTCCCTGCGTTGCCTCAATGATGATTCTCTTTAAAGAGCGAGGATGGGGCGAGGCGGTGGCAATCTGGCTTGGAACATTCGTTGCTTCTTTCCTTATCGGTGGGCTCGTGGCATCAGCTATGATGTAAATATATGCGGACTATTTGCTACTCTTACGCCCGCCTCCATGGCTCATAAGTCCGCCCTTGCGTCCAGCTTGCCTAGCTTCATGGCTAGTCCATTCATGGGCAGTACCCTTCGCATGTGCAGCCTTGCCACCTTTGCTTGCAATTTCCCTTTGTTTCTCTGGATCCATCGAGGCAAAGCCACGCTTGGAAGAAGCCATCAATCTCACCCCTCTGTGCTGTATTAACGCCATATAACTAAGCAACTTTTCATAGTACTACCCTTAAGAATCAAAGTTTCAAACATTCAAATAGGCAAATAGAGTAATATACGTTCAGAATAAAAAAGAAACCGCCGGATTCAGCCGGCGGTTTCTTATAAGGGAGGTTGACAAATAACAAGTGCAGGTATTAATTAACCGGTGAGTACAATGCACTTCTATGGATGAAGACGTCAGGTTACAACGAATTGCTCACCTGCTCATTTAGCTATTTCAAATATAAGATATCATGCCACAAGAAAACTGTCAAGCTTCTAACAAAAAACCAGTATAAATTATGGGCTTTAATATGACTGGTCGAAACGCCTTTAAATCATGACAGCATTTTGTTATTCTAGATTGGGATTTACACAGCTTTATTCAAAGTTTGTGAATAAACGAAAGATGCCGAACATAATAATAACGGTAGGGTGGGACCGGGAGCCGAATGGAACGGCGCTTGTCCGGCGCGGAGGAGGAAACAACCCCCGGCCCCATTCCCATCCGCTGGTGGGGAGGATCGCAAATTAATTGCCTCGCATTTGGATTGTTCCATGCTTGAATTGCTCATTCGCCTGCGTGAGATACCTGATTCTGTGGGGAACTATTTCAAGATACGCTCTCGACACATAAAGATTTGACACCGATTATGAGCCTGACGTATACTGGGATTTCAAATGAAAAAAGCTTCCGGATATTTCCGGTTTGATGTAATTAATAAGAGCACTGAAACAGCAGCCAGACTGGGCAAACTTCAGACTGCACATGGCACTGTCCAAACTCCTGTGTTCATGCCTGTGGGCACGCAAGCCACCGTCAAAGCGATGAGCCAGGAGGAATTAGCCGACCTTGACTTCGGGATAGTCCTGGCGAACACATACCACTTATATCTTCATCCTGGGCATGAGCTAATTAGACGGGCCGGCGGTCTGCACAATTTCATGAGCTGGGACCGTACACTTCTCACGGACAGCGGAGGCTTTCAGGTTTTTAGCCTCAGCGACCTCCGCAGGATTGGAGAAGAAGGAGTTCTTTTCAAATCTTATATTGATGGGTCCGAACACTTTTTTACACCAGAAAACGTAATGGAGATTCAAGGCGCCATTGGTGCTGATATCATAATGGCATTCGACGAATGCCCTCCATATCCTAGTACATACGAGTATGTTCGAGAAGCAACCAGGCGAACCCATGATTGGGCTGTTCGCTGCAAGAATAATTCTCCACCTGGGCAAGCACTATTCGGCATAGTCCAAGGCGGCGTATATCGCGACCTAAGGTCGTGGAGCGCAGAGTTTATCTCATCACTCGACTTCCCAGGAAATGCCATCGGTGGAGTCTCGGTTGGAGAACCCAAGGCCGCCATGTATGACGTAGTAGGATGGACTGCTCCACTTTTACCAGAAGAAAAACCAAGATATTTAATGGGAGTTGGAACGCCATTAGATATAATTGATTTTGTGATAATGGGCATTGACATGTTTGACTGCGTTCTGCCCACCAGATTAGGACGAAACGGCTCAATGTACACTACTTATGGACGAATAAACATAAAAAATGCTAGGTTTGCCCAAGATTTTTCGCCAATTGACCCTGAGTGCGATTGCTGGGCTTGCCGAAACTATACAAGGGCTTATCTTCGCCACCTACATAAATCAGGTGAGATATTAGCAGCACGACTGGCAACCTACCATAACTTATACTTTTACCAACGTGTAATAAAAGGAATTCAGGAAGCGATAAAGGATGATCGCGTGCTTGACTTTCGTCGAAAGTTTATAGCGACTTATTCAGCAGAAGGTGATTAATACATGGGGCAAATTTGCCTGCGGGACGTAAAGCGTGATTTGCGTGTCAGAACCTATATAGAGAAAGCAAACGAGCAAATGGCAGCAATAGGTTATACCGAACATGGTTTTCGACACGCTGGCATCGTTGCAGGCGTATCACGAGGTATAATTCGTCAGCTTGGAAATGGCTCACGCGAAGCAGAACTAGCCGCAATAGCTGGTTATCTCCACGATATTGGAAATGTTATTAACCGTGAGAATCACCAAGAAACGGGAGCAGTTCTGGCAGAAAGCATCCTTAACTCCCTCAAAATGCCACCGGCAGAAATTGCGGTTATTATGGGTGCAATTGGCAATCATGAGGAGGATAATGGATTTCCGATAAACAAAGTCACTGCAGCCGTAATCATTGGCGATAAATCTGACGTACACTTTTCTCGTGTACAAAATCCAAATCCTCAAACATTCGATATTCACGACAGGGTAAATCATGCTGTCCAAAAGTCATACTTACGAGTTGATTCAGAAAACAAAATTATTAGCCTAGAATTAACAGTAGATACAACATCAATCAGCGTAACCGAATACTTCGAAATTTTTGTACTCAGAATGGTGATGTGTCGTAGGGCGGCAGACGTGCTAGGCTGCAAGTTTAAGCTTGTAATTAACGGAATTGACCTATGATTTTCAATAATTAAGAGGCAAAATCATTTTATTTGACAATATCACGGCACATCTGTATAATTGCCCTGTTATATGGCCCGGTTCGAATGATTAATAGACCCGCGCCCCAAAAAGCGCCATAAGGTGACTTAGGGAGGATTACAGAAAAATTGAGACATAAACATATCCTTGCTCTTGTTATTGTATTGGTTGCAGCATCTGCTTTCATTCTTGGAAAGCAACATGTGACAGTAACAGAAAATGGCAAGCAAATTACTAAACCTTGGCATTTAAAGAAAGGCTTAGACCTTGCAGGTGGAGTACGTGTCGTACTCCGCGCAGAAACCGACAAGCTGCCTAAAGGTGAAAAATGGAGCTATAAGCACCTAAATGGCATAGTGCGTGTCATTCGCAACCGCGTTGATGCTTTCGGCGTATCCGAACCTCTGATTCAGCCCAAGGGTATTGATCAGGTGGTCGTCGAAATTCCCGACATTCCAAACGTAGATCAAGCCATAGAACAACTTAAGTCAACCGCAAGGCTTGAATTTCGCCACCTGCGATGGGTGCAAGACAAGCGCCACCGTGGGAAATACCAGATGACGATTGAGCAGGACGAGCAGGGAAATGATAGGTATGTCTTTACAGACCATGACGGAAAGAATGTACCAGTAGAAAAAGTACTAGCAGAATCCCCAGTCATCGTCACTGGCGCTAATCTCAAGCCTAATGCCCAAGCAAACAAGATGGCTCAGCCTCCATATGAAGTTTACGTAGCCATCGAGTTTGATAGAGAAGGCAGGAAGTTGTTTGCCGACTTTACGCGGCGTAATGTAGGCGAGTACTTGGCAATAGTCCTGAACGACCAAATTTTAAGTGCGCCAGTCGTTAAGGTACCTATTCTCGACGGAAAAGCCACCATTGAAGGCGGCTTCCGAACTATTCAGGAAGCCACGCGTTTAGCTGAATTCTTGAATGCTGGCGCATTACCAGTCCCTCTTGAAATAGTGCAGCACCAAAGGGTAGAGGCAACGCTAGGTCAAGATTCTGTGGATAGAAGCGTACTTGCAGGAATCATAGGTCTCGGCCTAGTCGTCCTCTTTATGTTCGGCTATTACTTATTGCCTGGAGTAATTGCAGATATTGCACTTGGAATATATGCAATACTCACTCTTGCATTATTCAAAATAATACCTGTAACGCTCACACTACCGGGCATCGCGGCATACATCATATCAATAGGTATGGCCGTAGATGCTAATATCCTTATTTTCGAGCGATTGAAAGAAGAGTTACGAAGCGGAAAAACGCTTCGCGCGGCAATTGACGCTGGATTTGCAAGAGCATTCACCTCCATTTTCGACTCCAACGTCTGTACGCTCATTACCTGTCTAATACTAGGATGGCTTGGCACTGGACCAATCAGAGGATTCGCCATTGTCCTTAGCCTCGGTGTAATTGTTAGTATGTTCACCGCAATAGTAGTCACGCGAACAATTCTTCATTTAATCGTAAACACCGGATTTGCCCAACATCCTGCATGGTTTGGTGTGAGAAGACAGTGGGTGACAGGACAGACAGGTCGGCAAGTAGACGTTGTTGGGCGGATGTGGACTTGGTATGCCATAAGCGCCGCAGTAATTTTGCCGGGATTGTTCTTCATCTTCGGCATGCACGGACTGAAGCCAGGTATTGACTTCACTGGTGGTAGCCTCATGCAACTTGAGTTTAAGCATCCAGTAGAACGAGCATCTGTTGAGGCAGCACTCAGCGACCTAGGCCTCAGAGGAAGCATGGTCCAGAAATCCAAAGAAGATCCAAAAGAATTCTTTATCCGAACTAAAAACGTCTCTGAAGAAGAATTTCGTACACTTCAAAAAAGACTGAAAGAAAGAGTCGGCGAATTTGAAGTGCTTGCAACCGAACGAGTTGGCCCAACTATCAGCCGCGAATTAACTGCGAACGCCTTCAAGGCAATAATATTGGCCTCTCTTGGCATTGTCCTATACCTTTCTGCACGATTTGCCATTGGAGGATTAGCATACGGATTCCGATTTGGAATATGTGCAGTCATTGCTCTTTTGCACGACGTAGGTGTTATAGTAGGCCTCTTTGCAATATTTGGCCACTTCCTCCATTGGGAGATTGATAGCCTATTTGTGACGGCATTGCTAACAGTCATTGGATTCTCCAACCATGACACAATCGTCATATTTGACCGCATTCGCGAGAATCTGCGCCACCGCTCGAAAGGAGAAACATTCGACTCGCTGGTCAATAGGAGCATACTGCAATCTTTCGCAAGGTCAATTAACACATCTTTGACGGTTGTGCTGACTCTCATAGCTTTATTATTGTTTGGTGCCTCCAATCCGAGCTTAAAGCACTTCAACGTGGCACTATTAATTGGTATAATAACAGGTACCTATTCCTCCATCTTTAATGCAAGTCAACTTCTCGTCCTGTGGCAGAGAATTGCAAGCAAACAGCCTCTTAGCGGCGTACCTTCTGAACAACCTCGCACTGCAACAAAGCCAATGGACCTGAAACCTCTTGTCGAACAAACCGAAAGCGATGTTCATGAAGAAGCGGCTACAGTCACTCCGGTGCGTAAGGCTCAGACCGCGACCAAAACGAAAACCAAGAAGCGTAAGAGGAGGTTCTAACCTCAGCTCCAAATAGGACAAATCCAGCCTACAGATTTCTCCAAAATCTGTAGGCTTTTTAATTTCACTTTTGCTCCCATATCGGTTGTTTTCCATGAACCAGCATGCTATTATGTTTTCTGTTGAATGAACAAGTGTGAGATAAGCTTTATGATTGGCAATAAAGCTAAAAGATCAAAAGATTGGAAGATTATCCAGCCAGATCTCGTCATCGAAGAAAAATTCTGCAATCAAGTTCCAGCCTCACGAATAGTATGCCGCGTTTTATTAAACAGGGGCATTCGAACCCCCAGAGAAGCTTGCGAGTTTTTAAACCCCAGCATGGATAACCTTCACGATCCTAGCCTTTTAGATGGAATCGACCACGCAGTTTCTAGAACAATAAAGGCCCTAGACGCGGGTGAAAAAATCATGGTCCATGGAGACTATGATGTTGACGGAATCACAAGCACCGCACTTCTCGTCCGTGTACTTAGGGCTTTGCGCGCAGATGTGAGCTGGTATATTCCTCATAGACAACGTGAAGGTTATGACATCAGACAGCCAGGGATAGAAGAAGCAGCTCGTCGAGGAGTTAACCTTATAATCACCGCAGACTGCGGAACTTCGGCCATCGACGAGATAGAATACGCAAAAAGCCTTGGGATAGATGTAATAGTTACAGACCACCACGAACCAGGCCCTAAAATTGCAGAACCTCTAGCTCTCATAAACCCTCGGAAGCATAATTGCCAATATCCTTTCAAAGACCTGGCAGGTGTTGGAGTTGCATTTAAATTTGCAGAGGCACTTGTGCAGAGTCTTGGCTATGATACAGAGGCATTTCGACGCAGATTTGTTGACCTTGTAGCAATTGGTACAGTGGCTGATATCGTGCCTCTTGTCGGCGAAAATCGGGTGCTCACAAAATGCGGGATTACCGAAATTCCAAGATCGGGAAAACCTGGAATTCAGGCGCTTTTAAAGATTGCTGGCATTCACGGAAAACCAATAACAAGCCACATGCTCAGCTATATATTATGTCCTCGATTAAACGCAGCAGGACGTTTGGACGATGCTTCACTCGCTCTTAATCTCCTGCTTACAAAAGAAGAAGCGGAAGCAGAAAAGCTTGCTGAAATGCTTGAATTGCAAAATCGAGAACGTCAAAGAGAACAAGAACGTATAACCCAGGAGGCAATAGAGCAGATAACTGACCGCTGTCTTGATGAAAAAGCTAAGGTTTTAGTTCTATCGTCGCAAAGATGGCATCCTGGGATAATTGGAATAGTTGCAAGTAAAATTGTTGATCTTTTTCATAGGCCCGCGGTACTGATAGCCATTGACGAAACCAACAACAAAGGCGTTGGTTCTGGGCGAAGCATAGACTCTTTTCATCTTTTTAAGGCTCTTATGCAATGCAGTGAACTTCTTGAGCGCTGTGGTGGCCATGCAAAGGCTGCGGGCTTATCAATAATGGCAGAAAAACTCTCTGACTTTGATGAAGCAATAAATGAAGTTGCCGACCATGTACTCACTCAATCGGACCTTATACCTCAAATAGAAGTGGACGCCGAACTAGAAATAGACGAAATAACATATGACCTTGCCACAGAACTCCAGCTCCTTGAACCGTTCGGCTATGGCAATCGTGAGCCGGTCTTTGCGAGTCGTGACGTAAAAGTTATCAGCAAAACCCGACTGGGAGGAAATGGCAATCATTTAAAACTCAAACTAGCCACACAAAAGACAAAACAAATAGAATGTGTTGCTTTCGGATGGGGAGAAAGCGAGCAATTGTTTGAAATTGGAGCTACGGTGGATTTATGTTATAATATTCAAATAAATGAGTACGCGGGCTTCAAGGTCGTTCAACTCGTTCTCAAAGATGCAAAACCATCCAAGTCTACATAAAGGCCTAAGAAAATGACTTCCAACCAGACAATGTGTCCGCCGGCAATCCAAAACATTGTCGAGAAAATGAAAAAATATGCTTCTCAGCAAGACATAGAGCTGGTTGGTAAAGCCTATGCTTTTGCCGAAAAAGCTCATGAGGGCCAATTTCGTCTCTCTGGGGAACCATATATTAACCATCCCGTAGCAACGGCAGCAATCCTTTCAGAGCTCGAAATGGATGCCAAAAGCATTGCTGCAGCTTTGCTACACGACGTCATCGAAGATGGGCATATTACCCGAGAAGAAATAGAAAAAGAATTCGGCAAAGAAATAGCCCAGCTTGTTGATGGCGTTACAAAACTCAAGCTAGCGGATTTTGAACCACGAAGCACCGAAGGTGAATCAGGAAAAAAACGTCAATCGGAAGTTAGAAGGAGCGCCGAAAATCTTCGTAAGATTTTTCTCGCCATGGCACATGATTTTCGCGTCATGGTGATAAAGCTTGCTGACCGTCTTCACAATATGCGTACCTTGTCCGCGCTTCCTGAGGAACGGCGTCTTAAAGTAGCAAACGAAACCTTACAAATATTTGCACCCCTGGCACACAGGCTTGGAATATGGCAAATTAAATGGCAATTAGAGGATCTCGCCTTCAAATACGTTGAACCCAAAGCTTACGCCGATATCGTCGAGAAAGTGTCGAAAACCAGACGTGAACGCGAACAAGAACTAAACAATGTGATTGAGACCATAAGAGCACGCCTCGAAAAAGAAGGGCTGAAAGCAGAGATTCAAGGTCGGCCAAAGCACCTATACAGCATACACCAAAAAATGGCGTCCCAAGAAATCGATTTCAGAGATATCTATGACTTAACAGCAATTCGAATAATTGTGGACACTGTCCCCGAGTGCTATCAGGTTTTGGGCATTGTGCATGATCAATGGATGCCAATTCCAGAAAAGTTTTATGACTATATTAGCAAGCCAAAATCAAACATGTACCAGTCTCTTCATACGAAAGTCATTGGGCCAAAAGGCGAACCGCTCGAAATACAAATAAGAACAAAAGAAATGCATAAAACTGCGGAATTTGGAATCGCGGCGCACTGGCAATATAAAGAAGGCGGAAAACCAGCCGATGAGTTCGAAAGAAAGCTTTCTTGGCTACGTCAACAATTTTTCGAATGGCAAGCCGACTCAAAAGACGCTGATGAGTTCCTCCGCTCTGTAACCGAAGATCTTTTTTCAGACCAGGTTTTCGTTTTTACGCCCAAAGGCGATGTAATTGACCTACCAGCTGGGTCAACGCCAGTGGATTTTGCATACCGGATTCATAGCGACCTTGGCAATCATTGCGTTGGTGCGAAGGTTAACGGAAGAATTGTTCCGTTGAACTACAAATTCAACAACGGCGATATAGTTGAAATTATATCGAGGAGCAACGCGGTTCCAAGCCGAGACTGGCTCAACTTCGTACGGACATCTACCGCACGAAATCGCATCAAAGCTTTTTATCGCAAACTTTATCACGCGGAGAACGTAGCAAAAGGTCGAGAAATTCTTGAAAAAGAGATTGAACGCCAGGGTTTAAACCCTGATGATTTTCTAAAACCTGAAAACGTGCAGAAAATACTAGCATCTTTGAAATTTCAATCTGAAGATGATTTGTTTGCTGCAATTGGCAATGGGCATATTGCGGCTCTGACCGTTATCCATAAATTAACAGCAACACAACCGCCGGCTCCAGGACTAAGTGTTTCAGGAAAGCGTCCCCCTCTTGAAGCAAAATTAGGGATAGTTGCGGGAGGGGTAGATGGTGTTGCAATAAGACGAGCGAAATGTTGTGCACCAATTCCTGGTGACGAAATCGTCGGATACGTAACGCGGGGTAGGGGCGTAGCACTGCACAGGAAATCCTGCCCAAACATAGCAATTTATTACGAAAAGGAGCCCGATAGGATGGTAGAAGTAGAATGGACACATGGAGATGGCGAGCGTTTCCAAGCCGGGCTCTTCATTAAAGCACTTGATCGTGTGGGTTTGTTAAACGACATATCGGCGATATTTAGCGAATCTAAAACGAACATCTCATCTGCGAAAATTGCATCGCGACCAGACAAAACTGCATACTTTGATCTTATTGTGGAAGTAAATGACCTAGATCACTTGAACAGATTAATTAATAGCGTTGCCACCTTGGGCGATATTCTCGAAGTTCGCCGGGTCAGCATTACGGGCAGAGAGCATTCATGAGAGCGGTAATACAGCGGGTAAAATCGGCATCGGTTAAAGTTAAAAATATGACTGTTGGAAAAATTGGCCATGGAGTAGTAGTGCTCCTAGGCGTCGGTATAAATGACACGTCCGAGGACGCCTCTTGGTTAGCTGAAAAAACCGCCAATCTCAGAATCTTTGAAGACAGCGAAGGAAAAATGAATTTGTCTCTGCTTGACGTTGGTGGTAGCGCCCTTGTTGTATCGCAATTCACGCTCTACGGCGATGCAAAAAAGGGAAGAAGGCCTAGCTTTACAAATGCTGCTCCACCCGAAAAAGCTGATAGCTTATACCAAGAATATGTCGAAAAGCTTCAATCTCATGGGGTTCCAGTTGAAACCGGAATCTTTAGAGCGAAAATGTTAGTAACAATTAAAAATGATGGACCGGTCACTCTTCTTCTGGACACGGAAGACCGTTAGTGATATTCTTCTATTTGCCTTTTAAATCATGACAGAGGAGTGAGGAAATGCGCCTAGAGGACTTTTTTCAACTCGACATGGGTGCAAAACACAGGGAAGTCGACCAAGAAGAATTAACGCCCGAGCGCGAACCTAGAACTGCTGATGGAAATAAGCGCTTGGCTGATTCACATATATCAAAGGGCTATCTTCATCAAGCGATTACTCGATATAAAAAAGCCGCCCGGATTGAAAACGATGCTTCGCACCGCACAGATCTGGGCGATGCATATGCTTATGCTGAATTACCTGTTAAGGCTGTTGACCAATACAAGCGCGCAGTGAAAAAGGACCCGAATCGCCCCGAGCCGCACTTTAGTCTTGCCGAAATTTACACCAGATACGGGAAATGGCACGCTGCCATCCAAGAATACGAACGCGCCATAAAACTAGATCCAAGAAATGCCTTTTACCGCTACAAACTAAGCGGGGCACTTATGAAAACTGGCCAATATAAGGAGGCAATAGGACAGCTAGAAGAGGCAGTATTGATTTGCCCTGACGATGGATTCTACCGTTTTGAGCTTGCAGCCGCTTATGCTGATTCAGGCCATGTAGATGAAGCCCTTCCGGAAATGGCTCGGGCTGTCGAAATGACTCCCGGCGATGATTATTATGTAGTCAGGCTAGCAATCCTTTGTGCGCGCGTAGGACTGCTTGAAGAAGCGGTCATCGCTTTAAAAAGAGCAATCCAGCTTAACCCAGAAAGGCCGGCGTATAAGTATCTATTGGGTGCTGTATATTATAACCTTGGCCGCGAAGAAGAAGCCTTCAACATCTGTCAGAATGCAGGTGATCTTCATCCATATGATCTAGAATTTTTAGAGCGCGCGCGCAAATTTGTTGAAGGAGGGCGCTGGTAGTGACCGAGCGCCTTCAAGTGAAAAGATTTATCTTGGGATTGTTTGATACAAACTGCTACCTTGTATCAGACCTGTTCAGCAAGCAAGCCCTCATAATAGACCCTGCAGAGGAAAACAGAGAAGTCATTGCAGCCATTGAAAAGGATGGGCTCAATGTTATCGGCATAGTTAATACTCATTCTCACGGTGACCACATTGGTGGCAATGGACCAATAAAGGCAAAATTTGGCTGTCCCATCTTGATTCACGAGGCCGATGCTCCAGCATTAACAGATGCTTATAAAAATTTGTCAGCTTTAGTTGGGCTGGATAATATTGTTAGTCCACCGGCAGACCGTCTTCTTAAAGATGGAGATGAAATTTTTGTTGGGAGACATTCTTTAAAAGTAATCCACACACCTGGCCACTCACCTGGAGGCATTTGTTTACATACCAACGATATAATATTCACGGGCGATACGCTTTTTGCTGGAAGTATTGGAAGATGTGATTTCCCCGGCTGTTCGTTCGAACAATTGATGGCATCCATTCATAAGCTGCTCTTATTGCTTAACGACAACACGAAGGTTTATCCAGGCCATGGTCCTGAAACCACCATTGGCAATGAACGCGCTCACAATCCATGGATTTAGTTTTTCGATAAAAAGCCATGCTTCGATACAAAAAGATTAACATTAGAATCAATAACTTGAAAATCAAACTTGCATAATCAAAGACAGGAGAAAATGAAATGAATGCATCAAAGGCTACGAGTTGGCGCATGTTTTGTGGGTGGCTAATTACCCCAACACAGGAGATGCAAAACGTTCTTATCGAGGTTAGTGACGGCATTATTTCAGCTCTTCAATTGGGAGCTGAGAAGCCAACCGACCGCTCGTACATTGATGCATCCGACGAGATGGTTGCTCCAGGCTTTATAGATATCCATGTCCACGGCGGCGCAGGATTTGATGTTGCCGATGGAACATACGAAGCGATTTCTTCAATTTCGACCCACCTAGCTCGCCATGGCGTGACTTCGTTCCTTCCAACGATTGTAACTTCGCCTTGGCCTACAATTGTTCGTGCAATGGCCGCCATAAAAGAAGCAGTTGACCGTGGTGTGCCTGGTGCCAGAGTTTTGGGTGCGCATGTCGAAGGACCTTTTTTGAACATCGAATACAAAGGCGCCCAACCACCTGAAAACATACGACCTCCAAGTGTAAAGGAATTTGAGCAATTCCTAGGCGATTATCTCGCTTACATTCGTGTCGTAACAATTGCCCCCGAAGTGCCCGGCGCCGAAGAAGTGATTGAATATCTTATTAAAAAGGGCATTAGGGTATCCGTCGGTCATTCGGGCGCAACGTACGACCAAGTAATGAAGGCTGCAGCCATGGGTGTTACCAATGCCACCCATACCTTTAACGGAATGAAAGGGCTTCATCACCGTGAGCCAGGAGTTGCAGGTGGTGTAATGGTTAACGATAGGATATTTGGCGAGCTAATCTGGGACAATATTCATGTCCACCCAGGCGCAGCAAAATTACTCGTAAAGGCAAAGGGACCTGGCCGCGTAATCCTTGTTTCAGATGCGATGAGAGCAGCAGGCCTCCAAGATGGAGAATATGATCTTGGCGGACAGATTGTTTTTGTAAAATCAGGGCAAGCAAAACTAGCGGATGGCACAATCGCAGGAAGCACAGTAACGCTCGACCAAGCAGTTCGAAATGCAACTGAACATGTAGGACTAAGAGCAGCGGTAGAGATGGCGTCCCTTACGCCAGCAGAATCCATCGGTATAGCCTCAGAAAGAGGCATGATTGAGGAGGGGCTTGCCGCAGATTTCGTCGTAATGGATAAGAATCTAGAAGTAAAGCGAGTATTTATTGGCGGTCTCGAGGTATAGAAGCATATTTTGCGAACTCATCGCAAGCCCACATTTGCCATTCTGGCTTGACACCTAATGATTTTACATCGCCATAGAATCCGCATATAAAGCCGCCACCCCGACTGCCAAGTTTATCAATCAATTCGCGAGCCCGAGCTCGGATATAGTTTTCATCGCCTATCGGAAGATCACGTTGAATATCTACAGGCGACCAAATTGCCGTCTTGCCATGACATACTTCCGCAAGGAAATCAAGCCCAGAGAGTGTTGGCTGGTCGAGCTGGAGAACTTTAATTCCCATATCCACAAGACTAGGAATTATATCTTTGATATAGCCACATGAATGCATCCATACATCCAAACCGAGCGCCTTTGCATGCCCAACGAGTTCTCGAAAACCCCACTCGAACATTTCATGCCACAGCTTAGGCGATACCAGCAGTCGCTCTTGAGTACCCCAATCCTCAGCGAACATTACTCCATCGCAATCCGTAGTCGCCCATTGATCCATACAGCGTTTCAATAGATCAACCACTTTTCTTTGAAGCGCATTAACCTCTTCGGGATAGAGGAGCACATCTGCAAGAAAAACTTCAATTTTGCGCATATACCGCATAATTGCAAATGGAAAACCATTTAGATGCCCAAGATGGTATTTATCAGGGTTTGCCGCAAATATTTCACGCGCTTTCTCGTAACGAAGAGGAAGGTCAAGGCGCGGCATTTGATACGTCTCCACCTCCGACCAATCCTTTATTACACCTTCAATCACCTCGCCTCGGGTAGTACTTGGCAAACATTTCCACACGTTATGCCACTCATCTTCCCATTGCTTAGCACCTTCTAAATTCCATGTTCGCCACGGCTTCCATTCGGGATCCGGCGTGATTCCAATACTGCAAAAGTCGTTAGGGTAGGGAGGAGGCAAACTCATTGGACACCTGTCTGGATTCTCGTAGTTAATACAACGTTTAACCCTTTCCCTGCTTGTCATAATTTCGCCCCTTATTCACTATTCCATTCAAAAGTTACGCACTATCCTGTGGTTTTCCTCTTACATAAAACCGGTTGATTTTCATACGAAATTTTCTTGTAACTTTTATCTCTCTTTTGTGTTTGAAGAACTGATACATCGTTTAACAAAGGAGGTATTTAAATGAGCTGTGAGAAAGTACGTCCGATGTTGCCCGACTACCTAGATGGTGAGGCATGCGAAGCCGATGCTCAATTCATAGAAAAGCATTTGGCAGAGTGCGCCTCATGCGCCCAGGAGATGGAAGTTCTCCGACGCATGGCCAAACTGCTTCAAGCAAACGCAGAGGTCGAACCGCCAGCTGGATTGCTTGAGCGCATAGAAGCTGCAACAATTCAAAAACGTGGAATTCTGGAGAGGCTTCGAACTAAAATTACAGTCATCCCCCAGTATGCCCGCCTTGCAACCGCAGGTTTTGCTGCAGCTATTCTTCTAATGGGAATTTTATTTTCCCAAATTGGTGGAAATCGACCACAGCAACACATCGCCTCAATCTCAGAAAAGCGCCATACACCAATTAAAGTCTCTTCTAAACAATCCGCTCCGAGTATTAATGCTAAACAGCCTGTCGGTAAGCCAAAGATAATTGCCTCGATGCCAAAGTTTAAACAGCCAAGGCGTGTTGCTACTATTGCACGTAAAACTCACGTTAAATCAGGCAAAGAACGCAAAGCTCTTGAACAACCAAAGAACGAAAAGATTGATGAAACAGTGGCTATCCAGGAAGAGCAGGCTACTCCATCTTCAGAAGCTACAGAAAAGCCGAGCGAAATCACCGAGGAAAGCTCTGGCGCAACAATGGTAGCCGAACAACCTGAAATTCAAGAGGAGGTGAAAGAACCAAAAATCGCCGCACCAAAGCTGGTTGTACAAGAAGATCCTTCGGCAATCGAACAATTACGCAAGAAACTTGCAGCTAAAAACAAGCAACCAGTAAGTATAAAGCTTGATCCTATAGACAACAAAAAACACTCCGTAACGCTGGTAGGCTTCCGGTTCTAGAACTGGCCATTATCCGGAAGGCCACCTGCGCTTGGCAATTAATGCCAAAGCGAGGTGATGTCTTGTGAAAACGGCAAAGTTCATATTGGCCGGATGCCTCTCAGCTTTTGTCTTTCTCTCAATCGCAGCACCCGGAGGAGCATCTCAACTCAACAGCGCAAATGATCCCACGCTGCTGAGTTTTCAGCGTTCGTTAGCGGGAATAACCGAACCTGGACCAAGCATACCATCACCAGGCACAGCTAGCGAGCGTGGAATCCTAGCCTCTGATGCAATCAAGGGTAATGGGACAAGGGCAGGCTACGTGCTTAGCCACTGCGGAATAATTCCCAACAGCGAAACGGTCACGGTAGACGGCAACCTAAAAGCTAGAAATCGAGACTATTATCTCGACACCGCGAGTGGAACAATAGCATTTGCAGAGCCCATAAAAACATATCAGATAGTTCGTATAACCTATCGCTATTCGGAAAGCGCCGATAAGAACCGCGCCTTGCTTGGTTCTCCAGGCTTTCGATTAAACCTTGGCTCCAATTCGAACATGAATGTGTTCTACGCATATCAAGCTGGCGCAGGTGGAACGACAACAAATGCTTTCGATTTGCTTACATGCGGACTAAACATCGAAACGAAGCTAGGCAACCAGTCTTCTATGTCAAATATGCTCTATTTCTCGTCCGCAAAAAATTCGGGCAGGATATCACTTAACCTATTAGGCAAAAATCAAAGCAACGCTCCAGCTCAGAAGCCAAAATCAGACAAACTACTTCTCCACAATTCCGACTGGAAATTCGGACGCCTCACAGTAAAACCGATGTATCAGGAAGTAGGAGCAGACTTCGCTGGTTTCACCGCACTTCGTCAACAGCATGCCGCTCCAGATGAATTACTAAACAGGCTTGAAAAAGAAAAGGGGTTAAAGCGACTAGGATTCCAAGCAGACTATGCCCTAAATAACAACAGCTCAACTAACTTTGCTTGGAACCGCATTGATGATTCACAAGATAGTATTATCAAGCAATCAATATCTTTTGCATCGCCAACAGTCAAGGTTGCCGGTAGCATACAGGAAATAGGCGAAAAGTTCACAAGGTTTAAAGATCTTGCTGAAGCTGAAAGAGATCAGTGGGCAAGAGAAAAAGGTTTGAAACGGTCTAATTTCGCACTTAGCTTCACACCAATGAAGGGTTTGCCTTCAAATTCAGCATGGAACACCATTGCAATGACCAAGATTTCTGGTAACAATGGCGACTTCAGACTTAGCACGCTTAACCTTGCACTTAAAAGATTTTCACTTTCAGCCACCGATAGTAAAACAGATTCGACTTTCACTCGAATTAGTGACATCTCCGAAGAAGATAAAACAATGATTGCCCTCAAGATAAGACAGGAGTTCGAACCAGGCGCCACCCAAGCAAACGTTACCAATGAGGACAAACAGCATGCTGCGCGTGAAGTTGGTATTTGGCGGCGAAACATCCGCGCAACAACCGAACTTGGCTCCACATCCGCTAGTCTGCAATTATTAACATTAGGAGATGACAACAATGGCATTAGAAGGCAATCCCTCTCCTTTAGTGGAAAAACCTTCTTAATATCAGGCTATGCCCAAAAGATTGACGCAGGTTTTGATAAACTCACTTTACTCGCTCCAATTGAAAAGCTCAACTTTGCAAATGAGAAGGGCATGGAGAGGTTGAATATAGATGGCAGTTTTATTCTTAATCCATCTACAAAATTAAGAACCTCTTTCTCTCGTATCACAGAAAACAACGCTGCCTTGGTCAAATACGGTCTTGATTTAACCGGCAATGGATTCTGGATTAGGGGTAACCTGCGAAACATGGACCCGGAGTTCACAAGAGTAATGGACCTGGCAGATTCAGATAAGAAGCTAATGGCAGCAGAGCAAGGATTCCGACGCTTCGACTGGGCGGGACACTATGAATCGTCTAAGAAGCTCTTTGCAATTGATAGCTCGTTTATAAATGCAAAACATGCAACAGACGGTCGCTTCCGCAAACAATCAACAAACAACTTGGTACTGACGCCTTCTGAAAATTTGAAATTGACAATGTTCCGCGACGAAGCAAATTCTGGCAAAAATGAGTTAGAAGACCGTCTAATCCGAAACATGTTGCGTCTTGATAATACATTAGGCTTCATCTCTCTTAATGCAATGATTGATACAACAAGAAGCACCTCCGCCTCTGGAGAAGAGAAAACGCTTGAGACGCGTACAGTTCATTTCAACACACTTCCAGGACGCGCCATTATGCTAACCGGCGATTGGAAGAACGTGAAAAGAAATGACGGAACATTTGAGGACACCCAGGTCTTGAAGTTAGATTCGATGCTTACAAAGTCGCTAAACTTCAAAGGTGTGCGCTCAATTATAAAAACAGACAAAGTCGAAACAATTGCACAGGATTATAGCTTAGCGGGAAAGGTCTTTAATAGCCTTAACCTTTCTGCCAGATTTGGAGAAACTTTATCCAATGGCTCAACTACTGGGAAAGTTCGGGAACTCAGCCTAGCACCGACTTGCCCTACCGATTTAGGGCCATTCAAATCAACAGCATGGAGCGTTGCCTTTGCAGAAGTCCGCAAAGCAGATAAAATTGAAACCCGCACAAAATCAGCAAAAATTGAAACTAACTTCCTACAACACCGCATAACTGCCGAATACTTAGGCCAGGTAACTAAAGATGGCAAAACACCAATTGTGAGGGCGTTTAGCTTGGTGGGCGATCCTAATCCTTCCAAGAGATTGCATTATTCGCTTGCATACAAGGTGCTTGACCCGGGTTCAGCCCCCTCAGCTCTCGTGCGCAAATATAACGCTGATTACAAACTCGGTGAGAAGTCAAAGCTTGAATACAACTACTTCTCCTATAAAGAACAACCAAATGGAACATTGGAGCCCATTGGCGAGGAACACCTAAAGTTTACTGCACCACTTACCAGGAGACTTGGATTTGTTGGAGCCTATGATGTCTTTGAAAATTACCAGCAAAGCACAGAGAAACGAGTTCTGAGCTTTGAAATTTCGGGCAAGACATCTTCGCTGGGGATACTCGAGGCATCATATAGTTATGACAGGGTTTCGAGTCCAAGCGGGACTTCGCACGCAAGAACCTACAAGTTGAAATATGACTACCAAGTTAGCCCTGAACAATTCATAACACTAACAGGCCAATACACCGACTGGTCCAGCTCCCAAGCGACTGGTTCTCCTTCGGACGATTTTCAAGTGATGTTGGATTTAAAGACAGTTTGGCGATAAATCTCAGCGGTCTTAGTTGTTGACTTTTGGACGAATATCACCAATTAGCTTATCTACCAACTCGGATACGCACGATACACGCAGGCGGTCTAAAACAGATTTAACTCGCACCATTGCAATTTCGACATCAACGTTCAATCGTCTCGCAATATCCCTATCAGAAAGACCTGCAATAAGCATAGCGCAAATGTTTGCCTCACAATGCGTCAAACCGTATTGGTTTACTGCTCTATTATAAGCAAACCGCACATAATCCATAGCGCTTACAGCAGGTACGATATAATACCTCTGACAGCAAGATGCCTGAAACAAGTATGCGCCGAGTCGATAAGCATTGTTTCCAATGTAACATATGCACTCTCGAGGTGGGATGCAAATCTTTTCTGCTAATTGCTGTTCTTTTATCAGCATGGACACAGCATTGACAATCCTATCAAGATTTTCCTGCTTATTTATGCAGCCACAAATCGATTCCGCCATTTGGTTTATGTGGATGAGTTTTGCAGAATCATCGAAAATAAAAATTGGCATAGGTGCCTTGTCGAATGCGCCCTCCAAAGTATTCTTTGTCCTAAGTATTTCCTCAAAAAGCTTGGCACGTCTCAAGGCGCTAACAAAATGTGTTTGCAAAATACTTAGAAAATGTACATCTTTTTGCGAAAATGGTGCATTGCCTTTTCCTCTCGCCATGTATATCCTGGCATGAACATCTTGCCCAGTGTTAAGGGCAGTTGTTACCGCATGGCACAATCCCTCTGGAAGCAAAAAGTCATTGTAGATTTCAGAATTCTCCCACACACTCTTTGGGACAATATCGGTAGGCCGCCAAGCATGAAGGTTTCTCGCCAGGGCGGGTAAAAGGGTCAATTCCCTTGCGTGATAGTAGTTAGCATACCTTTCGAAGAAAACAGGATTTATATTATACGATACATGGCGTTCAGGTTTGCAAGTTCGGATATCGAGAAAAACTGCACCTAAGACATCAACGGGCGTTAACTTCCTCAATAAGTCAATGATTTCCGTCCACGCCGACGGTGAAAAGATATCCGAGTTTGCAATGTAAATTATATCCGAAAGTATTCCAAGCTCTTTGTACGTTACGGCACGCATATAAAATGGCTACCCTTTTGCAAAAAGTAATACCATGCAAGTTTTGGGGTGTCAAGAGGTTGTTTAGTGATTGAATGCTAATTATTCCCGAATACAGGCTCTTGATGTCATATAAGTCCAATTGGGGATTCAAGCCTTTTCCGCACCTCATTAAGAAACATGGCAGCTTTAGCTCCATCTAGAACGCGATGATCTGCAGACAAGGTAGCCTTCATTCGTTTGGAAATAGTAATTTCCCCATCAATGACAACTGGGCGTTCCATAATTGTGCCAATGGCTAGAGATGCTGCCTGTGGTGGGTCTATAATCGCTACAAAGTTTTCTACATTGAACATTCCCAAATTAGAAACAGTAAAAGTCGCCCCAGTATATTCAGATGCACGTAAGGTATTTGAGCGTGCGTGCTCTGCAAGCCTTTTCGTTTCTACCGCAATTTCCCTGAGAGGTTTTTTGTCTGCATTGTGAATAACAGGAGCTATTAGGCCGTTCTCGAGCGCCACTGCCATTCCAATATTAATTTCTTTGTGCATTATAAGTTTGTCTTCTTTATAGGAAGAGTTTACTTCAGGAAATTGCGCTAGCGCCAGAGCACAAGCTTTTATTACCATATCTGTAAATGAAATCCTTTTCTGGGCATCTTCTATTGAGTTTAGTTCATCACGAACACGAGACGCCCAATCCATCTCAATCTCTGTGGTGACATAAAAATGAGGGATAGTTTGCTTGCTTTCAGACATACGGTGCGCAACTGTTTTTCGCATCTTACTAAGTTCAACTTCTTCAGAAGGTACCTCAGTAATAGGAGGAGCTGCTGCCACTGATGGAGGCGAAGGTGGAGGCGCAGCCGAAGGGGCAGCTGCCTGAGCCTGACTTGCATAAGCTACTACATCAGCCTCGGTTATCCGACCATTTGGGCCAGTCCCCTTGACTTTCGACAAATCAATACCCAACTCTGCTGCCATGCGCCGTGCCAAAGGCGATGCGAGAATATGCTTTTCCTCGGCAACCTCAGCTGAAGGCTTGGGCTCTTCTCCAATGTATTGTGGAGCAATTTCAACTGTGGGTTCAGCTGTTTTAGGCGGTTGTTCACTAACAACCTCAGGCTGCTGTGGAACTTCAAACTTGGGAACTGCCTCAACAGCTTCCAATTCGGCGATTGCTGCTCCCACAGGGACTGTTTCTCCTTCAGGCACAAGGATCTTTTTTAAAATTCCCGATTGAAATGCCTCCATTTCAACGTTTGCCTTGTCAGTTTCGATTTCGGCAATAACATCACCCTCACTAATGCGGTCACCTTCATGCTTTAACCATTTGATGACTTTTCCTTCTTCCATTGTGTCGCTCATCTTTGGCATGGTGATTGCAGCCATTATCGTTCCTCCGTTAACTTTATTTGCGTCCTTTAAGCTCTTTATGCCTTACCCATGATTTGCCTTACCGCCATTACTATGTCATCTTGCAACGGCACAGCAAGCTGTTCGAGCGGCTTTGAATATGGCATCGGCACCTCGGCAAGCGCCACTCGCATTACCGGCGCATCAAGGTAGTCAAAAGCTCCTTCAAGAATTCGAGCTGAAATCTCTGCGCCCATTCCAACCGACTTCCAATCTTCTTCGACAATAACGGCACGATGAGTCTTCTTTACCGAACCCACAATGGTTTCTGTATCAAGAGGCCTGAGGGTGCGAACATCCACAACTTCTGCATCAATTCCTATATCTGCGAGATGCTCGGCTGCTTTCATAGCCAAAATTAAAGTCCTTAGATAGGAAATAATAGTCACATCTTTGCCCTGCCTTTTTACCTCCGCTTTAGCAAGTGGTGTCAAGTACTCATCATCAGGCACATCGCCTTTTGTATTGTATAGGGCTTCATGCTCGATGAACATTACGGGATTGTCATCTCGGATGGCACTTTTTAGAAGGCCTTTTGCGTCAGCCGGCACCGATGGGGCTACCACTTTAAGACCCGGGACATGAGCATACCAAGATTCCAAATTTTGCGAGTGTTGGGCACCAAGTTGAAGCCCAGCCGCTTGTGCAGCACGTATGACCAAAGGTATTTTAATCTGACCGCCCGACATATAGCGGAGTTTAGCGGCATGATTTACTATTTGATCCATCGCCAATGTTGTAAAGTTAATTGTCATCATTTCTACAACAGGTCTAAGACCCACCATCGCCGCACCAATACCTGTCCCAGCAATAGCTTCTTCAGAAATTGGGGTATCGATAACACGCTCAGGTCCGAATTCTTGCAGCAGACCCTCTGTAACCTTGAATGCGCCGCCATACGCCGCAACATCCTCACCAAGCACAAGGATATTTGAATCACGCCTCATTTCTTCTCTCAAAGCTTGGTTTAATGCTTCTCGGTAAGTAATTGTCTGGGCCATTGAATGCTCTCCTACGCATAACTTAATATATTGCTTGCCTTCGAAACCAAACTTTAGCTATAAGCTTCAGGCATACACATCCTCATATAAGGCATCTGGCGGCGGAAATGGGCTAGACTCAGCAAAATCCACTGCCTCTTGAACCTTAGCATTCACCTCATCGCGTATTGCAATTAAATCGTCGTCAGTTATGAATAAGTTTTCTTTTAGATATCTTTCCATCCGTACAATGGGGTCACGTTTTCGCCACTCCTCAATCTCTTCTTTTGTTCGATACTGGCCTGGGTCAGCAACCGAATGTCCCCTATACCTGTATGTAATCGCCTCGACGAAACGTGGCTCGCTATGTTCTCGCGCTAGTCTTATCGACCTTTCAGCTGTGTCTCTAACTGCTAGAACATCCATACCATCCACCTGTTCACGTTCAATATCGTAGCAAGACGCACGTCGAATTAGGTCAGGAATCGAGGAGGCTCTATATACTGGCGTGCCCATCCCATATAGGTTGTTCTCCAAAACATAGATGACCGGAAGCTTCCAAAGGGCAACCATATTCATAGCTTCATGAAAAGCTCCTTCGTTTACCGCGCCATCACCGAAAAAGCAAATGCATACTTTGTCTTCTTTCTTATATTTAATTGCTAATCCAACTCCAACGGCGAGCGGCATACCTCCACCGACTATTCCGTGTCCTCCCAGAAAGCCTTTCTCTATGTCGAAAAGGTGCATTGAACCACCCTTGCCCTTTGAAATACCAGTAACTTTGCCGAAAAGCTCCGCCATTACGTATTTTGGATCAGTGCCTTTTGCTATACATTGGCCGTGCTCTCGATATGCTCCAATTACATAATCATCCGGGCGCAAAGCAGAAATAAAACCAACCGCCACAGCTTCTTGGCCTGAGTAAAGATGGAGAAAACCACCAATTTTGCCCCTCGTATACATCTCGGCAGCCTTTTCTTCAAAAGTGCGAATCAAAAGCATCTCTTTATACATTGAAATTAGCTCATTTTTTGTCAGTATTGCTCGTTTCTCACTGATAGCCATAATTTATTCTGCCTTTCCTGAGCTTCCAAAAACACGTATTCTATCCTCGATTACTGCCTGCATCGCCGTTCTTGCAGGTTGGAGTATTTTGCGAATATCATATTTACGTGGTACGCCTGCTCTATCAGCTTCTTCATGCTCAGCCTCAATTTTGACAATGCAGTCTCGAACAGCTTCGAAAAATGCTACGCGGATATTTGTATCAATATTTACCTTAGCAATCCCAAACCGAATCGCCGCACGAACATCTTCATCAGGAGTAAATGAACCGCCGTGCATAACAAGGGGAATACCAACTTTGTCTGAAATTGCTTTTACTCTCTCAACATCAATAAACGGTGTCCCTCGATAGAGACCATGAGTCGTGCCAATGGACACAGCTAACATGTCAACACCGGTATCTTCCACGAAGCGTGCTGCTTGATTTGGGTCGGTTAATGCCCCAGATGCATCGGTGATTTCCTCACCAATCTGCCCAAGGGTACCAAGCTCGCCCTCAACCGTCACCCCAATTGCATGAGCCGCCTCGACAACCTTGCGTGTTACTTCTACATTCTCTTCATATGTCCTCGGCGTTTTTCCATCAGGCTGCAGCGAACCGTCAATCATCACTGAAGTAAATCCAAGCCTAAGAAACTTCATTACAACCTCAAACGTTCGTCCATGATCAAGGTGAAGGGCAACAGGGATATTTACGCGATCCACCAGGACTTTCATTAACGCCGCCAATTCCTCTGGGTCTGTATAATTCAAAGTAGTCTGGGTAACCTGCATTATAAGAGGACTGTTTTCCGCAACACCTGCACCAATTATCGCCTGTGCAGTCTCCATGTTTACGGCATTGAACGCACCTACCGCATAATGTCCTGCCAATGCTTTCGTAACAATTTCTTTGCTTGTGACCAGTGTCATATCAAGACCTCAGCCTCTTTGTGGTTTCTGCTAGCCTCCTACCAAACGCTCGCGCAATCAATAATTCCTTTTCAGTTGGAGTCGGTTCTCCAAGGCCCGAGACAGACGAAGGACCATAAGGAGTGCCGCCTCTGTCAGTTGATGCGACATTCGGTTCCACATATCCCATGGGCACAATTATATACCCCAAATGCATAAGTGGAACCATCATTGTAATAAGGGTTGCTTCATTCCCACCATGCATCGTGCTCGTGCTTGTAAATACACCAGCAACCTTTCCCACAAGCGCACCTTTTGACCACAGTGGACCTGTAGACTCGAGAAAATTGCCCATTGCTGGTGATACATTTCCAAACCTAGTTGGACAACCCATTGCTAGACCCTCAGTTTCAACCAAATCATCGAGCGTAGCTTGGGTTATTTCATTTGATTTAAAGTCATAGAATTTAGACCAAGTTTCATTTGCTCGAATTACCTCCATCGGGGTCGTCTCCTTAACCCATCGCATGCGCGCTTTTATATCTTCCACCTGCTCGATGCCCTCAGCGACGGCTTTCGCTAGCTTATATACATTTCCGCCCTTGCTATCAAACAAAACAAGTATCTCCATGACAGTTACTCCCGAATTGTTTTTTGGAGTAATGTTCCCATCATTAGCCGATTACAAACTTCCCCATTGTTTTAACAGGGACGCAACTAGTTGCAGAAGACGCAAGATTGATATAGAAAACACCAAAGTTTCATGTTATTATTTTACTAAGAAACAACTCGCTGAAGCTGTTTTGTGGTGCCTATCTCAAGCATTTTTACCGTTATCTATTTGCAAGCGCAAGGATTTATTTTTGCCAAAAATCCTAAAAATATTTTAAAATAGCTGACAAATCACGCTCCGGGCGGTGCGATAATGAGCAAAATCAAGATAATGCACTTCGGTGATGTCCACCTCGGCATCGAGAACTACGGAAAAATTGACCCAGAGACAGGCCTTAACTCTCGCCTCACAGACTTTTCGCGTTCACTTAACGCGGCAATCGACAAAGCACTCGAAGCAGGAGTAAATTTAGCGCTCTTTGCTGGGGATGCATACAAATCTAGAGATCCAAACCAAACACACCAGCGAGAGTTTGCCTCGTGTATCCGGCGACTTACCGACGCAGGACTGCCAATCGTAATGCTTACAGGCAACCACGATTTACCTAACTCCAGAGCTCGTGCAAACGCAATCGAAATATATCGCACGCTCGGTGTAAAGAACGTGCATGTGCTTAGTAAACCAGAAGTCCTTCTTATTGAAACCACTGCCGGACCTATTCAGATAGCCGCAATGCCATACCTTTTAAGAAGCGTTGTTCTCTCACGCGAAGAAACGCGCAATCTTTCCATAGAAGAAACCACCGATTTGATGGTAAGAAAGTATACCGACTACATTGCTTATTTGGCTCGGCAGCTAAACCCATCTATCCCTTCTGTCTTATTAGGTCATTTCTGGATAAAAAATTCAAAAGTCAGTTCCCAAAGCTCCTATTTAAACGTTGCTGAGCCTGAGGTGTTGGTAAGCGCAGTCGCAAATCCTGCTTTCGACTATGTAGCAATGGGACATATCCACAAACATCAGGATTTGAACAAGAGGGGGCATCCGCCTGTAGTCTATTGTGGAAGCATTGAGCGTATAGACTTCAGTGAGAAGGACGAGGAAAAGGGAATCGTTATCGTCGAGGTTGAAAAAGGCTCCGCATCTTATGAGTTTGTCAGTGTACCAGCCAGGAGATTTGTCGAAATTGAAGTGGATGCAGATGTTGATAATCCAACCCAACGCATTCTCGACGAAATTTCGTCGAAGCGGATAGATGATGCTGTGGTCAAGTTGATTTATCACATCTCCGCTGACAAACTACCTTTTGTCCGAGATTCGGACATCCAAAGAGCGCTTTCTTCTGCATTCTATGTTTTGCCTATAACAAAACACATTATTCGTGACAAGGAAGCCATCCGAAATAGACTGTTAACGGAATCACTCGACCCTCTTCGGGCGCTTGAAATGTATTTTGATACAATAGAAGATTACCGAAAACGAAAGGCCGAATTAATGGATTACGCACGGCCGTTGATTCAAGAATTAATAGCGGAAGAAAACATAACATAAAGTCAGTCAAATCAGAAAAATACATGCAGTAAGCCAAACAAATGCCAGAGGTGAAACCATGATTCCACTTAGATTAGAACTTCGGAACTTTATGTCCTACGGCGAAAATGTGACGCCGCTTGACTTGCGAGGTATCCACATCGCTTGCCTCTCTGGCGACAACGGCAATGGTAAATCGGCACTTCTCGATGCAATTACTTGGGCGCTTTGGGGGGAAGCTCGCGCCTCAGACGATGAACTAATCCGCCTCGGTTCAGATGAAATGCGAGTTGTTTTTGATTTCCAACTTGGTGACGACGTATACCGCGTTATTCGAGGGCGTAGCAAGAAAAGTTCCTCTGGCATTTGGGAACTTTATATTGCGGATAATGGCCAAATTGAAGAAAAGACAAACGGTCTTCAACACCATACCTCCCAGCCATCACCAACATGGCGGCCACTTACAGGCCAAGGGCTTCGTGAAACTGGCCGCCAAATAAAACGCATCCTTCGAATGGACTATCGGACCTTTATTAATTCCGCCTATATTCAGCAGGGTAGGGCAGATGAGTTTACAAAGCAAACGGTTTCCGACCGGAAGAAAATTCTCGCAGATATCCTCGACCTAGGTCGCTATGATGCACTAGAGCAAAAAGCAAAAGACCGCCGCAATCAAGCTGACCAACAAGTCCAAGAGCTAAGTAGAGAAATAGAAACAATTGAAGCGGAAATTGCAAACGAAAATGAACTCCAACAACAGCTTAATGAATCAATCGCTGAGCGCAATAAAATCGAAAAAGAAATTGCAAGCAAAGAGTCAGAATTAAAAAAGCTGATGAAAAAGCAGGCGGAGCTCGAAGCAGCTGCATCCCAAAAACGGGAAAGTGAGAAGCGCATTAGCGAATTGCAAAAGGAGATTGACAATCTCATAGCTCGAAAGTCCGAGCAAGAGCAACGCATAAAGCAATTCCAAGAGATTATCAAAGACAAAGAACGAATTCTTGCAGGAATGAACAAACTTACAGAGCTCAGAAACCAATTGCCCGATTTTGAGAAAAGGCTCGAAGCTCTTCGGCAGCTTGAACTAGAACAAATGCGCATAGAACAGGCCATTTCAAACGAACGCCACAAGATAGAATTGGAGTTTCGATCTCGAGCCGATGAACTCGGCCAATTATTGGCCAAAATCGAGCAATTACCAGCCATAACTAACGAAGTAGAAACTTTGCAAAAAGAGATTGCTGAACTAGATAAACTTGAGATTCGAAGGAACGAAATACAAACTGAAATCACAAATCTCTCGAATCGAATGGGCGAGCTAAAAGCCCTCCACGAAAGGCTGCCCCAAGAGAAAAAGGATCTCGAGGAGAAATTGCGGCTCCTCTCCGAACCAGGTGCACGGTGTCCAGTTTGTCGGACTGAACTCGGCAAGGACAAACATGCAGAGCTAGTTAATGATTACAAAATGCAAATTGAACAAACAGAAAACAAAATAAAGGCGGTCATTTCCGATGCAACGAACGTCAAGAAAAAGCGCGCTAGTTTAGAAACCGAGCTTGCAAATATTGAAAATAAACTCAAGAAGGGCAGGGATACTCGCCACAGACTTGCTCAAGCAGAACAAGTGCAATTGCAAATCCTCGAAGCGAAAAAACAAGAACCTAGTTTAAAAAAGGCAGTCGAGTCTTTGCAGAAACAGCTTGAAACCGAAAATTTTGCACATGACTTACGTCTGAAGCTGAAAAAAACCGAAGAAGAAATAACATCCTTGGGATACGATACAAACGAGCATAATCGGATAAAAGAGGAGATTAAAAAACTAGAAGAATTTGAAGCTCTTGCCGCAAATCTCAAAGTTGCCGAAGAAAGCCTTCCAACAAATGAGGAAAACTTGAGGGCAATCAACGAATTAATCGCCAGCCGCCAAATGTCAATAGCTGAACACGAAAAGACCATAAAAGATCTTGAAAAATTGCTCCTGGAATTCGACGCGGTAATAACTGAACTTAATGCGGTCTCTAAAACTCTGGAGCAACTTCGAGAGCTAGACCGACAGATTACTGGTAGAATTGCAAACCTCAGGCAATCAATCGAACGCTGTAAAGCTTTGCGGGAAAAAGTTGACAAGCTGCAAAAAGACCTTGAAAAGGCAAAGAAAGACAGAACCATTTACAATGATTTGGTTACTGCATTTGGAAAGAAAGGAGTTCAAGCACTTATTATCGAGAACGCAATCCCTGAAATTCAGGAAGAAGCAAACCGATTGCTCGCCCGAATGACCGATAACTCAATGCAAGTAAGCCTAGAAACATTGCGTGACAAAAAGACAGGCGGTACTGCTGAAACACTTGACATCAAAATTAGCGATGATATGGGAACCCGAAGTTACGAGCTCTACAGCGGTGGTGAAGCATTTCGTGTAAACCTTGCTCTTCGAATCGCGCTCTCGAAGCTTCTTGCCCGCCGTGCTGGAGCCCGGCTTCAGACATTGATAATCGATGAGGGCTTTGGCACACAAGATGGCAAAGGAAGAGAAAAACTCGTCGACGCAATTAACTCAATCAAAGATGATTTCGAAAAGATTCTAGTAATCACTCACATCGATGAACTAAAAGACGCATTCCCTACCCGCATTGAAATAACAAAGGACTTGCAGGGGAGCAAAATAAGCATTTCCTAGTTATTTGCTACTTTTTGCGAGCACATTATCGGTAACAGCCGCCGAAGTTTCTTTTGCGCGAAAAGACACCAGAACACGCACCATTAGAATAACAACTAGAACTGCGAGAACCACGAGAGCTACATCTGCGCCCATTAATGCATTTGCCTTTGCAGGTAGGTACTTTGTCACGAAAAGATACACCAGTGCCGTCATCGTGGTCGCCATCATAAATAAAGCCGGCAAAAAGGCGAAAAGATAGCGTCTACCCTTCAATGCCAACCATCCAACAACGGACAGTAATGTAAGAGCCGAAAGAAGTTGGTTAGCTGAACCAAAAATAGGCCATAGTGCAAGAATCGTATTTGTATAAGCAAAGAAAAGCATCAACCCAACAGATAATAAAGAATTAAAAATGTAGGTTTTCATAAACCACGGGGGATTCCTAAACAAGATAGCCCAAAGTTCCTCAAAAAGATAGCGATTGAGACGCACGGCGGTGTCCAGAGTTGTAATGACGAATCCCTCGACCAAAAGCATTCCAAAGATTGTTCCAAAAGCAGCAGAAATTCCTAGCGCATCATGAAGCAGACCACCCATCCCAACGGCAAATGCGGCTGCAGGATTTGACTGCCCCGACGCCCCAGGAAAAACAAACGATAAATAGTGTTTAAAATTGAGGCCGGCACCAACTGCAATAACAACTCCAAGTGCAAGAAGAGCCTCTAAGAGCATTCCTCCATATGCAATACTTTTTGCATGAGACTCCTGCGAAATCTGTTTTGATGTGGTTCCACCAGCAACAAGCGCATGAAAACCAGAACATGCCCCACAAGCAACGGTAATAAAAAGAATAGGCCATATTAATCCTAACTTTGCAGTCCCCTCAGCAACATTCCAACCAGGAGCACTTATCGGTATACCCCGAAATAGGGCTGTTATTCCAGCAATAGCTAGCGCAGCTACACCTCCATAAAGCATAAATGCGTTTGTGAAGTCCCGCGGTTGGAGCACTAACCATACGGGAATGCCAGCAGCAAAAACTGTATACACCGCAATAATTATCATCCATATGTTCTTGTCAATGCTTACAGGATATCTTAGTCCCATAAGCACCGAGAATATACAAATCCCAAGCGCAAAGAGAGCCATCAAATTCACATTTGCTTTTCGCTTGTAAAGAAGATAACCGATAAATGGAGAAAAACAAGTAATGATAATTACTGAAGTTGAGGCAATGCCACCAATTCTCGCATTCACAACCCCTTTGACTACGGTTGTTTTAAGCAAAGTTTGGCTACTTGCCATTCGAAGAATCTCAAGCGGTACTAATGATGTGAGAGCAGTCGCAGTTATTTGAAGGAACACTGATGTTACCATCAAGATCATTACAATAGTAAAAGCAATAAACAACAGAAAACCAGCGCGCCCCAGTGCCTGCTCTGCAACTTCGGCCATGGATTTGCCTTTCTCGCGAATACTTGTTAGCAATGCGGAATAATCATGCACTGCACCAACGAAGATACTCCCAAATACAATCCATAGCCATACGGGTATAAACCCAAAAATCATAGCCATTGTGGGGCCCAAAATCGGACCTGCACCTGCAATTGAAGCAAAATGATGACCAAAAAGCACAAGCGGCTTTGCGGGAACATAATCCACGTCATCACACATTTCGCAAGCTGGGGTTGAACGTGAATCATCTACGCTAAAAATATTAGCAATATAGCGCCCATAGAACTTGTAAGCAAACAAAAATAGAGGAACGGCAGCAACAAACAGAAGGCCGGCATTCATCCTAATGCTCCCTTCTAATGGCTCTCTGCAAAGATGGCTCGCAGCTGGGCTTCCTGGTCAGCATTAACTAGGGCTATTACGCTGTCGCCTTCCTTAAATACCACATCAATGTTTGGAAGGATTGCATGACCATCTCGAACAATCGAAATAATTAATGCGTCCTGGGGGAGGGCAACCTGGTTTATCCTCTTTCCAACAACCGGTGATTTGGGCCCAAGATCTACTTCGACAATCTCAATGTTTCCACGCTGAAGAGGAGCAAGTGGAATAACCTCATCCGTTTCGATTTGTTGCTCAATTAGATTAAAAATTATCTTTGTACTGCTTACTGTTGCATCAATGCCAAGCATTTCGAAAATATCTTCATTTTTGGGATTGTTTACACGAGCAATCGTGCGAGGAACGTGGAACTTCCGTTTTGCCATCTGACAAATAACAAGATTATCTTCATCGTCTCCTGTTACCGCCACCACAACATCGGCTCGTTCCATCCCAACCTCTTTCATTGTCGAGACTTCGCAAGCATCTCCCCACGTAACTACTTCACCGAGGTCCTCCGAAAGATAATCCGCACGGGAGCGATCCTTCTCCAAAAGAAGCACCTCATGCCCAGCGTCAATCAAAGCTCGTGTTAAATAATGTCCTACTTTTCCGCCGCCAGCAACTATTATGTACATTTTATCATCCCCACTTCTTAAATGACTGGATCCTCAGGGTTGAGAGCGCAGTAATCAGCCATTGCCCCCAACTCCTTTCCCAGCAGTGTATCTTTGATTAATCGCGCGCCAACAACGGTTGTGCAAATAGTCTGAAGTCCAAGCTCGCGATATGCGTATGCTCGGATTGGATCGTAAATTCTAGCAATAACCTTAGGCACATGGAATTTCTCTTTCGCTATTTGAACCGACATAATGTTCGTGTTGTCGCCGTTGGTCACCGCAATAAACGCATCTGCATCCTTTATACCAGCTTTCAGCATCACTTCCTCATCAATTCCATTGCCCAAAACCATTTTGCCCTTGAAATCGGGCCCAAGTCTGCGAAACGCTGTGCTTGTGCGGTCAATTATTGTTACATCTTCTCCATCCCTTACCAACGAGCGAGCAAGAGTGGAGCCAATGCGACCGCAACCGAGAATAATTACTTTCATTCCAACTGCGCCTCCTTATCCTTGAAATTATGCGCTTTCTGTTAATCTACGTCAAGACCCATGTTGACAATAATAGTCGCGTGTGGTATACTACCCATTGCTGAAAATAATGAAGCAAATAATGCGCTTGTAGCTCAGGGGATAGAGCGAAAGGTTGCGGACCTTTAGGTCGGGGGTTCGAATCCCTCCAAGCGCGCCATCCTTTTTAAGACTTTATTTGTGGGTCGGACTTCTATAGTTGCCTAATTAAAAATTTGTTGTTTGAGTGCCCTTGTAGCTCAGTGGATAGAGCGCCTCCGTCCTAAGGAGGGCGTCGGGAGTTCGATTCTCTCCAAGGGCGCCATCATCAAGGAATGGTTGATGGTTAATGGTATTAATAAAATGCGAACCATTTACCGTCAACCATTCCTCATTTCTAAAATGGAGAGGTGCGGGAGTGGTTTATCCGGGCGGTCTCGAAAACCGTTGTGGCGCTCGCGCCACCGTGGGTTCGAATCCCACCCTCTCCGCCATTACCCCAGTTGACAAGCGCCGCCTTCCCATGTTACCGTAACTCCATGCAATGTGAATTTAGGGGTTGGCCAAATGGGAAAGCCAATCAGCTCTCACATCCACCTCAAACTGTGTATTCTCGTTGTTATAATTACAGCAGTCGCTTTTGCTCAGGTCGTCGGACACAAGTTTGTAAGCTACGATGACAGCAAGTATGTTACTCTTAATCCTCACATCCGCAACGGAATTACCTGGGCCACAATCACATGGGCTTTTACGACCTTTCGTGCAAGCAATTGGCATCCGTTGACCTGGCTTTCTCATGCGTTGGACTGCCAGCTCTATGGTTTACACAATGCCTGCGGCCATCATGTAACAAACTTGCTCCTACATTTGGCGAACGTAGTTCTGCTTTTTCTCCTTTTTAGCAAAATGACTGGGGCAGTCTGGCGAAGCGCACTCCTAGCCCTTCTTTTTGGCGTTCATCCACTCCATGTTGAATCAGTCGCTTGGGTAGCCGAGAGAAAAGACGTATTAAGCACTCTCTTTTGGATGCTCACCATATTGGCATACATCCAATATGCTCAATCCCCAAAAACCAAAACCTACATTTCAGTAATTACTTTCTTCGCTCTTGGGCTAATGTCAAAGCCAATGCTTGTAACGCTTCCGTTTGTGCTTTTGTTGCTCGACTATTGGCCACTCAAACGAATGAATATTGACCGCCAATCGAAATCTCCAGGTAAAACTTCAAAGCTTATGCTGGAAAAAGTACCGCTCCTTATTTTAGCAGCCGGTTCCTCTGTTATGACATTCGTCGCTCAGCGAATAGGAGGATCTGTTGCAACAGTAGAAAGCTTTACGATCGGCGTCAGAGTAGCTAATGCGCTTGTATCATATGTCAAATATCTAGTTAAGACAATTTGGCCGCACAATTTGGCAGCATTTTATCCGCACCCAAACAACACAATCCCTACTTGGCAAGTGTTTGGCTCATGGATAATAATACTTGGAATTACAATTTCCGTTTTCAAAGCCGCCAAAAGTCGTCCATATCTCATGGTAGGCTGGCTCTGGTATCTCGTCACTCTAATACCCGTCATTGGTTTTATTCAAGTTGGCTTCCAGGCAATGGCAGACAGATACACTTATATTCCATTAATTGGCATCTTCATTATAATCGCATGGGGAGTTCCGGATTTAGTCGGAAGGGTAGAGCGCAGCGAAATAAAACAAGGTTTAACAGTTATCCCATCCTCAAGGTCTACCATTCTACCATTTGCATCCAGTCTCGTTACCTTAACCTTAGTAATTCTTACATGGCACCAAGTACGATACTGGAAAGATACGATTACATTATTCGAGCACGCGATAGCCGTAACAAAAGGGAATTATGTTGCACACAATAATCTCGGCCAAGAGCTGAGTTCGATTGGTGAATTGGATAAAGCAATTGCCCACTACCGATTGGCTATCAAAAGCGACCCTGACCCAGGACTGGCATACAATAATCTAGGGGCTGCACTTGCGCAATTAGGCAGGATTTCTGAAGCAATGGAAGCATTTCACCGCGCTGTGGAAAGCGACCCCGAATGCTGTGAAGCATATGTGAATCTCGGGCGTGGATACGCTTTGCAGGGTGATTTCCATAAAGCTAAGCAATATCTCGAAAAAGCGCTGGAAATTGATCCTGAAAATTCGGCCGCTTATTTGGAAATGGGCAATGTGCTTGGCCGCCAAGGAATGTATGCGAAAGCTGAAGAGTACTTTGCAAAAGCAATCTATCTAAACCCAAATTCCGCCGAGGCACACAATAATATGGGCGTTATCTACCGCAAAACAAACAGGCTAGACAATGCGATAGTAGAATTTAGGGAAGCTATGCGCTTAAAACCAGATTTGCCAGCGCCTTACCACAACCTTGCGCTTATCTATTATGTTAAAGGAGATATCAAAACCGCTTGGGATGTTATTCGAGAAGGAGAAGCCAACGGCGTAAATCCAAATCCAATGCTTGTGCAGGCCCTCTCCCGTGCTATGCCTAAACCCTCATTGACAGCGCAGCCTTCGCCGTGATAGTTTATACTTCGCAAAACCACGAACTAATCATAGACGCAGGCAACATAACCGCATGCAAAGAATGCCGACTTCAAAAACAATTCGACCCAAAAAGTCGAATCTCGAAAATTATGATCTTTCCCCCTATAAAGCATGGGGCGTGATTGTTCTAACGATACTCCTCGTAGGGTTTCTCCGCGCTCGATTATTGAACGTCCCCCTTGAGCGCGATGAAGGCGAGTATGCTTATATGGGTCAGCTTTTGCTCCAAGGAATCCCTCCATATAAGCTTGCCTACAGCATGAAACTCCCAGGCATCTACGCTGTTTATGGTGTTATTATGGCAGTTTTTGGCCAAACAATAACTGCTATACACCTCGGTCTTTTGCTAGCCAATGTCATTACAATAGTTCTTTTATTTCTAATCGCCAAGCGAATAGCTGATAATCGGGCTGGAATCATAGCGGCGATTGTATTCGCTGTTCTATCTATAAGCCCACTTAGCCACGGTTTGGCTGCAAATGCAGAGCATTTTGTGGTTCTCTTTGCACTTGGCGGCATTCTCTGCATGTTAAAGGCGATCGAATCGCAACGACTGCATTGCTTCTTTTTGAGTGGGCTACTTTTGGGCTTTTCAATGTTGGTTAAGCAGCACGGTGGATGCTTTGCTATTTTTGCAGGGCTATATATTCTTCTTACCGGGTTAAGAAAACAAACCCATCGCGTCCGAATTTTAGCGCAACAGGCAGGTTTATATATATGTGGCTTGTTTCTTCCGTACGGTTTGGCGTGCTTGTTCCTTTTCGCTGAGGGAGTTTTTGACAATTTTTGGTTTTGGACGGCCACTTATTCAAAGCAGTACGCTACTAGATTATCACTTTCGACGGGGGTTAAATATTATCTTTCGGATGCCATAGAGAACGTCTTCAAGCCATCGTTTTCAATATGGATTTTAGGAATTTTTGGATTTGCAGCATTGTTTGACCACAAAATACGGCGCTATTATATGTTTATAATAGGGTTCACGCTGTTCTCATTAATTTCCGTTTTCCCAGGATACTTTTTCCGCAGGCATTATTTTATCCTACTTCTCCCTGCTACAGCAGTCCTTATTGGAATCGGTTACACTTCAGCAATAGCCATATTGGCAAAGCGAAAGAAAGCACTTGCGATTATACCCGTTACCATTTTTGGAATTGCAGTAATTGCGGCGCTCCTCAACCAAGGAAAATTGCTTTTTTCAGCATCACCAATTGAAGTCTCCCGCGCCGTATACGGTCTCCAGCCTTTCCCAGAAGCATTAGAAATCGCAAAATATATTAAAAGGTCCTCAACTAAGCAAGACACGATCGCAGTTTTAGGGTCCGAGCCAGAAATTTTTTTCTATGCAAATCGAAGGTCCGCCACATCTTATATCTACGTCTACCCACTCATGGAGGAACATAGCAAAGCACTCGAAATGCAAAATGAAATGATGCAAAACATCCAAAAAGCAAAGCCTAAGTTTATCGTTTCAGTCGTCAATCCGCTTTCGTGGGGTGTTTCGCGAGGTTCTGTAACTAAAATTTTCAACTGGAGCGCAGATTATTGCCGGCAGCATTATAAAATAGTAGGTATAGTTGATATGTTGTCAGCCGACTGGACGGATTATTATTGGGACAACGAGGCAAGAAAAAATACCCCACAATCACAGGAATATGTGATAATTTTGGAAAGAAAAACCTAATCAAAAAGTCTTTGTTGTTCCTACAGGAACAAAGGAGGATAACTTGACCCGAAAGCCCACTACCTCCAATAAGAAGATATACGTCGCTGCAATGCTCCTCGCATTGATTGTACTTGTGCCCTTTTTTCAAGTGCTTTGGCATGACTTCATCACTTTAGACGACCCCACCTATGTCGTTAGCAACGAACAAGTTAAAAAAGGACTAAGCTTTGCAGGGCTGAAGTGGGCTTTAACTGCAATGCACGGTGCAAACTGGCACCCAATCACATGGCTCTCGCACATGCTTGATTATCAACTTTTTGGTCTCAATCCAATGGGCCACCATCTAATGAATCTACTCATTCATTTAGCAAACACCCTGCTGCTATTTTCGGTGCTGAGGCGAATGACCGGAGCAGTCTGGCGAAGTGCGTTTGTGGCAGCGTTGTTCGGCGTGCATCCGCTCCACGTCGAATCTGTTGCATGGGTAGCCGAAAGAAAAGACCTCCTGAGCACCCTATTTTGGATGCTCACAATGCATGCATATAGACGATATGCTCAGTCGCCGACTATCAAAACCTATTTGCCCGTGATAGTGGTCTTTGCTCTTGGCTTAATGACAAAGCCAATGTTGGTAACCTTGCCATTTGTTCTTCTAATTTTAGATTATTGGCCTCTCGAGCGAATTGGGAATTCTGGCTTAATGCCAATTGTAACTTCGAGAAATTTTAGAACTTTACTGCTTGAGAAAATCCCGCTGTTCGTCCTATCCGGGATATCCTGTGCCATTACTCTTTCCGCACAAAGCCGAGGCGGTGCAATACAATCGCTAGAGGAATTTACACTAGGCGTCAGGCTAGGTAATGCGGTCGTTGCCTATGGAAGCTACTTAATAAAAATGATTTGGCCTTATCGCCTCATTGTATACTATCCTCATCCAGGCTCTAATCTGCCCGCTTGGCAAGTCCTTACATCTGGCTTTTCATTGGCGCTCATCACATTCATAGCTATAATGCTTGCGCGTAAGCATAGATATCTCGCGGTTGGCTGGCTGTGGTATCTTGGCACGCTCGTACCAGTGATCGGCCTCGTCCAAGTCGGCATGCAAGCCATAGCAGACAGATATACGTATGTGCCTCTAATTGGAATCTTCATCGCAATAGCTTGGGGAGTCCCTAAGCTTATCAAACCTCATGAAACTTGCAAGAGAGTAGGGGAAAAACAAATTGCATTTTCGATTCTTCAATCATCAGCAGCCTTGTCTATTCTCGCCCTAGCTATATGTACATGGATTCAAGTAGGTTATTGGAAGGATAGCTTCTCCCTTTTTAGACATACACTTGCTGTTTGCCCCCAAAATGCCGTTGCCCACTACAACCTTGGTGTAGCATTTGTGAATAATGGCGATGCTGAAGCGGCTATGGTAGAGTTCCAAAAAGCACTGAATATAAAACCAGGATATCCTGATGCATGGTACAATGTCGGCGTCCTTCTTCAGCGCAAAGGTAAGATTGATGAGGCAATCAAAAGCTACTATCAAGCAATCAAACTTGACCCTACGTTGGTACAAGCCCGAAACAATCTAGCCATAATGCTTTTCATTAAAGGAAATTATGCTGAGGCATGGAGAGAAGTTCATGCTTGCATGAAATATGGATTTCAACCGCATCCTGAATTCCTCAAAGCGCTGTCCCAAAAGATGCCCGAGCCTTAATCCGTCAGCAAATGCTAATTAACAAGCGTTATGATGGTGATTTTTGCAGGATATAGGGTGAAAGATTTGAAGGCATGTAATAAAATCAGTTGTTACAAGTCTAAACAACCGAATGAGTAGACTCAAAATGGGACATACTCGGCGAACCACTGAAGGCATTCTTATTTTATTTGCATCCCTATTATTGCTAATGGGATTTGCACTTGTCTATGCTGCAAAGCTTCCCCAACTTTACAATGGCGGGAAAGCAAACATAAACACTGCCGATGAAAATACCTTGTCAGCAGTCATGGGTATTGACCGCAGACTTGCAAAACTTATATGCGAATACCGCAAAAAGAATGGGAATTTTACAGATGTTGATTCGCTTCGACGTATAAGGCTACTCACCAAAGATGAAGCGGAGAAAATCGCCACATTAAACGCCAGCCGCAAAATTGACATTACAACTATTAGTCCTGAAGAGCTTTCAGCAAAAGCTGGAATCAGCCCCGAAGTCGCCTATAGAATTTTGGAGGCAGTAGCAACAAGAGCTCCAGGTGAACCTATAACAACCCTTCTTTTGTCAAAAATTTCTCTTATTTCTAGCGATACTCTGGCCTCACACAAAAAGACCCTGAGAGTTCGAGATGCCAACCAAGTAACGATTTCATTTTGGATAAAAGCCTTTATCATGATAGGCGGATTCTTTATATTTCACCTTACACTGAGAAAAAAAGCACCAAATGCTGACCCATATCTTGTACCATGCGTAATGGTGCTTTCAGGGCTGGGATGCATAATTTTGTTTTCAATCAAGCACCCGCTCCAAGACACCGACGTCTTCGGCCGTCAAGTCCAAGGTGTGCTTATTGGCATTGCCTTCGCAACGATACCTTTAAGTAAAAAATTCAGTACACTGCGTCTTTGGCGATATACTTATCTATATGCAATCTTCGCCATCATCTTAACCATAGCGCTAGCACTGTTTGGTAAAGGCCCAGGAGGAACACGACTAAGTTTATTGGGAATTCAGCCGATAGAGATTGTTAAGCTTGCCTTAGCCTTTTTTGTTGCAAGTTATCTTGCTGAGCGTTGGAGTATCCTATCTGACCGCACTGGTCCACGTCGCCGATTTCAGCTTCCTTTATTCCGTGATATCGGTCCCCTAGCTGTAATATACTTTCTCTCCCTCGCCACGTTTATCATGGTAAAGGACCTAGGCCCAATGCTTGTCCTCTTTGGAATGTTTGTTGTGCTGCTTTATATTGCAACTGGAAACTCTTTATTTATCATAGCCGGCCTTGGACTCATCGCATTCAGTGGTTGCATTGCCTATTTTTTAAAACTGGGCGTTTTTGATGTGCGAGTTGATATGTGGTTTTACCCATGGGCAAATTCGCATGCGAACGGAATGCATCTTGCGCAATCACTTTGGGCATTGGCAACTGGTGGATTATGGGGAAGCGGCTTAGGACTTGGGCAACCGAACTACATACCAAGAGCAGGCTCAGACCTTGTTTTCTCTTCGTTAGGTGAGGAGATTGGTCTACTTGGCACGATTTTAATGCTAATCTTATATTCAGTACTCCTATCAAGATGCTTTCGAATTGCTATTCGGGCTAGAAACGATTTTGAAAGGTTTCTTGGTGCAAGCATTGCCTCCCTCCTAGGAATCCAAACGGTTGTTATAATCTTCGGTGTGCTTGGACTCCTTCCGCTTACTGGAATCACCTTACCATTTACCAGCTTTGGGCGGTCCTCAATGATTGCCTCGTTCTTTGCGCTGGGCTTGCTGCTGAGTATTTCGTCTGACGGTTCGATTTATCCATCAAATATTCCACTACCAACCAAGCGAGCACTCAACCGCCTTGCAACAAGCATTATTGTTTTATTACTGGGCGGGGCTGGAATATGCCGCCTTATGTGGATTCAAGGCATCCAGGCAGACCAAATAGCTGGTTCATCGGCGATAGTACCCGACGCTGATGGCATTTCACGCCCCCATATCAATCCCCGATTAAAAGCCATCGAAGCAAGAATACCCAGGGGAACTATTTTCGATAGGAATAACCAAATAGTAGCGTTTTCCAACAATGGGAGAAGGCTCTACCCATATGGTGGATCCATGGTTCACCTTGTTGGCTATCTTGATTCCAGGTATGGTGGTCCAACTGGAATAGAAAAAAGCAGAAACAATGACCTTCGTGGCTTTGATAATTACTCAGACCTTCTCCCAATATATCGCCTAAGCCATATGCCTCACTGCCCAAAGCTAAAAGGCAAAGACATAAGGCTTACAATTGACGCCAGACTTCAGGTTAAAGTTGAGAATGCGCTCAGGAAATACGCAAATGCTTTGGTTGACAAGCGCACCGGAAGGGTCAAAAACAAAGGCGCTGCGGTTGTTCTAGATGTTCACACGGGTGAGGTACTTGCCGCAGTTTCAATTCCCAATTTTGACCCCAACAAGCTTTCATATCACGATTGGAGGAAATATATGGCTGATTTAAATAACGACCATGTGCTCATTAACCGAGCACTGAATGGCCTTTATCCTCCAGGCTCAACGTTCAAAATTATTACAGCTGCAACTGCGCTCCAGAATGGAGTTGATTTCAAGTATATCTGCAATCATAGCGAACATGATGTAACATGGCGGTGGAAAGGCAAAACATTCGCACGAAAACACATTACCGACCTCGAGGATATGTCGGCTCATGGTTTGGTTGATATGGAAAAGGGCCTTAGAGTATCTTGCAATCTATATTTCGCGCACTTGGCGATGGAGTTGGGTCCTGAGCTTTTGTATAAGACGGCAACAAAAGGCTTTAAGCTAGAACATATCCCACCTCCAAAGCTACTCGCCGAAGATTTAGCAGATAGCGGCTATGGACAGGGACGGATTTTGGTTACTCCGCTTGAGATGGCACGAGTTGCTGCAACTATTGCAAACAACGGCATCATGATGAAGCCTCAATTTATTAGGGAAATTCGCACTAAAGACGGCAAGATCGTTAGGCAGTTTGAACCAATTGAAATGGGAAGGCCTTTGAATTATAAGACAGCGGCTTACCTCCGAAAGATGATGGTTGACGTTACCACGAGTGGTACAGCCAAGGGGCTTTTCGAGGACATAAACATTAAAGTTGCTGGAAAAACTGGAAGCGCTGAGAACGAGCAAGGCGACAGGCTTGCTCATTCGTGGTTTGTAGGATTCGCCCCAGCAGACGACCCCCGAATTGCCTTTGCCGTTGTTATCGAAAATGGAGGATTTGGAAGTCGCTCTGCTGGACCAGTATGCCGAGAGATAGTTAAGGCTGCTTTATAAGCAGTAAAAAACTTAAATATAAGCAAGGAGGATTTTTAAATTGACAAAAGAATCGTTGTTCCCTGACAAACGCGAGATTGCAGAAAAAGAACGCCGTGTAAAGGAATTCATGGAACTAAAAGGACTTGATGCTCTCGTACTAACTACCCAAAGCAATTTCGCCTGGTTCACCTGCGGTGCCGATAATCGCGTGGCAAATGCAACAGAAATAGGGGTAGCTTCTGTGGTAATCACTAAGGATTCAAAGTACATTGTTTGCGATAATATTGAATACCCTCGAATATTTGATGAGGAAATCGGTGACCAAGGATTTAAGTTCAAAACTTATAATTGGTGGGAAAGCAACCTAGCTGATGAGATTAGTAAACTTACAAGCGGCACTGTAGGTGCCGATACTGTAATTGCTGGCACAAAGTTGGTTGCTGGCGATATTCCGCCGCTCAGATACTCGCTAACAGAACAAGAGATAGAACGGTACCGATGGCTTGGTATCAATACAGCTGAGTGCATGTATGAAGCTTGTATCGAAGTCAGACCAGGAATGACTGAGCATCAGATTGCAGCCTTACTTGGCGGCAAGCTAATTGATCGGGGCATAATACCAAACCTAATTCTGATAGCAGCCGACGAACGAATAAGTAAATATAGACACCCAATTCCCACAGAAAATACTTTGGAAAAATACGCAATGCTGGTAACCTGTGCCCGAAAATGGGGGCTAATCCTTTCGATGACACGAATAGTTCACTTTGGCTCAATCTCACCAGAACTCAGACATAAGCATGACGCAGTTATGCAGGTGGATGCCGAATTAATTGGCGCAACCCGGCCTGGTGCACGGGTGGATTTCATTTTTGGCAAGGCAATCGAAGCGTATAGGCGCACAGGTTTTCAAAATGAGTGGCACTTCCACCACCAGGGCGGTCCGACTGGTTATGTGGGCAGGGATTATCGTGCTAGACCAGGAGTCGCTGGAATCGTTGAGACAAATCAGGCTTTCGCATGGAACCCTTCTATCGCCGGCACAAAATCCGAAGATACTATAATTGCTTTGACAAGTCATACCGAAATTATTTCTGCTCATAAGGACTGGCCAACGAAGACAATTGAGATTAACGGAGCAAAAATTGAGCGACCTGATATAATGGAAATGTGACCGTTTGGCGAAAAGAGGTGCCAATATGAAGTTTGAAAGGCGCATACACCTTCTCGCCGGCTTGCTCCTTGCACTCGCAACGTTTCTTGTGTTTTGCCGGGTGCTAAGCCATGATTTCATTAACTTTGATGATGGGGTTTATGTCTATTCGAATGCTAATATTAAAGAACTGACGTTTCAAAGTATTAGATGGGCATTCAAAACAATGCAAGCGTCCAATTGGCATCCTCTTACATGGATTTCGCATATAATTGACTATCAACTTTTTGGTTTAAAGCCAGCCGGCCATCACTTCACGAGTCTTCTGCTCCATATTACGAATTCCCTTCTGCTTCTATATATTCTAAACCGTATGTCTGGCTCATTTTGGCGAAGTATTTTTGTGGCCGCATTATTTGCACTTCATCCGCTTCATGTGGAATCGGTGGCGTGGGTTGCCGAAAGGAAAGATGTCCTCAGCACTTTGTTCTGGATGCTCACAATATGGGCTTATTTGAGGTATGTCCAATCACCCAAAATTAAGACTTACATTCCAGTAATACTCCTGTTTTCGCTTGGTCTTATGTCCAAGCCAATGCTCGTAACTCTCCCATTTGTGCTCCTTCTACTCGACTACTGGCCGCTTTGCCGTACTACGTTTAGTCGCCGCCATTCACAAGTTGCTTTTCCTATCGGATTCAAGAAACTTTTGTTAGAGAAAACGCCCCTGTTTTTTCTGTCAGCAATTTCGTGCGCTATTACATACATTGTTCAGCAAAAAAGTGGGGCGGTGGTTCCTTCAGAGCGACTGCCTTTCGGCATTCGTCTGGAAAATGCCATAGTTTCATACCTTGCTTATATTTTTAAGATGGTGTGGCCCGCTAAGTTAGCTATCTTTTACCCTCATCCAATGGCTGGCTTACCTATATGGCAAGTACTTGGCACCAGCGCGATTTTAATCATTGCTTCGATTCTTGCAATCATTGTTCTTAAGAAATATCCCTACATATGCGTCGGATGGTTTTGGTATCTTGGCACACTTATACCAGTAATTGGCCTTGTCCAAGTTGGAACACAGGCAATGGCTGACAGATATACATATATTCCACTTATAGGAATTTTCATAATAATCGCCTGGGGGATACCGGATTTGATAGCACGGCTCGAAGAGCATAGAATAAGCAGAATAACGACGAGGAGAATATATTCCTCTCGTTTACGTTTATCTTTTCTTCAGTTCATCGCATGCATTTCTATTATTGCTTTTAGCATATGCACGTGGTCTCAACTAGGATATTGGAAGAACAGCATAACAATATTTCACCGCACTATTGCTGTTACTGGTGAAAACAGCGTAGCACAATATAATTTGGGAGTTGCCTTTGCCAATCAAAACAAACCTGCTCTGGCACTTGCTCATTTTGAGGAAGCCGTGCGAATAGACCCTTTCAATTTCTATGCTCGCTACAATCTGGGCAAAGCCCTCGATGAAACTGGCAGGTATTCCGAAGCAGAGGAACAATTTCGAGCTGCTATACTGCTCAATCCAAACGATGCCGATTCACATAACAACTTAGCTTGCGTTTTATTGGAGCAAGGTAGATATGATGAGGCGATTGCTGAATATAAAGAGGCCCTTAGGCTTAAGCCTAATGATTCTGTAATTCGCAATAATATGGTTTCAGCTTTAATAAAGAGAGGCGATCTATCAGAAGCGCTAAAGCAATATGCCAAAGCCCTTAAAATCAACCCTAACGACCCTTTTGCTCATTACAACATGGGGAACATGATGGTGAAGCAACAAAAATGGAACGAAGCAATTCGCCACTTTTCTGAGGCTGTACGCTTGAAGCCAAACTATGCTGACGCATATTATAATTTAGGTGTTACATATCAAACAATCGGAAAACTCGATAAAGCATATCAAGCATATCAGCATGCTATAAGATCCAAACCAGGCTTCGGAAAGCCTCATAACAATATGGCAGTCATTCTTTACATGCGCGGAGACTATGCTGGAGCCTGGCGTGAGGTAGAGCTATATATAAAATCAGGAGGCCGCCCTCATCCTGGATTCATTAACGCTTTGTCCGAAAAGATGCCAAAGCCGCCAAATTAGAGGAGAATAATCTTTAAAATGCCTAGGAGTCCAAGTTTTAATAAATATCTTTATCATTCCTCTCAAAAAATAAATCGTGACAAAAAATTGCGTGTTGAATATCTTTTCGTAATAATCTTATGCATAGTTGCCTCAATTCGTATATTCTTATTCAGTGCAGGATTTCCTGTCTTTACCAACGTAGATGAACATGCCCACTTCGACTTAATTTGCAAATATTCAAAAGGTAAAATACCAACTGGCCTTTGGAAATACGACCATGATGCAAACAGAATGATAATGCTATACGGGTCGCCAGAATATCTATATTACCCCGCAGATTTACCGACTGGGGAAATCCCTCCTCCTATATGGAAACTGCCTCCTGAGATACAAGAATTTGTCTTAGAGAAAAGGCTTGAAAAGGTTAAAAAAGGTCTAAATCATGAATCTACACAACCGCCTGTGTACTACTTCATTTCGGCATTATGGTACGAACTTGGACAGGCATTACGAATAGGAAATGGATTCATACTCTACTGGGTAAGGTTTTTAAACATTATCATCTATTCCGTGCTCATCTGGCTTTCCTATATATTTGTAAGAAAGTATTACCATGAAGACACCTTCTTAAGACTAAGCTTGCCATTGATATTGGCTTTTTTTCCACAAGACGTGTTTTTTTCCATAAATAATGATGTTCTTACGCCTCTTGTGTTCACCACGGCTTTTCTATGTCTACTCGACTGCCTTATAAGCGAATCAAAAGGCGTTGCCTTCCATTTGCTAACTGGTCTTCTTATCGCCACTGCATTTCTAGTAAAGATCACAGCTTTTGTCATTTTCATAATGCTGGGCTTTGTGGTAATTCTCAAAGCCATTAGACTCAAAAATGAAAGAAGATTTTCCGAAGGTATGCCGGCACTCGCCACATTGGTTTTAAGTGCATTATTGCCAGCTGGGTTATGGCTACTGAGAAATTACCTTGTACTGGGAGATATAACAGGTTCAGCTGCAAAGATTAATATGCTTACTTGGACTGCTAAGCCATTTACAGCAATATGGGACCATCCGATATTTACCCCTGCTGGAGCGCTTACGTTTTGGAGTGAATTAATGAAAACCTTCTGGCGGGGAGAAATTACCTGGTATGGCGAAAGACTTTCGTGGGATTTTGCTGATGGATTTTATTGGATCTCATCATCGGTTTTCCTCATAGCATTTATATATAGCTTACTTCTTCTGCGACCGCGAACAAAATCAAAAATTATTGACATAGCAAACCTCATAGTTTTTGGAGCATCAGTTTTGTTTATGACTGGAATTTCTATTTCTTACGATTACGGCACTTGCTGGTATCCTTCCCAGGAACATCCATATTTTACTTCTGGTAGGCTAATATCAGGAGCACTTGTGCCGTTTCTCATTTTATATCTTCAGGGTTTCAAAATCCTAACGTCCCGATTGAAATCGTACACTAGATGGGCCGCCCTAGGAGCAATAATTGCACTTATGTTAGCCTCAGAGATAGTCCTTTCGATCCCGGTATTTGGGAGCGCATATAATATGTTTCACTTGCACTGAAATGCAAGTCCTGAGACGTGAGCTACTCTTTCCAAAAATCCTCTAAAAGCTAGAGTTTTAGCAATTACCCCAATAAAGTACGGTTTCCTAATTGACATATTTTCTATAAAGGAGTAATCTAGTAGCTGAAAATTCGCTTTTGCCTTCAATAAGCAGTAAAGCTATTCCACTTAGTTTCTCCCCCCGGAAGCTGGTGGTTTTGGTGGCGAAGCGCGGGAAACGCGCAACAAAGTGTCATAATGCACTTAATAAGAGCAAAATGCAATGGGCATGGTTGCTCGTGTTCATTGTGGTGCTTTTTTGCGCGGCAATACGAATTAGGCTACTCCCGACGCCGCTCGAGCGCGATGAGGGCGAATATGCCTACGCAGGTCAGCTAATACTACAGGGAATCCCTCCCTACGTACACGTTTACAATATGAAGCTTCCAGGTACCTACGCTGCTTATGCCATCGCCATGGCACTTTTTGGTCAAAATCCAACTGGTATCCACCTTGGTCTGCTCTTCATAAATGCTGCCACTATAATCCTGGTATTCCTATTGACACGAAAACTGTTCGACACCATAACAGGCTTGGTAGCATCTGCGAGTTTTGGCATCCTATCTCTTGGCGCATCTGTCCTGGGCGTTTTTGCGCATGCCACCCACTTTGTAATACTACCAGCAATTGGCGGACTGCTACTTCTGCTAAAAGCAAAAGAATTGAGAAGTCGCTCAATGTTGTTTTGGAGTGGTTTATGCCTTGGGCTTGCATTTCTAATGAAGCAACATGGCATATTCTTTGTAATCTTTGGTGCTTCCTATATTCTCATTTACAACGCCCATTTCTCTTTACGGCGAGAGAAAACTGGTTTCTCAAATCAAAAATTGGTTGACGCGGCGATATTTCTCCTCGGCGCCGCTGTCCCATTTGTCCTTACATGTCTAATTTTGTTATTGACAGGAGCTCTCCAAAAGTTCTGGTTTTGGACTTGGACGTACGCTTTGCAATATGTCACAGAGACATCTTTTTCCACTGGCTGTAAACTGTTTAGGAGTGGCATCAGTTACGTTGTACAGTCGGCACCTGCGCTTTGGATTTTAGCGGGATTGGGTTTGATTTGTCTTTTTGCAGATCGAGAATGGCGAAAGCGTGCGTCTTTTGTTGGAGGGCTACTGCTTTTCTCATTTTTTGCCACTTGTCCTGGTTTTTACTTTCGTAGTCATTATTTTATTGTGGTGCTGCCAGTATTAGCTATTCTCAACGGTATTGCAGTCAGTACCATATGTAATATTGCAGAAAGAATGCATGCTCCCACATATCGTAAAGCAGCTGTGTTGGCATTTCTTTTGATTTTAGGTTATTCTATATTCCAACAGAAAACATTTTTATTCAAAGCCACGCCCTGTGAGGTATGCAGATTATCCTATGGCGCCGCCTGTTTCCCTGAGGCTCTGGAGGTTGGAAAATATATTAGGGAAAACAGCACTGAGGATGACCGAATCGTCGTCCTAGGGTCCGAACCTGAAATCTACTTTTATTCGCGTCGGATGTCAGCCACCGGATACATTTACATGTATCCGCTTATGGAACCTAGCCCTTTAGCCGAAAAGATGCAACGCGAAATGATCGAGGAAACAATGGCATCAAAGCCTAAATTTTTAATTGCAGTTTGTATCCCAACCTCATGGATGCGCAGGCGTGAATCACCAACCTTATTGTTTGATTGGTTCACTCAATACTCGGCAGATAATTACAAATTAGTGGGAAGTGTGGAGATACTTGACCTAGAACGAACCGAATACCGCTGGGGAGAAGAACTAAACGCTTATAAACCAAAGGCAGAAAATAGGATTCTAGTTTTCGCACGAAAACAGTAGTTCTAAGATGCAAAATCGCTACTTAATAATCTTATTCCTTCTTACCATAACCCTTGTCGTCTTTCTGCAAGTTAAGAATCATGAGTTTCTCAACTATGACGATGATGTGTATATTACTGCCAACCATCATGTTCGGAATGGGCTAACTTTAGAATCAATCAAGTGGGCTTTTACAACTACGTATGCAAACAATTGGCACCCCCTAACGTGGATATCACATCTACTTGACGTGCAGTTATACAAGCTTAAACCCGCCGGGCATCACGTAACTAGCCTCTTAATCCACATGTTGAATGTCGCGCTCCTATTTGTAGTGCTAGAAATGATGACCCATTCGAGATGGCGAAGTGCATTCGTTGCAGCTTTGTTCGCAATACACCCTCTCCATGTAGAGTCAGTTGCTTGGGTAGCTGAAAGAAAAGATGTTTTAAGCTCTTTCTTTTGGATACTAACACTTTTTGCATACCTACGATACGTCAAATATCCAAGGGCAACCACTTACGTTCCTGTGGTTTTAATCTACGCCCTCGGCTTAATGTCAAAGCCAATGCTAGTAACTCTTCCATTTGTACTTCTCCTGCTGGACTACTGGCCCCTAGGTCGAACAACTTTTGCTCATGAGCAACTTGCTGGCTCTATAGAAAAGCACAGTATTGGAAGGCTGGTAATAGAAAAGATTCCTCTATTGGTCTTAGCAGGAGCATCTTGCACAATGACATATATTGCCCAGGGGGAGGCGGTTGCTCCGTTCGAAAGGTTTCCATTTGGTATCCGTGCGGCAAACGCTGTTGTAGCATTTGTCTCCTATATTCTGAAGATGCTCTGGCCAGCTAACCTTTCCGTTTTTTATGTGCATCCTTCAACGTCTCTTCCAACATGGCAAGTATTAGGAGCCGGGGTTGTCCTAATTTGCATATTTGTTCTCGCGTTGCGAAATATTTTCACCTACCCATATATCCTAGTAGGATGGCTGTGGTATTTTGGAACATTAATACCCGTAATCGGCTTAATTCAAGTTGGGGCACAAGCAATGGCGGATAGATATACCTATATGCCACTCACAGGCATATTTATCATAATTGCCTGGGGAGTGCCAAAACTGCTAGGAAATTCACGAATTGGGGTAGAAAAGGGGAAAAGGAAAAAAGAAGCTTTTGTTCCCAAATCTTTCATTCTGCCATTTGCTGCCCTGCTTGTTATAATAAGCCTTATGATCTCAGCCTGGTATCGGACGAGTGTTTGGAAGAATAGCATAACCTTGTTCGAGAATGCACTTAGGTCGAACCCAAACAATTATCTTGCACACAACAATCTTGGGGTGGCTTTGGAAAAAGCAAACAAGTTAGAAGAAGCCGCAGCTCATTATGAGGTCACTTTACGACTCAAACCAAATCATCCCCAAGCCCACAATAATCTCGCCAATATTTACTTCCGAACAGGCAAAGTGGACAAAGCAATTCTTGAGTATAGAAAGGCTTTGGAGCTAAAACCCAAGGATGCAGCCATTCACAATAATCTTGGGGTAGCTCTTGCCGAAAAAGGCATGCTGGACGAGGCAATCAAAGAATACAAAATAGCTCTGCAGATTAGACCAGACTACGACAAAGCGCACCTAAACCTTGGGATGGCATTGGCAAGACTAGGAAAATTTAGAGAAGCTGCCGATGAAATGAACAAAGCACGAAACATTAGCCCAGAAAGTTCAGAAGGCCACAACAATTATGGTGTAATACTTGCAGGACAAGGAAAGATTTTGGAGGCAATAGAGCAATTCAAAGAAGCACTGCGGCTTAAACCTGAAAATGCAGAAGCACATAAAAATCTGGCCGTTGCGTATTATTTAACCGGAAAGTACGCAGACGCGTGGAGGGAAGTGCAATTATACCGCAAATACGGTGGAACGCCGCATCCTGGTTTGATTCAAGCGCTCAAACAAAAAATGCCTCAGCCTCCAAAATGATTTAAGTTGGGCCCTAATAAAAAGCCCTTTTGCGCCTTGACTTAACCACCATAATAAATTAAATTATACCTGTCGTTTCCCCATATCTCGAACAGCCGTATAGTGCTCAGCGGTTTCTACTTATGCCCAAACTCGCAAGTGCCAAACGGCGTTCTCGTCTGAGACGCGCCGAAACAAGGGAATTGAAAAGAATCCCTTTGTGGGACTCTTTTACGGCGAAAAATGAATTCGTAATCGTCGTGATATTGTGTATTGTTGCTGCCGTACGCATTTTTATTTTCAGTGCAGCATTTCCGTTCTTCAATAATGTGGATGAACAAGCTCACTACGACTTAGTTTATAAATATTCCAAGGGACAAATTCCAAATGCGCTAGAGAAATTTAGTGCCGGCGCAAGCGAGCTAATCGTCCTTTTTTCCTCGCCTGAATACCTATGCGATCCACTTAGCTTCCCCAATGCGCAATTTCCAAAGCCAATGTGGAACTTACCTCCGAGCGAATTAGCACCTGCACTGAAACCAGCAACAACAAAGCTGATGAATAAAACAAACTACGAATCTACCCAGCCGCCTGTTTTCTATATTATCGCAGGTTTATGGCATAGACTTGGCGAGTTATTGAACTTACACGATGGCATGCTTTTATACTGGATAAGGTTTCTGAATGCTGTACTTTTTATTCCGCTAGTTTTGCTTTCTCACCGATTTATTAGAATCCTTTACCCCGACCGGCTGTTCATGCGCATAGGGGCACCAGCAATGATAGCATTCTTCCCCCAAGATGTTTTCTTTTCGATAAACAACGATGTGGTCAGTCCACTATTCTTTACAGCTGCTCTTCTTTGTTTATTAGAAATATATCTTTCACGTTCAAAGAGCTATGCGTTTTATGTTTTCACCGGCCTCCTAGTAGCAGTAACCTTTATGGTTAAGTTCACAAATGCCGCGATATTTGCAGCTTTAATAGCTGTAGCTGCTTTAAGAATCATCGAACTTTCAGCGGACGCAAGAATTGGACGTGAATTGCCAAAGATTGTATTGATGATTTTTTCAGCCATAACGCCAACTGCTCTCTTTCTAACTAGAAACCTACTTGTATTAGGCGACATCACCGGCATGTCTGGAAAGATTAATATACTTGGGTGGACAGCAAAGCCTTTTGCCCAAATATGGCGCCATCCAATCTTCACTCCTGAAGGATTGATTACATTCTGGAGCGACCTAATGAAAACTTTTTGGAGAGGCGAACTCGTGTGGCACAAGTCTACAGTCGCAGTGCCGTGGGTTGACTCCTTTTATTGGATATCCACTACTATTTTTCTACTTGCGGCGGCCGTGAACTTGATTCTATACAAGCGGCAAAATCGAGACACAGGCTGGATAGCAGACATTTTCGCGTTTGGCGTGATTGGTCTTTCCGTATTAGGACTGGCAGTAATATCTTTGGCATATGACTTCGGAAGGTGTTGGTATCCCTCGAGTCAACATCCATATCTTACATCCGGCAGGTTGATAATTGGAATCATGGTGCCATTTATAGCGCTCTATCTTAGAGCAATTGAGTTTATTCTATGGAAAACGGGACTAAGAAGCTCTCGCTGGTTGGCTTTATGTATAATATTAGGACTGATGCTTGGATCTGAAATAGCAATTTCTATCCCAGTATTCGGCAGTTTATACAACTGGTTTCATATGATTTAGCAGATCAAGCAAAATGACAAAGCGGAATTATCACAAAAAAGAACGCAAGGAAAAACCTAAAAGTCCACAAATCCAACGGCAAGCCTGGATTCTGCTGGCAATCGTAATCTTTGCAATAGCACTAATACGCATACGTCTGCTCCCAGTTCCGCTCGAGCGCGATGAGGGCGAATATGCCTATGCAGGCCAGCTTATTTTAAAAGGTATACCTCCATACCTGCATGTATACAATATGAAATTTCCTGGAATATACGCTGCATATGCGCTAATAATGGCATTGTTTGGACAAACAATTGTTTCCATTCACCTCGGGCTCCTTATTGTAAATATCATTACAATTATACTTATTTTTCTTATAGGACAGCGGTTCTTCAATCCAATAAGCAGTGTTATAGGAGCAACCACTTATGCAATATTTTCCCTTGGCCAGCCCGTGCTTGGAATGTTTGCCCATGCCACTCATTTCGTCGTTTTGTTTGCGCTCTGCGGATATCTTCTTCTCACAAAGGCGTTCGAATCGAAAAGGATTCTGCTTCTTTTTTTGAGCGGCTTTAGTTTTGGGATTGCAATCTTAATGAAGCAACATGGATTTTTGTTTGGCGCATTCGCCTTGCTTTACTTGGTGCTTGTGCAAAGAAAAAACAATATTTTCACACTCAAGCGATTCGCGGCAGGAACTTTCCTCTTCACACTAGGATTAGTCATTCCACTTGGCATAACTTGTCTAATCCTTGTTAAAGTAGGCGCTTTCAATAAATTTTGGTTCTGGACTTTCACATATATTAGACAATATGCTAGCCAAGTGTCCCCTGCTTTGGGTTGGGAGCTTTTTAGCGAACGAGCCGTTAAAATATTTCTTGCATCTCCATTACTTTGGCTACTTGCAGCATCAGGGTTTATAATCATTTTAGCGGACAAGGAAATGAGACCAAAAGCCCTTTTTATCATAGGCTTATGGATATTCTCGTTCCTTGCCATCTGCCCAGGACTCTATTTTCGCGATCATTACTTCATTATGATTCTCCCGGCTAATGCAATGCTTGTCAGCGTCGCCTTTAGTTATCTCAGCAAAATAACGGCTGGGACTAAGCTTGCTGCAATACCCTTGATAATCATTATTGCAGCAGTAGGTCACTCGGTTTTTGCTCAGCGAGAAGTCTTCTTTTCGCTTAGCCCTAACATGGTAAGCCGTGAAATTTATGGTGGAAATCCATTCCCTGAATCTTTGAAAATTGCTGAATATATTAGGAAGCACACGTCACCTAATGATACTATAGCTGTATTGGGTTCCGAACCGCAGATATATTTCTATTCTAAGCGCCGGTCTGCTACTGGATACATTTACATGTACCCACTGATGGAGATTCATCCATATGCTTTGCAAATGCAGATGGAAATGATCCGAGAAATCGAGGCTGCGAAACCTAAAATTCTCGTTTGCGTAAGCGTATCAGCCTCATGGTTACCTTTGGAGAATTCGGTAATGAAAGTATTCGACTGGTCAAGTAGGTATGCCAGAAAGTATTATGATTTAGTTGGCAATATAGAAATAATTGCCGAGGATTATACTAGATATTCGTGGGGCGAAGAAGCAGCAAAGCATAAACCAAATGTGCCTGCCTTCATTTACGTTTTTAAGAGAAAGCCTACCATAAGTAAATAATGAGGGAATAAATATGTTTGCAGGAAAGAAAGTAGTAGTTGTAATGCCAGCGTATAATGCTGCAAAAACGCTTAAGAAAACGTATGACGAAGTAATGGCCCAAGGAATGGTTGACCTTGTTATCGTCGTTGATGACGCAAGCCGCGATGAAACATTTGAAATTGCAAAAACTTTAAAGAATGTCAAAGTTTATAAACATGAGGTAAATAAAGGCTATGGTGGAAACCAAAAAACTTGCTACCGTCTTGCTCTTAATGAGGGTGCCGACATTGTCGTAATGGTACATCCCGACTATCAATACACTCCACTATTGCTCCCAGCAATGGTTTCAATGGTAGCAAATAATCTATATCCTTGCGTAATTGGTTCGAGAATTTTGGGCGGTCACGCGTTGAAAGGCGGAATGCCCATTTGGAAGTATTTCTCAAACAGAGTCCTTACTTTTATAGAAAATATTCTTTTAAGTGCAAAGCTTTCGGAGTACCACACTGGATACAGATGCTTTACAAGAGAAATACTTGAAAAATTACCGCTAGATGCCAACTCTGACGACTTTGTTTTCGACAACCAAATGCTCGCACAAATCTTATGGTTTGGATATGAGATTGGAGAGGTAAGCTGCCCAACGAAGTACTTCCCCGAGGCATCCTCAATAAATCTTAAGAGAAGCATTAAGTATGGCTTTGGTTGTCTTGCAACTGGTTTAATATACCGATTGGCAAAATGGGGGCTAATAAATACCGCCGTATTTCCTCGTAAAAAACAATTGAAGCCTTTGGTAGATAAAACAAAGAAGCGGTTATGATGCAATGCGACGAGACTATCTAATCTATGCTCTTCTAATTATAATAACCTTTGCTGCCTTCGGACGTGTTTTAGTCAACGATTTTGTGGTTTACGATGATGACAAATACGTAACCCACAACGAACATATTAAGGCAGGGCTAACGCTCGAAGGCTTAGCATGGGCTTTCACTGCATTCCACGCTGCCAACTGGCATCCTCTAACTTGGATTTCCCACATGGCAGATTGTAGCGTATATGACATGAAGCCATGGGGACATCATCTCACTAGTCTTCTTTTGCATGTGGCGAATGTTCTGCTACTTTTCCATATCCTAAAATTGATGACTGGCTCAACATGGAGAACCGCCTTGGTTGCCGCATTATTCGGCGTGCATCCCCTGCATGTCGAGTCAGTCGCCTGGATTTCAGAACGAAAAGACGTTCTAAGCACATTTTTCTGGCTAATCACGATGTGGGCGTACTACCGATATTCCAGATGCCCAAAGGTCGGGTCTTATATCCCAGTTGTGCTGTTTTTTGCATTGGGTCTAATGTCAAAACCAATGCTTGTAACACTTCCATTCGTTCTGCTTCTACTAGACTGGTGGCCCCTCGGACGCATAAGCCTTAAAAGTTACTCACTAGTCTTTAAGCCAGGAAGTATTGTTAGGCAACTTCTAAATGAGAAGATTCCCCTTTTCGCGCTTGCTGTTGCGTCAAGCATTGTAACCTTTATCGCCCAAAAGGAAGGCGGAGCTGTTGGAACGCTAATGGAAATCCCGCTCGACATGCGGATAGGAAACGCCTTTTTATCTTACATCCGCTACATTGGCAAAATGATTTGGCCTCGGCCTCTAGTGGTTTTCTATCCACATTCAATACATGGATTACCTATTTGGTGGGTAATTTTCGCTTCGATTTTATTCTTAGCAATTACTTGGCTAGTAATAAAACAAATGCACCAACGACCTTACATGGGCGTTGGTTGGTTTTGGTACATTGGCACTCTAGTTCCAGTAATAGGAATTATACAAGTAGGCTCGCAGGCAATGGCAGATAGGTACACATACATTCCACTCATTGGCATATTTATAATGCTTGCCTGGGGTATCCCCGACTACTTCAACACGAGAATAAAAGAAAAAGCCCCAAAAGTGTCCTCCATTCTGCCATCAATAACATGCGTTATCATTGCTGTCTTTGTTGTTTGCACCTGGTACCAAGTGGGCTATTGGAAAGACACAATTACTTTGTTTGGCCACACTCTTCCAATTACAGGCTCCAACTACGTGGTTCACAATAACCTTGGAGTTGCTCTTTCTGAGAAAAAGCAATACGAACAAGCTATAGCCCATTTTCAAAAAGTATTAGAAGTCGAACCCAACGACCCCGATACAAACTACAACATGGGAAACGCACTTGTAGCCATCGGCCGCTTTTCTGAAGCAGCTAAATATTACAGGGCAGCAATCAAAGCTGACCCAAACTATGCTTATGCGCACAATAATCTTGGCAATATCTTGTCACAGCAAGGCAGGCTCGATGAAGCGATCGAAGAATATAAGAAAGCATTGCAAGCTAAACCTGATGATTTGGATATTAAACGCAATCTAGAGACTGCGCTTTCACAGCGTGCGAAGAAAATAAACACAGCTGCAAGTCTCTACGAAGCCATTAAGGCAAATCCCAACAATGCAAAAGCTCATTATGAACTTGCGGTTATTCTTGAAAACCAATCCGACTTCGAAGGTGCCATCGAGCACTTCTCCATTGCAGCTAGATTAGAGCCAAGCTACGCCGCTCATTATCACCTAGCAAATATTTTTTCGAAAATGGGCCGCGTTGATGAAGCTATTCGCCATTATCGAGAAGCAATTCGTCTGAATCCAAAGCGATTTGAAGCCCACTACAATCTCGCAAACACCCTTTCAAGGCAGGGAAAGCTAGATGAAGCAATTGGAGAGTATGTCGAGGTCATACGCCTTAAGCCTGACTTCGCAGACGCCCATAACAACCTTGCTATCGCATTATTTGAAAAGGGTGATTACGCTGGCGCTTGGCACCATGTGTATCTTTCGCAGCAGAACGGCGGCAACCCCCATCCCGAATTTATACGCGCCCTGTCAGAGCATATGCCGGACCCAGGAGGGTAGGTTCTGTATTCGTTATGGCAAAACCTAACCAGAAGCAAAAAGTGAAAATAAATAAGAAAAATGAATGGCTAGTTCCCTTAGCACTCATCAGCATAACAATAATCGTCTTTATCCCCATCCTGTGGCATGAGTTCGTTGCCTGGGATGATGACATGCTCATACACCAAAATCCTTTCTATCATCCATTTAATCTACACAGCTTTTTATACTTCTGGGGACACCACTACGAAGGGCTCTATATGCCCCTAACTTATAACTTATGGGGCATTATCTCGCTAATTGCCAAACTTCCACCTGCTCCTGATAGACCTAGCATGAGTCCTACCCCATTTCATGCCTTTAATCTATTGCTACATTTGATAAATGTTCTTCTTGTGCTGAACATTATTCTCTTTTTAATCAAAAAATACATACCGGCACCAGAAAAAAAGACCATATTGGGCATCCCGCATGAGCTTTGGGCAGGGGGAATAGGCGCTTTGGTGTTTGCAATCCACCCTGTCCAAGTCGAGCCAGTCGCATGGGCAACAGGAGCGAAGGAATTATTATCAACATTTTTCTCGCTTGCTGCTCTTCGGATGTACCTTGGTGCTGCCGCAGGACAAACTAACGGTGGCAAAAGGGGCTATTTCCCGGGGATGTTATATTTCATCGTAGCCATGCTTGCAAAACCAAGCGCGGTTGCCGTACCCCTAATAACATGGTTTTTAGATTATTTAATATTAAAAAGGTCAATTAAGCAAAGCACAAGTAATGTTTTGCCTTGGATTGCTTTAGCCATACCATTTATTATAATTGGGAAGAAAATTCAGCCAGATATACAAGTAAGCTTTGTACCCCAACTTTGGCAGCGGCCATTTGTGGCAGGAGACGCAATAGCATTCTACCTTTACAAGCTGTTTTTCCCGTTTTGCTTGGGTCCAGACTACGGCCGCACACCCGCATATGTTTTAGAAAATTGGTGGGGATACGCAACTTGGATTGCACCTTGTTTGATTACGGTGATTGCTTGGACACAGCGAAACAAAGCCCCCTGGTTTGTTGCAATTTGTGTAACAGTGGCAGGCCTCCTACCTGTTCTTGGCTTTGTACCATTCGTTTACCAAAGTTACTCAACGGTTGCTGACCGTTACTTATACCTTCCAATGCTAGGTCCAGCATTGGCTGTTGCGTGGCTAGCATTGCGCTTAAAGGGCAACCTATCAAAAAGTGTATTGGTATTGGCGCTTGGAGTTCTAACAACTTTGGCTTTTTCTCAGCAAAATCATTGGCGTAACACTATGTCTTTGTTTGAGCATGCGTTAAGTGTTAACCCTCGGAGTTACATCGCGTGTAACAACATGGCGGTAGTGTATATTTCAAAGGGAGAAATTGATAAGGCAGCAGAATACCTTGGACGTGCACTCGAAGTCCGCCCGGAAGATGCAGAAGCTAATAATAACATGGGATTCCTTCTAGCAAACCAGGGCAAACTAGATGAGGCAACAGAATTCTATCAAAGAGCAATAAAAGCTAAGCCCAACTATTCGAGTGCATACGTCAATCTTGGAAACATCTATGTATCTAAAGGAGATTTTCAAAAAGCCATTGAGTATTACCGCAAAGCCATTTCTTTCAATCCATATGATGCAGCTGGTCATGGAAATCTAGGCTATGCACTATACCGATTAGGCAAGACAGAGGAGGCAATTAAGGAATATAGACTGGCAATTCGTCTAAGGCCAGGCTTTATAGAAGCGCACGCGAACCTGGGCGACGCCTTTATGGCCCAAGGTAAAATTGAAAATGCAATCGAAGAGTATAAAGAAGCAGTCCGATTGAGACCTGATTTTGAAAGAGCATGTATTGGTCTAGGCATAGCTCTTAGTCGCTTAGGCAAATTCGATGAGGCTGCTGATATCTTTTCACAAGCTATAAAAGCCAATCCAGAATCAGTAGAAGCTCATTATGGGTTGGCAAACGCTTTATTTAGGTTAAAGAGATATGATGAAGCAATCGCTGAGTACTCTAAAGCCGCACATCTAAAACCAAACTTTGGGGGAGCTCACCGCAACATGGCGGTATGCCTCTTCTTGGTCGGAAGATATTCTGATGCATGGCTAGAGGTACAGCTTGCACGTAAATATGGTGCCGAGCCACACCCAAACTTCCTCAAAGCACTCTCGCAAAAGATGCAAAAACCTTAGCGAAGCAATGAAGTGTTGACTAAAATTATTCTTCCTTTAAACCGCTTGACATTGACTGTTCAGAACCATCCCAAATTGTCTTGACAGAAGGGAAGGGCGCAAGTGCACGACTGAGGATGCCATGGATAAAGGCTAGTGTGACCCCATAATTCGTCATTGGTATCCCGGCTTCACGTGCCTGCTTCTGGCGAAAACACATTTCACGGCGGTTCAGCGTGCAACCTCCGCAGTGAACAATTACTTTGTAACTCTGAATATCTGACGGAAATTCAACTCCAGAGCTAAAACCAAACTCCAACTCGCCGCCAACTATGCGTCTTAAATACTGAGGGATTTGCACACTGCCAATGTCGTCTTTCTGTCGGTGATGCGTACATCCTTCGGAAATGAGCACGCGATCACCCGGCTTTAGAGTTCTAAGCGCTCGCGCGCCATTCACGAACTCTGCAAGGTCGCCTTTATAGCGTGCCATTAATATGGAAAAACTCGTCATCCATATGTCGGGTGGAGTATCTTCGGCCACCCTTTTAAATGCCTGGGAATCGGTTACAACTATCTTTGGTTTACGGCTGAGGCTTGCCAACGCCGCCTTTAATTCGCTTTCCTTAGCAACAACAGCATAGGCGCCATGGTCGAGAACGTCGCGCAGGGTCATTACTTGCGGGAGAATCAATCTGCCCTTTGGTGCTGCTGAATCAATTGGTACCACCAAGACAACAATTTCACCCGGGTTAATAAGGTCACCAATTATTGTTGGTTCACAGAATCCTGCGGGCGCATTTGCAATCAATTCTTGCTTTAAAACATTAATATTCTCACCGGTTGCAGATGAGACACGAACAAAAGGGAGAAAGCGCTTGCGTGCCCAAACTTCGACCTGACTAATAGCTTTGTTATCATCCGCAATAAAATCGCTCTTTGACTCGACTACAATTAATGGAATTTGACGGTCGGCAGCCATGTCAGCTAGCTTGTCTTCCCACTCGCCAGGAGCTTGCTTTGCTTCAATTAGCAAAACTGCAAGGTCAGTTTTTTCTAACACTCTTAGTGTCTTCTCAACACGAAGCTCGCCAAGCACCCCTACGTCGTCAATACCTGCAGTGTCTGTGATAACCACCGGTCCAATTGGAAGTATCTCCATTGCTTTGGACACGGGGTCGGTCGTTGTGCCTGGAATATCAGAAACAATTGCCACTTTCTGACCGGTTAATGCATTAATAAGAGATGATTTCCCCGAGTTTCTGCGTCCAAATATGCTTATGTGCAATCGCTCCCCAGATGGAGTTTGGTTCAAACTAGGCATTGCAATTTCACTTCCGCTGGCAAGATATAAACTCAAAGTGCTTTGCATTGTTGATCAAAGCACTGTTTTATTTTAGCATTTCACCTTAAGCTCGGCAAAGGATGCTAATTCACTACATAAACTCGCTCCTCGCCGCGCCTACCTGTTCAATGGCACTTATATGCCGATCGAAGCAATCGGGGAGCAATGGCCGCCAAACTGTTTGAAGAAAACCTTTAAGTCTTTCGGGCGCAATATTCTCCTTCGCAAATTTAACTGTATCTCTAAAATTCGTGGAAACCGTCCAATTGCTCCCAGTAGGAACTTGGTCATAGCCATGCTTTTCTAAATCAAGGTATGCTTTTACATAGCTAATTTCTGGTGAAAAAGACTCACCATAGTACCAATTGCTTTGAAGTACTGATTTCGGCATCCTTGCTAAAAACTCGTCCGGATGTACCCATATATAATCTGACCAAATCCATGGACGTGCGCCGCCTTTTTCAACCTGTTCTACAAGAAACAAGAAATCATGCCACCACAAATCATGCTGACGGATTACAACGTAATCATACATTGCCTGGTGTGCAGCCGTTTCCTCATCCATGCCAAGATGAAAAAGACGCGGTTTATCAAAAATTTCAATAGCCTCTTGGATTAGGTCCCTGCAGACCCCGTAGTACGTGTCAGTGCTTAGCATTCGAGAATAGGGTCCCAGCCAAACATCATGGCATGCAGAAAAGTTCATTTTCGGAATAGGTTCGATGCCAAGGTTACGAAGACATGCAAGTTTGGTCTTTAGCTCTTTCACTGTCCAGGCATCCCTCGCGGCTAGTTCGGGATGACTCTCATACCTCACACCCTCGCCAAGATCAATGACCAGCGTGTTTATTCCAGCTTCTACAAACTTTGGAATCAGTCGCTCCCACAATTCCCGGTTAAAACGCATATACGGCCTTGCGGTAATGTGAGGCAAGTTCCACTCAGGGGCTTCACGGTCTGCCCAAAAATTGAAGCCAAGATGAATTAAATACGCCCAAATTCTGTCGTCTTTCATATTAGCTCCTTTCTTGTTTATTCTGCTTCAATTAAGTCAAAACGAAGTTTAAAGTAACCAAGAAACTGGTAGCTTAGTTTGACTAGCTCAGCCAGAATTAGGGTAAGAATTAAAAGAAAGAAACCGCCGACAAAAAGATTACCACAATCAATTTTAAAATGGTAGCATGTGGGTCTTTTGACCCTTTGAAAACACAATCAAAATAGTTGACTTATCAACTATATTTAGGTATATTATCCGCGAGAGTTTAAAGGAGTTGGATGTTCTATGAATTCGCTAAAAACAGGTATTTTATTGGCAGCGTTGACAATTCTCATAGTCCTTGTAGGAGGTATGGTTGGAGGCCCCAGAGGGACAGTTTGGGCTTTTATATTTGCTTTGGCGATGAACGGACTCGCGTATTGGTACAGCGATAAGATTGTTCTTGCGATGTATGGTGCAAAACCAATAAGCGAGGCCGAGTCACCCGGTTTGTACTCTCTTATAAGGCGGCTAACAATGGAAGCCGGTCTCCCAATGCCAAAACTCTACATTATTCCCGGTGAAATGCCCAACGCATTCGCAACCGGCCGCAATCCCGAAAATGCGGCTGTCGCGGTAACCGAGGGACTTCTCAGAATACTTGACCGTGATGAGGTTGAAGGTGTGCTCGCTCATGAATTGGCACACGTTAAGAACAGAGATATCTTAATTTCAACGATTGCTGCTACATTGGCCGGAGCAATCATGATGCTCGCAAACATGGCTCGCTGGGCAGCAATTTTTGGCGGTATGGGTCGGTCGGATGATAATAGAAATGGCGGTGGAGGACTAGCTCTTCTAATTACTGCTTTCATCGCACCCATCGCTGCGATGCTAATCCAATTGGCAATATCG